>CATJCP010000185.1 GCA_949737515.1 uncultured Oscillospiraceae bacterium | reverse complement strand
CCGGATGAATGGTCCACATGGGGGAGTTGACGATGGTGATGCCGTCCACCCGGATGTTGTCGCAGGAGAAGAACTGGAGGGTCCTGGGCCTGCCGTCCCGGGTGGTGCCGTCGGTGGATTTGTGCCACCAATGATAGCCCCGTCCGTCGATCCTCCCCCGGCCCATCACCGCGATATTTTCCGCTTGAAAGGCAGTGATGATGGCCGACATCGTCACCCCGTCCCAGCCGGGGACCTTTTTCCCATCCACAAAGGGGTATTTGCTCCGGTCCTCGCTGGCCAGGATTTCCGCCCCTGCGTCAAGATACAGGGTCATATTGCTTTTTAATTCGATTGAGCCTGTGACATACTTCCCGGCGGGGAAGTACAGCGTCCCACCGCCTTCCAGCTCCATCTTTGCGATAAGGTCCGCTATGGCCTGGGTGTTGTCTGTAACCCCGTCTTTTTGGATGCCGCAGTCTAATACATTGTACATATGCAAAATCCTTTCTTTTATTGGCCGAACAGGTCGCATATTTCGGTCAGGCTGTTCACAATATAATCTGGCTGTTCCGCGACCGTTTTGGGTGTGCCATACCGGCTGAAACCCTGTTTGATCCAAATGGAAGTCATCCCCAAGGCATTTGCAGGGGTAATGTCATTATCCAGCCGGTCCCCGGCCATGACGGCGTTTTCCGGCCTGCATCCCGCCCGCTCCAGGGCAATTTCAAAGATCCGCGGGTTCGGCTTGGACACGCCTTCTTCGGCTGACGCAATTACCAGGTCGATGTATTTCAGGATGCCGAAGGCTTCCAGCCTGTCTTTGGTTCCAAGGCTCTGGTTGGCGATCACCCCGATTTTATACCTGGGTTTTAATCTTTTTAGACATTCCTCTGCATCAGGATAAAGTTTTTCATCTTCTTTATGCCATTTGGGGACCTCCAGCCCATAATGCCGCAATGTCTCTAAATCCCCCTTTTGATTGTTCCGGTAGAATTCAATCATCCTGTCCCAGAATTCCTGATAGGCAATATTTGTCCCAGCAATGGCGTCCCGGATGCGGTGGAGGTACGCTTCGCTTTCATCGGCAAGGGTAGAGCCAACGTCGAAGAAAATCCATTTGATATCTTTTGTCATATCAGTCAAAAACCTCCGGGTTTTGCCCGCAAAAAGGGCAGCCGCCCTTGATTCAGCGGCTGCCCCAACGCGGATGTTAGAATTTTACAAGATCAGCAATGCGGACAGGCTCTCCGGAAGCAATGGACTTGTTGGCCGCTACACCGGTCAAAATAGACATTGCGCCGTCCACCTGGTTGGCTGCCCGATGGAACTTATCCTCAACGGGAACGCCAAAGATATCGTTGAGCAGTACAGGGTCGCCGCCGCCATGTCCGCCGACGCCTTCCTCTACCTTGGCCTCATAGGCAGGCCCGAACATGGGGTAAACCATAATCTTCTTGCTGTGGACAGAACCCTCGTTGGACTTGTCGCCGCCGGCATTGACATAGGAGTTTTCAAACACTTCCATCTCAATCCGGCCCTTGCTGCCATTAAAGCCGACCCGCAGGCCTTCCAGAGGCAGATAGGAGTTGAGGGAGTAGGTCAGGATCGCGTTGTTCTTATAGCGAACCATAACGCCCATGGTGTCTTCGATGGAAATCTCCTCGGAGAAAACACTCTTGTCGCGGATGTAGCCGTCTTCATGCTCGGCGTCCAGGTAGAGGGCCTTCAGGGTGGGGTTGGCTTCCATGTCAAGGGCAAAGGGATCGTTCTTGGCAATCTCGCTGCCGTGGCATCTGTAATAGAATTCTTTTACGCCCCGCCGTTCGGCGTTGGTGCGGCCATAGAAGTTCAGGGAACCCATGGCGTAGACGATTTCAGGGCTGGATCCCAGCCAGAAATTCACCAGGTCAAAGTGGTGGGTGGCCTTATGCACCAGCAGGCCGCCGGAATTTTCCTTGTTGCGGTGCCATCTGCGGTAGTAGTCCGCGCCGTGCTTGGTGTTGAGGAACCATTCAAAGTGAACGGAGTAAACGTCGCCGATCACCCCGTCCATGATCAGCTCACGGATCTTGGTGTTGGTGGGGGCGTAGCGGTAGTTAAAGGAAACACGGACGTTGCGGCCAGTGCGCTTTTGGGTGTCGATGATGTTCTGGGCGCGCTTTTCGTCGATGGTCATGGGCTTCTCGGTGATAACGTCGCAGCCCAGCTCCATGGCCTTGATGATATACCAGTCATGGGTGCGGTCAACGGATGTGACGATGACGCAGTCCGGCTTGATCTCTTCGATCATCTTCTCAAACTCGTAGTGCTTGAAGGTAGGGACTGTCTTGGCGCCTAGGGCTTCCAGGCGGGAGTTCGCAAAGTTCATTCTGGTTTGGTTTACATCGCAGAAAGCCACGATTTCGCTGGTCTCGCTGTAGGTAGAGGCGACTGCCTCATAGAAAAATCTCGCTCTGCCGCCAGTGCCGACCTGGGCATATCTTCTCTTTGCCATTTGTGTTTCCTCTCTTTCCGTTTCCATTGTATGTATTCGCCGGATACATAGAAAACCGCGTCAGGCACAGCCCTTTTGACGCTTCCGCTTTCTACCATCCTTTCACAAATACATTGTAATAAAAAATCCATGTCCTGTCAACATTTTTATAGAATCTGCCATGATTTTATAATAGATTCCAAAAAAATTTGTGTATTTTAAGGAAGAAATTTTAAAAAGCGATCCAATGGCAGCAAGCCATGCCCTCCAGATCCCGTTCCTGATAATCATAGAGCATCATACCCGATCCCCGGGCTCCTTCCAGCGGGACAGGGGTAAGGCCCTGACGGGGATCAAAGGGGTACACCTCCATATGGGTGATCCGCACAGCCTGATGGGGGTCCATTCCCAAATAGCCGGGGAGGAATTGCTCCATCAGCTCCCCAGAGCGGTAAAAAGCTGAAACCCGGTCCCGATAGGGCAGGTAAAGGCTCACCGCGATGTTTTCCTCTGTGCGCCGGGGCTTTTGATGGAGACAGAGGTCGTGGCGCAGCAGCCATTTAAACCCCTCCAGCTCTTCTGCCGAAGGGTTCAGCTCGTCCCGGAAAAACAGCCATAACAGCTCGTAAACCTGTTCGTTGCGGTGGCTTTGGCCAAAGGCGCCGGTTTTCCGCCAATAGGCCGCCATGGTCTGGTAAAGGACAAAAGGGGAACAAAACCGCTTTTCCAGCTCGGAAATGCTTTTTTGAAAGCGCCTGCTGTTGTAATAGGTTTCCACCATGGCCTCGATATCCTTCAGCTCCAGCAGTTCCCCATAGGAGAGCCAGCGGGTCTCCAGCACCTCATAGGGGGCGGTGTCCCGGCAGACGATCCCGTATTTTCCGGCGTCCCGGTACAGCCCGGTGCCTTTGAGCAGCTTTAAAAACCCCAGCTGGAGCTGATGGGGCCTCATCTCGTAAACCTGCCGGAAGCTCTCCCCAAAGGATGCGAATCCTTCGAAGGGGAGCCCTGCAATCAGGTCTAGGTGCTGATGGATATTCCCGCTGCTGCGAATCCGCTGGGTTATGGCGCGCAGGCGGTCCATTTCTGCGGGACGGCGGATTGCCCGAAGGGTCTCCGGATTGGCGGACTGCACGCCGATCTCAAACTGGAACAGCCCTGGCCGGACGGTGGAGAGAAACTCCAGCATTTCCTCGTTCAGCAGCTCCGCCGCAAGTTCAAAGTGGAAGTTGGTGGTTTGGTTGTCATGCTCCGCCAGATAGCGCCAGATTGCCATGGCATGGGGCTTGGAGCAGTTAAAGGTCCGGTCAACCAGTTTCACTTGACGTACCTCTGCGTTCAGGAAACGGTCCAGATCCCGGAAAACCTGCTCCAAAGGCCGCAGCCGAACCCCTTTTTCCGCTGAACTGAGACAGTACTGGCATTGAAAGGGGCAGCCCCGAATGGTTTCATAATACAGAATGCGCCCGCTTTTCAGCTCCTCCTCCGTATAAGGGAAGGGTACGTCCTCCATTTTCACCGGTTTGCAGGGTGGATTGGCATAGATCTCCCCACCCTTGCGGAAGACAATTCCAGGAATCCGGAGGGTCTCCTCCAGGGAGGCGGCCTCCCATCGGGACAAAAGGGGATAGAGCGTTTCTATGGCGTACTCCCCTTCGCCGCGGAGGATGAAGTCAGCGGCGGGGAGCCGTTCCAGCTCCGCCTGCGCGTCATAGGAAACCTCCGGCCCTCCCAGAAAGATCACCGCAGAAGGATCGATTTTTCGATATTCGGCACACAGACGGCGCACTGTGGCAATGTTCCACAAATAGCAGGAAAAGCCAATTGCCCTTGGATGAAGGCGGAAAATTTCACCTAACATTTCATCGTCCCGCTGGTTGATGGTGAACTCAGCGATTTGTATCTGTTCCTCCGCCTGGGGATAGCGACGTACCAGCCTTTGGCGGAGGATGCGGACAGCGGGGTTGGTGTGGATATACTGGGTATTGACAGCAGTCAGCAAAAGGTTCATGGCATACCCTCCGATGTTTGGATTTAGACTGCAGAAAGGGAAATTATCCTTAATCTCAGGAGAATTTTTGTTAATAATGATTTTAAACATAATGCATTTTTATCCGTTGAATTCGGCCTTTTAATCCGCTATAATAAAACGTAAAGAATAGCTGAAAGGCAAAAGAAGGGCATGATCTATCAACAGAGGGGGTAAACGGGATGCAGACCGGGATAGAAAAGACAGCGCAAGGGGAGAACGGCGGGGGAATGGAGGAATATTTCTGCCAGCTATCCAATCTTATGTTGGGGGTCCTGCGCAGCGTTAAGCAGGACGTTCAGAAGAACGAGGGGGAGGCAGGAGAGCTTCCCAAGCTGCGGTACAGCGAGCAGACGGCGCTTGTGGCCATATGTGGCTGCTGTGTGGAACAGGCCCGCGGAGAAGGGCGGGAAAGCCCTTCTGAGGAGGGGGTAAGAACCTCCTTGATCAGCGACGCTCTGGACCTGGCTCCCTCCACCATAACGCCCCTGCTGGATACCCTGGAAAAAAGAGGGCTGTTAAAGCGCCGCCGTACCAAGGAAGACCGCCGGGTCGTCAAGGTTTGTCCCACCCGGAGAGGATGGGAATTAGCGGAATACCTGCGGATGAGGAACCAGGAAAAGATTTCAGAAATGCTTCGGTGGTTGGGTGAAGAGGACTGTGAGCAGCTGCTGCGCATCTTTAAAAAGATTGGAAGCTACTATTCCGGCAGCAGCCGGTGAGAGTGGCATTTTTTGCATCCTTTCTAGTTTTTGGGGTTTTTTTGATTTAAGTTCATCAGTCTGATAAAAATTTATGCATTTTTTTATCTGCGGCATAAAGTGAATGTCACAGAACGGGAAAAAAAACATATAATTTCATTAGAGGTGTTTGCAATGGGCTTGTTTTAGGACATAATATTCCAATAACAGGACAGGCTTGCGGTACTGCGGCGGCATGGCAGAGAGCGGGGGAAGGATGGATTTCCGGCCAGTTGGGGGTCGGATCGCTCGCCTGGCAGCGCCGCAGCAATGGAACCGCTTGACGGGACTAGAGGCTACCACTTCTTTTTTATTACACGAAGTAATAAGTTTTCAACTGCCGCGGCGGGCGGCGTAAGTGTGATAGGCTCTTATTATTTCGCTGTGCTTTCGCGTACTCTTTCATAGAGGAGCTACGTTCTATTACCATGTTTGATAAGGAGAAAGGCGGCGTGAGAAAGGATGTTTACCAACAGGGCGAAGAATGGCCGCAACAACCTTTGCGGTAGAAAGATCTATGAGCTGCGCCGGCGGATGGTCCCTCGGGTCTCCCAACGAGCATTGGCGGATATGCTGCAGATTACGGGGCTGGATTTGGATAAAAATGCAATCCAACGCATTGAAAGCGGAAAAAGGTTTGTTACCGACATTGAATTGGCGGCCTTTGCAAACGTATTCGGCGTAGAGATTTCCCAACTTTTGGAAGAAGATGTTCTGAGGACATCCCATGCGGATTCCTGTGACCGGGAGAGTTGATTGGCAATCCGCTTTTTCGGGAACAGAGCGGGGACGTGTTGGCGCGTCCCCGCCGTCTTTTGGCTGAAATACGCTCCACCGCAAAACAGCGGCGCTGTTTTGCGGTGGAGCGTATTTGTCATTTGATATTCAGCCTGGCAAACACCGGTTCGCAGTATGTGCTGACAGCTTTTTCATAGACTGCCAGAAGGTTTTTGGCAAGATTGGCGGCACTGTACTTGCTGACCGACTCCATCACAGACCGGCGCAGCTTGTCCCGCTGAGCCTGGGGCATATCCCGGATCATGCGCAGCTTGTCCGCGAAATCCTCTGCGCTGCGGAATACAAAGCCGTTGACCCCGTCCTGAACCTGGTCTGCGTTGAGCTCGTCGTAGAGCTGGAGAACAGGCAGGCCGGCAGCCATCCCTTCCTTCATGGAGATGGAATTGGTATCTGACAGGGAAGCGGTGACATAGACGTTGCAGGAGGCCAGATAAGGCGGAAGGGCGTCGTGATCCACCTTCCCGGTAAAGACTACCATGCTTTTTAGTCCCAGATCCTGGGCCTGCCGTTCCAGCTCTTCCTTGGCCGGGCCATCGCCGATGACGATCAGGCGCATGTTATCCTCCGGGCGGATGGTTTTAGCCCAGTGGCTCAGCAGTACGTCGACGCTCTTTTCCCGTCCCAGGCGGCCTACAAAGCAGGCCAGCATGGCGTCCTCCGGCAGGCGGTATTTCTCCCGGAAGGCCCTTTTATCCTCCTGGGAGACGCGTTCCGGCGAAAAGGCGTCCAGTTCCACTGGGTTGGGGATAACATAGACCTCCTTGGCCCCAGTTACCCCAGCGCTCTTTAAATATTCCTCACACTTTTTGGAAGGGCCGGTGATACAGTCGGCACGTTCGGCAAAGAATTTGATATACCGATGGGAAAAACGGCGGGTCACCCGCACAAAGGGGCGGGGGGCGACGTAATAGATATAATCGTCGTACATGGTGTGCAGCGTATAAATCAAGGGAACCCGCAAAATGTGGGAGGCCGCCACCCCAAACAGCCCAATGCTGAATTCGTTGTGAATATGGATCACATCCGGGTTAAAGTCTTCAATGATCTTCAGACGGCGGATATTGACAGGGGAGGAGAGACCATACCCATACAGCCGCTTCATTTCCAAAGCGGGACAGTGAAGGATATTGTCCTTTAAATAATGGCGGTGGGTATTGATGTCCGCTGTTACGATCAACACCTGATGGCCAAGCTGTTCCAAGCCGTCCTTCAGGCTTTTGACATGGGTGGCTACTCCATTGATGTGGGGGAGATAGGTTTCGGTAAATAACGCGACCTTCATAGTTGAAACCTCCAAAATGAGGGCATAATTTGATGATGATTTTGCATGTATTGTTAATCCGCACCTATTATAACATACTTTTAACAAATTGAACAGATTCGTTTGTGAAGAAATTGCGAACGAAATCATGTGAAAAAATGAAAAATCATCAAGAAGGTCATCAAGGTCAATATGAATCAGCGGCAGGACAACAGGGATACGGCGGGGGAATTCAGGAGAAAAGCTGATACACTCCCAAAAGAACCATGACACCGGAGGCAATGGGCTCCGCATACCGGCCAATCAGGCTGGAGAGCCAGAGCCTTCCCGCACGATTGCCCAGGACAAGAAAAAGCAGGCTGAAGCAGAGGGACGCCGCCGAGGCGGGTAATACCTGCAATCCGGAGATGCTGGCGCCTATCCCCAGGCCCATGTTGTTGACCGCCAGGGCTGTCCCCAGGACTGCGGCCTCCCTTAGGGCCAGCTGCCGAAGGGGGAGGGATATTGTGTTTGCGTCAGAGGTACCTGCCCCGTTGGCGCGGACGCGCTTTGTCCAAAAACAGACTGTCCCATATCCGCCCATAGCCAGGATGATGATGCTGCCCAGCAGCTGGGCAAACCTTCCCGGCAAAAAAGGCAGGAGATTTTTCCCCAGCGCCATAGAGACCATCGTTCCGCCCAGGGTGATCAGCCCGATGAGAAGGGCTGGCAGCGCTGAAATATGTACCCTTTTGATCCCGTAGGAGATGCCGACGGCCAGATTATCTAAATTCGATGAAACTGCAAACATTATAACAGAAAACAGCTCCAATTTCACACCTTCTTTCAGGGGAACATTGCTCCCCTGTGATCAACAGGAAGACGTTGCTCCTGTTATCAACAGGGAGGCGTTGCTCCCTGTTATCAATATAGGTAGAAAAAAGCTTTTGTGTGACAACTGGACGGGGATTTTGCCGCTGGAGCGTCCAGGGATTCTGCCAATGAGAGCCGCGGTCTGATACAAATTCAAACAGAATTCCGTTACATGCAATCCTTTTGTTGATTTTACTGGGGAAATCAGGTATAATAACAGGTAAAATCACATTCCGAGAGAATGCGCCGCCAACCCCCTGACAAACGGTGCGGCGATTTAGAGGCAGGCAAACGAGAAAGGGGAGCTTATGGGCCTATGGGATTAAAACGATGGATTTATGTCCAGCCCAACCTGGAAGCAGTGGAAGAGATGCGCCGGACCATAACGGAGCAGATACCTGATATATCGCAGTTAGTAGTGCGGATTCTCCAGGGACGGGGCTGCACTGCCGGGGAAGCCCTTGCCCTCCTGCAGGACGGCCTCCCGCTGCCCGATCCTTACCAGATGGTGGATATGGAAAAAGCGGTGGAACGGATCCGGCAGGGGATTGAGGAAGAGGAACGCATAGCAGTATATGGGGACTACGACTGCGACGGTGTGACAGCTACTGCCCTTCTCTGCGGATATTTGGAGAGCAACGGGGCAGATGTCATGCCCTATATTCCCACAAGGGAGGACGGCTATGGGCTGAACAAGGCGGCAATCCGGTATTTGTCGGATATGGGGATTACCCTGCTGATCACAGTGGATAACGGGATATCGGCAGCGGCGGAGATCGACTATGCCAAAGAACTGGGAATGGATGTGGTGGTCACAGATCATCACCAGCCCCCGGAGGAGCTGCCCAGAGCCGCTGCGGTGGTAGACCCCCATCGGAAGGACTGCCCTTCCCAAAGCCATGAACTGGCAGGGGTAGGGGTGGCTTTCCAGCTGGCCCGCGCCTTGGAGGAGGATGAGACCGGCGAGCTTTTAGAATATTATGGGATGCTGGCAGCCATTGGGACGGTGGCTGATGTGGTCCCTTTGGTAAAGGCCAACCGAACCATCGTCCGGCGGGGACTGCAGCAGATTGGGTGCGAGCCCAGCGCCGGCATCGCGGCGCTGATGGAAAAGGCAGGCCTTTCCGGAAAGCCTGTTACCAGCGCGTCGATCGCCTATGGCCTTGCTCCCCGCATCAATGCGGCGGGACGGATTGGGGATGCTGGCGTTGCCCTCCAGCTGCTGACAACCGATGATTATGACACGGCCTCCGCCCTTGCGGAACAGGTGGAGGAGGCAAACCGCCTCCGCCGGGAACTGGAGCAGAAGGTCATGGCGGATGTGATCGCCATGTTCCAGCAGACCCCGTCGCTCCTCCATCAGCGGGCCACGCTGCTGGAGGGGGAGGGCTGGCACCATGGGGTGATCGGCATTGCTGCCTCCCGGCTGGTGGAGCGTTCCGGCAAGCCCTGTATCCTGGTTTCCAGAGAGCCGGACGGCACCGGAAGGGGATCCGGCAGAAGTGTGGAAGGGTTTTCCATGATCAACGCCGTGGCTGCCTGTTCCCAGCGTCTCTCCCGCTTCGGAGGGCATCCCATGGCGGCGGGGATGACGGTGGAACAGGGGGGATTTGAGGAGTTCCGGAACAGCTTCCTGGAATTTGCCGCTCAAAATTACCAGGAGATGCCGGTGCTTTCGGTCCATGTGGACGCTGTCCTCACTCAGGAGGATCTGAATTTGGAGACAATCCGCAGCCTTTCGGCCCTGGAGCCCTTTGGCATGGGCAATGAAGCCCCTGTATTCGCAGTCCAGGAGGCAGTGATCGGCGGCGTATACCCGATCAGTGAGGGAAAACATATCCGCCTGCGGCTCCAGCAGGGAGAGACCGAATATCAGGCCGTCTACTTTGGCATGACGGCAGAGCAGTTTCCCTTCCATCCCGGGGATAAGGTGGACGCCTTGGTCGCGGTGGAGGTTGGCCAGTACAACGGGCAGGAGCGGCTCTCCATTAAGGTCAGAGAGATGCGGCTGTCCCAGCTGGACCAGGAGGGATGGATCTCTGGGCAGCTCTTGTACGAAAAACTCTGCCGGAAGGAGAAGATTACCCCTCAGGAGGCAGAACGGGCTGCGCCGACCCGGGATGAGACAGCGGTGGTCTACCGCTTTCTCCGGGAACAGAACCAGTGGCGGGGCAGCGAGGAGTTGCTGTATGCCCGCCTGTGCGGCAGGTTCCAGCCGGGGAGCGGATTCCAGTTCTGCAAAATGCGGGTGGCCCTGATGGCCCTCCTGGAGTTGGGTTTGATTCAGCGGGACGGCCGGAAAAAGACCATTTCTGTCCCGGCGGCCAGCGGCAAGGTGGATCTGATGTCCGCAGGGGTGCTCCAAAGGATACGGAGTATGGCTGGCGGCCCGGCAGCGGCCGGGCAAGGGAATGGGGGGATGTAAAATGGCGCAGCAGGATTTGGAAGGCCTGTTGGAAGCAATTAAAAAGACAGGACGGCCTTATAATATACAGGTGATTACCAATGCGTTCCAGTTGGCGGAGGAAGCTCACGCTGATCAGAAGCGCAAATCCGGCGAACCGTACATCATCCACCCCGTGGCGGTGGCCACCATCTTGGTGGAGACAGGGATGGATACTGAGACCGTGACCGCCGCCCTCCTCCACGACGTGGTGGAGGATACCGACATCACGTTGGAGGAGATCCAGAAAAAGTTCGGCAGGGAGGTCGCCTACCTGGTGGACGGCGTTACCAAGCTGAAAAAGATCCCCTTCTCCTCCAAAGAGCAGCAGCAGGCGGAAAATGTCCGGAAGATGCTGCTGGCAGTGGCAAAGGATGTGCGGGTGGTCATCATTAAGCTGGCGGACCGCATCCACAATATGCGGACCCTCCAGTTTGTCCCCCCGCAAAAGCAGAGGGACACCGCCAAGGAGACCATGGAGGTGTACGCTCCTCTGGCCCACCGGCTGGGTATCCGAGCTTTTAAGGATGAGCTGGAAGACCGGTCCCTGCGTTTTTTGGACCCGGTGGCTTACGCCGAGCTGGAAGAGCAGCTCATGTTGAAAAAAAGCGAACGGGACGGGCTTTTGGCGGATATTGAAAAGCGGATCTCCCAGCGGCTGGAGCAGGAGTATAAGGCCATGGGCAAGGATCCTCCCTATCTGACCGGAAGGGTCAAGAGCATTTATGGCATCTACCGCAAGGTCTGTATGCAGAACAAGTCCTTTGACTCCATTTACGATATTTACGCGGTGCGGATTATTGTAAACACCCCCTTTGAGTGCTACAGCGTCATGGGGATCATGCACGACATGTTCCTGCCCCTGCCGGACCGGTTTAAGGACTATATCTCCACCCCAAAGGCCAATATGTATCAATCCCTCCATACCACGGTTCTGGATGAAAAGGGAGGGATCCCCTTTGAAATACAGATTCGCACCTGGGAGATGCACCAGACCGCCGAATACGGCATCGCCGCCCACTGGAAGTACAAGGCGGGGATCAGCCGTTCAGACAAGATGGACGAACGCCTTGCGTGGATCCGGCAGCTGCTGGAAAGCCAGATAGAGGCCGACAATGTGGAGGAGCTGGTCCGTTCCATCAAAACTGACCTGACCCCGGACGAGGTCTTTGTGTTCACCCCCAAGGGGGATGTGATACGCCTTCCTGCAAATTCTACCGTAATCGATTTCGCCTATGCCATCCACACCCAGGTGGGACATCGGATGATCGGGGCCAAGGTGGACGGCAGAATGGTTTCCCTGGATTATCAGGTCCAGACGGGAAAGATTGTCGAGGTGATACTGGGGCCCAAGGATAAAGGGCCCAGCCGGGACTGGCTCAACATCGCCAAGACCAGTTCGGCAAAAAACCGCATCCGCGCTTGGTTTAAAAAGGAGCGGCGGGAGGAGAACATTGCCGAGGGGAGGCAAACGGGGGAGCGGGAGGTCAAGCGCAACCAGATCGTCCTGCCGGAGGACAAGATGGAGCGTTTTCTCCTGGATCTGGCCAGGCGGCAGAAGTTCAGCACCATAGACGAATTTTATGCGGCGGTCGGGTATGGGGGCATCTCCATCTCCCGCATCATGCCGCGGATCAAGGAAGAGTATATCAAGGAATACCAGACCCCGGCCCTGACTCCGGACGAGGCGGCGGAAAAGGCCGCCCAGGCCCAGGCTTCGGCTGTGGCCAGGCAGAACCGCAAGGCAAAGGGCGGGGTAATCGTCCAGGGGGTGGATAACTGCCAGGTGAAGTTCGCCCGGTGCTGCAACCCAGTCCCCGGCGATGAAATCATCGGCTTTATTACCAGGGGATACGGCGTGTCCGTCCACAAAAAGGATTGCCCCAATGTGAAAAATTCCATGAAGGACCCGGAGCAGGCGGAAAGATGGATGACCGCCTACTGGAGCGGAGAGGACACCCAGACCTTCGACGCCACGCTTGACATCTCCGCCTATACCAGAAACGGCCTTTTGGCGGATGTAACCACCTGCTTGAGTAACCTGAAGCTTCCTATCCGCTCCATTAACGCCAAGGAGATTAAGGATGACGACAAGGTACAGATTCAGATTACCATTGGGGTCTCCAATCTGGAACAGCTGAAAGAGGTAATGGCGGCAGTCAAGAGGATCCCGGATGTAACGGCTGTCGTCAGGTCAGCGCAGATTTAAAGGTTCTAAAACCCATCATCTGTTTTATATTAAGGAGGAGGCGGAAGCCGTGAGAGCGGTCATTCAGCGGGTCAGCCGGGCCGAAGTCCGGGTTGGAGGCGAAACGGTCGTAGAGATTGGAAAGGGGCTGTGCGTCATGCTGGGGGTGACAGCAGAGGACGGCGAGGCCCAATGCGATTATCTGGCGGAAAAGGTATCCAACCTGCGCATATTTGAGGACGGCAAGGAGAAGATGAACCTGTCGGTCAAGGATGTGGGAGGGGGCGTCCTGGTGATTTCCAACTTTACCCTCTGCACCGAGACGAAAAAAAGCGGCAACCGCCCTTCCTTCACCCTGGCGGCCCGCCCGGAGCAGGCGGAACCCCTGTACCGGCGATTTTGCCAAAGGCTGGAGGGGTTGGGGGTGGAACCAGTTGCCCATGGAATTTTCGGCGCAGATATGGAGGTCCTGATTGGGGCGGATGGGCCTGTGACCATCTATCTTGACCCAGCAGCGGCTGGAAAATAAAGGGGGAGGCCTTCTCTCCCCTTTGGGAAAGGATTTCATTGGATATGAAGATGATTTGGCTGGCGGTGGGACCGCTGGAGGCTAACTGTTATATACTGCCTACGTCGCCGGGAGAGGCGGTGATCATCGATCCAGGGGACGAAGCGGAAAGGATTGCCGGCGAGCTGGACAAAAACACGCTTGTTCCATCCTGGATTTTGCTGACCCATGGGCATCACGACCACACAGGGGCTGTGCGGGGGCTGAAGGCCCGCTATCCCCAGGTGAAGGTGGCCATTGGCAGGGAAGACGTGGAGCTGCTCAACGATACCGCCAAATCTCTGCCCTTCGCCAGCCTGCCCAAGGAAGAATTTCTGAAAGAGGATCTGGCCCTGTCCGACGGGGATGTGATTGAGGCCGGGGAGCTCTCCTTCCAGGCAGTCCATACGCCGGGGCACACCAAGGGCGGCGTATGCTTGATTTGTCAGAGCAAAACAGAGGGGGAAAAGCTCCTCTTTACCGGGGACACCCTTTTTGAGGGGGAAATTGGCCGGTGCGACCTTTACGGAGGGGATTATCTGGTGATGCTGGATTCCCTGCGGAAGCTGGCGGCCCTCCCCGGGGAATACCATGTCTATCCCGGCCATGGCGGGGATACCACCCTGGACCGGGAGCGCCGGGTCAACCTCTACATGAAGGACGCGGTATATCATGCGGATTTTGATTGAAGGCCTGGCACAGGCCTGCGGCTATGAGCTGGAATGTATGGCAAAGCTCTTTTTTCAGGCGGAAAGGATGCCTGGGGAAAAGGTGGAGGGCGGCTGTCCAGAGGTGCCGGAGGAGTTTTTGTATGCAAATGGGGAGCTGCTGGAACGGAAGGCAGAGGAAAACCGCTACCGCCTGATGGTTCGGCTGCGGATTTTGGACCGAGGCTCGGGTGAACTGGCGGATTCCAGTGCGGAGCGGGAGGTATCCTGCCCAGAGGAAACAGTTCAAAAGACCTTTGAGTTTCATTTGGGGAAGATGACCTACGACTTGCTGGGGAAGGCCACGGGGATCAAACCGCCTTGGGGAATCCTGACGGGGGTCCGCCCGGTCAAGCTGGTGCAGAGATGCCTCTCCCAGGGAATGGGAGAGGAAGAGACTGCCGCCTATTTTCGGGACCGCTATGTTTCCCAGGAAAAGATCGCCCTTGCCATGGAGACTGCCCGCTGTCAGCGGCCTATTTTGGAAAGGGTCACACCAAGAAGTTACAGCCTCTATATCTCCATCCCCTTTTGCCCATCCCGATGCAGTTACTGTTCCTTTGTCTCCCATTCCATTGAGAAGGCGGCAAAGCTGGTGGAGCCTTATGTGGAGCTGCTCTGCCGGGAGCTGGAGGTCATCGCCCGCCTGGCGGAAGAGCTGAGTCTGGAGCTGGCCAGTGTATACATGGGCGGAGGAACCCCTACCACCCTTTCCGCCCGCCAGATGGAGCGGGTGACAGATACCATTTCCCGCTGTTTTCCTTTGGACAGGGCGCTGGAATACACCATTGAGGCAGGACGTCCCGACACCATTGACCGGGAAAAGCTGGAGGTCATGAGGGCAGCGGGAGTCAACCGCATCAGCATCAACCCCCAAACGCTGAACGACCAGGTGTTGGCCGCTGTGGGGAGGAGGCACTCCTCCCAGGATGTGCTGGACGCCATAGATATGGCGCGGCAGGTTGGCTTTGACAACATCAACTGCGACCTGATCGCAGGGCTCTCCGGGGAGACGCCGGAGAGCTTCCGGGATTCTCTGGACCGGCTGATCCAGGATGGACCGGAAAATATCACGGTCCACACCCTTTCGGTTAAACGGGCTGCTCGCCTGCGGCAGGAAGGGGACTACCTGGAAGCGGTGCATAACCCTGCGGCGCCCATGGTAGAATATGCTCAGAAGGCCCTTGGGAAAGGGGGATATCACCCTTACTACCTTTACCGGCAGCGGGATACCTTGGGCAATCTGGAAAACACGGGCTACTGTAAGCCGGGACGGGAGGGGTACTACAACGTCTATATTATGGAGGAGGCCCAGACGATCCTGGCGGCGGGGGCGGGCGCAACCACCAAATTAAAGGATCCGTTCAGCACTTATATTGAAAGGGTATTTAATTACAAATACCCCTATGAATATATCGAACGATTTGCAGATATACTGGATAGAAAGGGGCAGGTGAGAGGTTTTTATGAAAGAATTTTCAACACATAGCTATTCTAAAATGCAGGTGGCTATGGTCAACGACAGCGCGGCCGGGGATCAGGAGAAATTCTTCCAGGAGTGCGAGGCCAGCTATCAGCGGCAGGTGGAGACCGCCGCATCCCTTTGCCAAGGCGAAAAACGGATGATCTTGCTTGCAGGGCCTTCCGCATCCGGCAAAACGACTACTGCCCATAAGATCGCCAAGGCCATTGTAGCCCAAGGCAGGAAGGCAGAGGTGGTCTCCCTGGACGACTTTTACCGCAACCGCGCGGATATCCCGCTGTGCGAGGATGGGAAGCCAGATCTGGAGGCGGTGACTGCCTTAGATCTACCGGTTTTGGAATCCTGTCTGCGGGAGCTGCTGGAAACGGGCTGTGCCATGATCCCCAGATATGATTTCCATGTGTCCCGCCGGGCAGAGGAGTGGAGAGAAGTGCGCTGTTCTACCGGAGAAATCCTGGTGGTAGAGGGGATCCATGCCTTGAATCCCGCTGTTTTAAAGTCCCTGGATGAGGACAAGGTGATCAAAATGTACGTCAGCGCCAGGACTAAATTTATGGATGGGGAGGAGAATGCCCTGATCCCCAAGCAGCTCCGGCTGATACGCAGAATGGTGCGGGACTACAAGTTCCGAAGCACCACGCCGCAGATCACCATTTCCCTGTGGGAAAA
Source organism: uncultured Oscillospiraceae bacterium (assembly GCA_949737515.1). Taxonomy (GTDB): domain Bacteria; phylum Bacillota; class Clostridia; order Oscillospirales; family Ruminococcaceae; genus UBA1405. The sequence goes on along the minus strand of CATJCP010000185.1, from coordinate 1,042 downwards.
CGTGTGCTCTGGGGAGCGCAGGTATATCAACCCCTACCGGGACGGGGCGGACTACAAGATTGATTCTGCCATGGACTATGAGCCGGGGGTATACCGGAGTATCCTGCAGCCGTTTTTAGATGAATCCCTCAACAGCGACAAGGAGAATATCCGGAATTTCCAGGGCGTTGACCGGATTCCGGAGCAGGAAGAAATATTGGAGGAGCTGATGCAGGCGCTGGCCCTCTTTTCGCCGCTGCCCGAGAATATGATCCCGGAGGATTCGGTTGTGAGGGAGTTTTTGGGATGAGCGCTTCCAGCAGGGCAGTTTGTTCTGTCGGCAAAATTACAGGATTTGTCGGTTAACAGACACTCATCGGAAATTCACAAAATGTTTATAAAAAACCGGAAGTTTATCAGCAAAATTCAGGATAATGTGCTTGAAATTCAAGCTGAATGGGGTTATACTGGTTCCATACCAAAAACAACTTTTGCCAAAAGCAAGGAACGGAGGCTGGGAACAATGATTGATTTCACAACCCTGAAAACACGTATCATGGACACCGCTGAGATTGCAGGGAAAAAGGCTGGGGACATGGTAGAGCTCACAAAGATGCGGATGCAGGTTGCCCAATATAAAGGTGAGCTGTCAAAGGCCCATGAAAAGCTGGGCGCAATGGTCTATAACATGATGAAAGCCGACGAAGAGGACACCAGTGCTATAAACGTATGCATAGACGAGATCGACTACATCCACGATAAGATCGCGGAAGCGGAGGAAAAGGTCAAGGAGCTGCGGCGGGTCTGCTGCTGTGCCAGCTGCGGCGGAGAAATCCCGGTAGACGCCTGCTTCTGTCCCAAATGCGGCGCAAAGGTAGAACGTCCTGAACCTCAGGAGGAGGTTGTACCTCCAGAGGAGGCTGCCACTGAAGAGACTGAGGAGACCGAAGGCGAGAAGACTGCCGAAGAATCTTCCGAGAATGCCGAGGAGGCTGCTGAAGAACCTCAAGCTGCGCCCCAAGAGACTGAAGAGACTCCGGAGGAAGCCAAAAAGGATGAATGG
>CATJCP010000184.1 GCA_949737515.1 uncultured Oscillospiraceae bacterium | reverse complement strand
CGGGGGCGGTACGTATTGGCCATTCCCGTTATACGGAGCAGGTAGAAGTAACGGCCTTCCGTAACCCGGATGACAGACTGGTTTGCGTTCTTTTAAATCAGAACGGTTTTCAGATTCCCATCTGTCTGCGTTTAAACGGACAGACTGCTTCTTTGGCGCTGGCTCCGGAGTCCATTTCCACTGTTATCATTTTAAAAGCAGATTAACTGAAATGCCAGATTATCTCAAAAAAAGCCTTAATCAACTGCTTTTAAAGGCATGGGCCTTGATATGTCTCCTGGAATCTGGCAAGCGGGTTTGTTTTTTTGTTTTAATATATTTACAATTCTTCATAATCAAACCGGCAATGGTCATAGGCATTGATAATAGTAGTATTACCCCGCTGTGTCTTCTGGGGGATCCTCACGCCATAGTTTTTGTGGATATGTCCATGGACAAAGAATTTGGGCTGATACTTGTCCATTAACCCGACAAAGCACTCAAATCCCCGGTGGGGAAGAGAGTCAATGTCGTTGATGTGCCGCGCCGGCGCGTGGGTCACCAATATATCAAATCCCTTGTTCTTCCAAAGTTGATACCGCAGCTTTCGGACACGTTTTTCCATCTGTTCCTCGGTAAACATATGGTTGCCGTCCCGGTACCGGTAGGAACCTCCCAGCCCCAGGATGCGCACGCCCTTGTAAGTGAAAATGGTGTCTTCAATACAGGTGCAGCCCTCTGGCGGCGCCCTGTCAAAGGAATCGTCATGGTTTCCATGGACGTATAGAACAGGGCAGTGGGACAGGGTGATCAAAAATTCCAGGTACTCCCGGTGCAGGTCGCCACAGGCCAGAATCAGATCAAATTCATCCAGCTTTCCGGGAGAGTAGTATTCATAATAGTAATCCGATTCTTCGTCAGAAACAGCTAATATCCTCATATTGTTATTCCTCGTCCCCCTGGGGCGGATTCCGAGGAATCAATGCCCACAATATTCACAGTCTCTTTTCCCACTGGAGTAAGCTGCTCATAGGCAGGGATGGAGCCGGAGATATTTTCTGTCAGCCAGTCCATGTTGATGATCTGCTCCAGATTCAGCGTCTGCTGGGAGGAAGTGATCAGCTTTCCGCCCTGAGCGTAAAGGGGTCCCTGGAAGGGATTGAAAAGTCCGGAACAGATGCCGTCTTTCAGCATTAGGGCCAGCTTGCGGGTGCTGTCCGGCAGGCGGTCTGAGCAGTGGAGGCCAATGACATTGGCGGACATCCCCCAGTAGTAGTTCAGTGCCTTGCTGCTCTCTTTGTATTCGGTCTGGAAGGATTTGTCCCGGATTTGGCGGAGAATTTCTTCGTAATAAACGCCCCATTTCCACATAGGCATAGCCAGGTTAACCTGTTTGTCGCCGTTGACTAGGGAAAGACCAAACCTGGGATCCTTCTCCCCCTGTTTGGGCAGATCGATAGAGGAAATGAGGAATATCCCCTGATCGGTTAGTCGTTTGGTGGCCGCTGCTATGCCGCCCACTGCAGACCAGTCCAGAAAGACCTTTGCCCGTGGATTGGTCATCTGTACCCCCAGGGCAAAGGCATTGATCCCCGCCACCTGTCCGAAAATCGGATAATCGCAGATAAAGCCCACATGGTTGCCGCCGGCCAGGGAACCGGCAATGGCGCCCATGATGAACTTTGCCTCGTACATCCGGGAATAGTAGGTGCGGATATACCGATGGGATTTGTTCAGGGAACAGTTGAGAATGATGATCTCCGGATGCTCTACCGCGGCGCGGAGGCTGGCGGGAAGCAGCCGGGGGGAGGTGGTAAAGAGGACAGTATTGCCGTCCGCAATGGCGGTTTCAATCGTCTGGAGGGGATCGCCGTCCATGGCGTTGAAATAAGCGGTGGTTTCCAGTTCGTCTCCAAATACCCGGCTGACATGCTGGCGGCCCAGCTCGTGGCCGTAGGTCCAGCCGGAAAAAGCCGGGGTCTTGTCGTGGACAAAGGCTGCCTTTATCTTCTTGGGCGCAGCCTTTGGCAGAACCTTGGCGAGAATCCCCTGCTCCTTTTCCTCCGGCGTCAGCTTTACCGAAATGGGCAGATCCTCCTGCAGGAGCCGTATCTCCTCCCAAACCTTTGCAAGCTGTTTTTTCAGTTCTGTTCCGTCTTTTCCACGCAGCTCCCCAAAACCGTAAATTTTGATATAGGCCAGCATGGCGTCGCCTACCGTGGAAACAAGCTGGCTGCCCCGATTGGCGTTATATGCTTTTTGAAAATAGTAGTAGTCGGCAGTAAAGTCCCGGCGTTCCTCCTCTGTCCAAAGATCCCCAGGGGCCTTGCCCATCAGCGTTTGAAGGGATGCATAGCTTCCCGGCTTGGAGAACTCCAGGATATTCAGTTTGCTTACCCGGTAGAAATCCACAAATTCATAGTAAAGCTCTATTTCCTTGGTGCCGTTTCTCTCCGGCAGGATGCGGGTGACCTGGGCCGTAACAGACGCAGCGTCAAAGAATTTCAGTACGCTGACCCGTTTGTTCCCTTCCTCTACATAAAAGCGGTTGAGATATTCATAGGCCTTGATTGGATCGCGGATCCCCTCTGCCAGATGGGCCTCGCAGAGATCCCTCCACTTGGTGGCAAATTCAGTCTGGCTGTCCAGCAGGGGCATGAATCCCCGGGAAAAGGCGTTGGTCCGGCCGCTGGTTCTGGTCCCCACAATCAGTTCCGCAGGGACCTGTATGGTTCCCAGGTCGGTTACATTGGTCATGTAATCCTGGGGAACAAAGTCGTCCAACCGGGGGAGATATGGATGTTCTCCTTGGGAAACACAGCTTCGGAACTCCTTCTGGCCGCGGCGTTGTGCATCAGCATAATAGTCAATCATGATAGCACCTCCCAAAATTATAAGAAAAAGCCTTTGAAGCAGGTATTCTTCCGCGGGCGGACCCGCAGAGACGCCTTGCTTGGAAAATATGTAACAAAATTATGGATCACTCTTTAATGGATTTGGACTTCCACTTCCCGGCCCGGTAACAGATAGCAGTAATCAGCGCACCGATCACCCAGGAAACCAGCAGCGAGATAAAGATACATTCGCTTCTCCCGTTGGGGTACAGATCGCTTCTGGTCAGCCAGGCGATCCCATATGCCACCGGTACCCGCAGCGCCACGGTGGTGAACAGGGAGATCCACATGGGGGTTATGGTATCGCCCGCCCCGCGCATAACGCCGGAAAGGCTCTGGGTAACCGCCATGGCGATATAACCCGCCGCCAGTATATGCATCATGTGGTTGCTCAGGTCCACCAGCTCAGCCGTCTCGGTAAATACCCCCATAAGGTATTTGCCGAAGATTAAAATCAGGGCAGTGATCACCGTGGAAGTAGCGACGGCGATCAGCGTTCCCTGTTTGGCTCCGTCTTCCACCCGCTTGTAGTCCTTTGCGCCCACATTCTGTCCGGCGTAGGTGGTCATGGCAGTGCCGAAGGAGAAATTGGGCATCATGGCAAAGCCGTCCACACGCATGATAATTACATTGGCCGCAATGACCATCTCGCCGAAGCTATTGGTCAGGGACTGCACCACAATCATGGCCATGGAAAAGATGGCCTGGGTCAGGCCGGAGGGGAGACCAAGCTTGACGATCATCAGAGAATGGCGCTTTCCCGGCTTTAAATAGTGGAATTTCAGATCAAAGATCTCCTTCATTCGGGAGAGCTTCCAGAGGCACAGCGCCGCTGAAACCCCCTGGGCAATGGCGGTAGCCAGAGCCACCCCGGCGACCCCCATGGCGAGCCCTGCCACAAACCATACATCCAGCACAATGTTCAGCACCGTAGATACCAGGAGATAGATGAGGGCCGAAACCGAATCCCCCAGCCCCCGGAGTATGCCGCTTAAAATGTTATAATACGCCATCCCCGCAATCCCCACAAAGAGGATGGTCAGGTAGGAGTCGCACCAGCCGATAATGCTTTCCGGCGTGTTGAGCAGGTGGAGCAGGGGACGGATCAGCATGGGGGCCAGGGCCATAATGAGAACAGAGGAGATTGCTGTCAAAGTAATGCAGCAGCCGATGGTACCGGACAGCTCCTCCCGCTCCTTTGCCCCAAAGTACTGGGAGACCATAATGCTGGCCCCAACGGAAATTCCCACAAACAGGACGAGAAGCAGATTTAGGATAGGTCCCGCGCTGCCGACAGCGGCCAGCGCGTTGTCGCCAACATACCGCCCAACAACGATGCTGTCAACTGTGTTGTAAAGCTGTTGGGCGATGTTCCCAATCAGCATAGGGATGGCAAAGGCCACGATTTTTTTCCAGGGCGGTCCTACGGTCATATCCGTGGGCGCGAAAAGATTTTTTAAACTTCCCATGTCAAATTCCTCCTTATAATAATACATGTTTCCAATTGTAAAATACCAAAAGCAGTGTAAACAGAGGGAGTGGCCCGGACAAACCGGACCGCTCCCGTTTGTTTTTTATGAAAAAAGAATTCTGGGGCCTGCGATTAGTGTAGCATAAAATTGGAATTTCTGCAATCCGTGAGGAAGGATTGTTTTGGCCCCTGGCTTCCTTCCACAGAGGGCTTTCCCCAATCACAGGGAGCCCGGGTTTTTCAGCAGCTTGGCATATGTGTCGCGTTCGGCCTCCGGGATATCCAGTGCCTCCATGGCTGATTCCAGGGTCAACCCCAAGTTTTTCATCAGGTTGCCAAGGGCCTTGATAATTGTTGTCTCCCTGCCCTTTTCAATGCCCTTTTCAATGCCTCTTTCCTCAATACCATCGCTCCAATTACACATAGAAGAAACCTCGCTTTCCAGATGTTGTGTCATCTCAATCTGAAATTCGTCCTTTAAGCTTTTCCGTTTTTCGTCCATACTGGTTCTGGTGGTGAACAGGGTGTCCAGCAATTTCAGGACGCCGCCATAGTTTGGATCGTCCGGCCCGCCCAGGCATACCATGACGACGGAGAGAAGATCGTAGTTTTGAACGTCCTCCCGGACGCGCCCCACAAGGTTTTCCTCTGCCATGCGGTAGCGCGTGATGGTGTTTTTCCGGCTGTCCGGAGGGCTCATACATATCCAGACAGAGTACACCTTTTTAATGGATTCATAGTGGGACTTGGTAAATTCCCTGCCGTATTGGGAGGAGATCATCCGGCTGCAGTAGTAGATCCCCCGCTTGGTCAGGGGATAGCCCGGATAAAATTTCAGCTGCGCCTCAATGTTGATGATTAAGCGGATGCGCTCTTTGGAATGGGGGAGAAGGGCGTAAAAGCGGATATCATAGGTGATGTTTCCCTCTGTCAGGGATTTGTCGCTGGTATCCATTCCTTGGATGACGGTTCCGTCTTCCTGGGGCGCTACAGGTACTTTCCCAATCTGCGGCTGGCCTTCAATATATTCCTTTGCAATTTCCTCTGTTGAACAATTGTAATATTCTTCGAGACAGCTTTTCATGATCCACGCCAATATCGTTTTTTCAGATAAAACACGCTTGCACGCCGCGTCATACGCAGCCTTTTTGTCTATCGTGGAGGAGCTTTTCTCCGCTGTAACCGCCGCCACAAAACCACCTGCCCTTTTCCTTTATTTTACCACAGCTTTGGCAAAACGTCCATCTCTTTTTATAAGGCGGATGTGTCCTGGAAGACCTCTATTACAATCTTTGCGCCAAGGCGGAAGCCATCGATGAAGCTTTTGGTCTGTTCTATGGAAAAGACGTCCAGCTGTTCCACAATCATTTCCTGCAGCTCCTGGTCGAGAGGGCTTCCGATTTTTTGAAGGAATGCCTCCTGATGGTCGGACAGGTTTTTCTGCATTATGCGGAACTCTTTTGTCTGGGGGCATCCCTGCTCTTCTGGATAGATTTTTCCATTGTAAAGGTCTTGTAATATCGAATTCAAGATAGCTCGCTCCCTTTTAATATATTTT
>CATJCP010000183.1 GCA_949737515.1 uncultured Oscillospiraceae bacterium | reverse complement strand
AGTCTGTCGATGAAATCACCTTGAAATTGAAGTTGGACATTCTCCATAGATTCTCTCCTTTTGCCGCTCTCGGTATTGCAGTACCGGGGGCGGCTTTTTCTATTTGCTGCTGTCCGGCAAGGGGAGCCGGTGCATGGTTGAAAGCATTCGCTTCAACATCTCTTTGGCGTCGGCCTCGGTCAGAGCATCTACAGCCGCCTCTCTTTCGGGCTTGTCTCTCTGTGCCATAATGTCCGTCATTTCTTCCAATGTTATCATTCCAGGTACTCCTTTCCGCAAACGCCCAGTACCCGGCCCTGACAACGAATGTCCTCGGTCATAGGACGAGGCTCGTATGCCTCGTTATGGGAAATCAGTTCCCCGTCCCCAAGTTCCTTAATCCATTGTTTGCCATCCATGAGGAACACACCGACCTGCCCGGGGTAAACATCCTCCCAAGCCGCGACAAACACCCGGTCGCCATCGAGATAGGTGGGCTCCATGCTGTCGCCTTTGATCCTGGCAACATAGGACGCGCCCGGAGGGGGCTCCTTGATTAGCCGTAGGTTGTCAGGATATTCCTGCCCAGCGTCCTCACCGGTGCCAGCGCTCATGGGACTATCGAATTCAGGAATGCTAAAATAGATAATCTCAGAAGTAGAATCTTGCTCGTTCAACTCAGCTTGGAGCTTTGAAAAATCTTCTTCGCAACGCTGACATTCAGTTTCTAAAACCACGTCTACCGTTTTCTGGCCATATGGATCCAGAGAGCGGTATTTTATTATCATTTCCATTTCGCTGGAACTAGGTGCGTCCGTATCCATAAACATAGCGATACTAGCAGTATCAAAGTTCATAATGCTATAAGGATCAACTCCTAGTACTTTTGCATTTTCTTCAATCTGAGAAATTGTTTTGTGGACAGTTTCGTCAGGTGTATCAGGTTGTAAAGATACATTTGAGAGTCGTTCGCTTGATAGAAGGACATCAGTCGAAACATGAAAATAGTCAGCAATTTTTTGTAGAGTTTCCCCACGCGGCGTATATCCGCTTGATTTCCAGTTGCTTACGTTAGATTTGTTAATGCCTAATTCAGCCGCAACGGCGCTAGGCTTTTTCCTTATTTTATTACACAGAGATAGGTAAATATCATAAAACATAAACAATATCCTCCCAGGTAATTGTGCAGTTCACATAAAGTTCAAGAACTTGATATTTTAACCTTGACAAGTTCAACTACTGGGCGTATAATTGAGCCAAGGTTGCAGTACATGAACTTATCCATCTGAGGCATGATAAATTCGTCCTAGTTCTTAACCTTTGATGTTATTATCATATCCCAAAAGTTCAAGAAATGCAACATAAAATTGCAAAGGAGGCGAATTTTTGTATGCCTGCACAATGGACGGCAGATATTATTGGTGAAATGCACCTAAACGGTGTCCGAAAACAGGAATTGGCAAAAGAACTCGGCGTTACCGCAGAATACGTAAGTATGCTACTCAACGGACATCGTTCCCCGCCCAATGCGGAAACTAGGTGCAGAGAGGCCCTTGCCAGGCTGATTGCCAGGCAGCAGAAAGACAGCGCATAGCGCGGAAGGGAACAAACAAAATGAACGACATCATCACCATCAAAGGCGTCAGGGGGTACCTAGATGCCACCGGCACGGCCCAGCTGAATCTGGAGGATGTTTCCAGGGGGTTGGGATTCACGCAGACACAAAGCAAAAATGGGGTCGAATACACGTCTGTTCGCTGGGAAAGGGTTGAGCAACACCTAGCAGAGATGGGTTTCCCCCACAAGTGGGGGAAAGACGATTTCATTCCCGAGAATATCTTTTACCGCCTGGCCATGAAGGCCAAAAACGAAGCGGCGCAGGTTTTCCAGGCCCTGATAGCCGATGAAATCCTACCCAGCATCCGTAAGACCGGTGGGTACATAGCTGGTCAGCAGGATATGACCCCGGAAGAGTTGATGGCAAAAGCCATGAAAGTAGCTGACCAAATTCTGGCCGCGCGCGATGCCCGGATTGCCAACTTGACAGTGCAAAACCAGATAATGGCCCCAAAAGCTGAATACTTCGACGAACTGGTGGAGCGCAACACCCTGACCAATTTCCGTGAAACCGCCAACCAGCTGGGCGTTCCGCAAAAGAAGTTCATCGACTTCTTGTTAGAACGCAAGTATCTCTACCGGGACAAGCGGGGCAAGCTGATGCCTTACGCTGACAAAAACGATGGCCTTTTCGAGATGAAAGAGTGCTTCAACGATAAAACCAAGTGGGCAGGGACCCAGACGCTGGTCACCCCGAAGGGTCGGGAGACATTCCGGCTGTTGTACTTGGGCGGTGCAAGAAAGGAGTTACCGCATGAATAGTAGAAAATCTGAGATTGAGCACGAAAAGCACGTGGTCGGGGTAGCCAAGCTAATAGACGAATTGGGAAAGACAATGTTGGATGCAGGCCAACCGCCGAGAGTGATTGCCTTGCAGGCGCAGATCACTTGCAATCAATACGGCGTGTCTTTAGAGGAAGTCGCCAAAGCCCAGATCATTCCCTGGACATTGAACGCTCCCTCAGCT
>CATJCP010000182.1 GCA_949737515.1 uncultured Oscillospiraceae bacterium | reverse complement strand
TCCCATTCCTTTTTGATTGCAGGGGCCAGCCATATCCGGCGGATATGGCTGGCCCCCTCTGCCTAAATCACCATCTGCCTGCCAACTCTATATGCAATCTTTCAGGAAAGGGTGGGGAGGGATGATACTGCTGATCATTGTAGGGCTGTTGTCCGCAATTCTGGGAGCCTCCATCGGCGTGATGGTTATGGCGCTGATGCAGATTAACCACAAGGGGACATGACCTCACACAATAAGGGTCCCACAAAAAGGGCCGGAGGAAGACCTCCGGCCCTTTTGGCGCCAATATCAGAACGGTTTTTAAGACAGACGCAGAGGATCTATCTCCTCATCATCCTGGAGCTCCAGATCCGTCTCTTCCCCTTCATCGTCGTTCTCCGCGTCCCGGATGGCGGCGGCAGGATCTGCTCCGGCAAAAATCACGCTCACCAAGCCGTTTCCATAATCCCGCATCATAAAATAAGTGATGTCTACATATCTCTCCACAATCTTCACTGTGGGCAGCTCGTCCGCAAAGAAGGCATAAGTTTTATATGCCACCTCCCCGTCGGAAATATCCAGCTCAAAGTTGCCGTTGCGCAGCCCGTAGTTGGCCATATGCAGATATTTGGCAGTGCGGCTCATCACGTCCGGGTCCTCAATATCCGCGTAAACAGGGGATATTGCCCGCACCAGCAGGCCGTCCTTATAGATGTGAATGTATATTTTGCAGTTTTTCAGTTTGCAGTGAATATTCATCCCCAGGGAAAATACCCCTTTTTCCTCGTCCCAGTTAAAATGCCAGTCTTGAGAATGCAGGTATTCGCGGACGACGTTGGCAATGGCAAGATTATACTCGTTGGCCATCTGAAAAAACCTCCTCATAGTAAAAATAAAAACAATCGGATGCTGGAGCACATTGTATCCATTATGCCTCTTTTTCGCAGAAAAAGCAAGGAATTTTAAAAGCTTACAAATTTCTAGGAATTTCCCCGGTCCGGGCTGTCATAGTCGTCCAAAAAGGAAGACTTTTTCCCAAACCGCTCCCAGCCGATCACTGTCTCCAAGTTGACGTTGTGAAGACTTTGGAAGATATTGATATCCACCTGGGGGTTGACCGCCCGAAGCTGTTTGAGCAGTCCCTTGGTCTCCGCCCGTTTGGAGTCGCCTCCCAGCTCCATATGGGGATTTTCCTCAGTAAACCGGCAGGCACATTGGAGAAAACGCAGTCCATTGTACCTGGCCCAGGCAATGATGTCCGCCTCCCTCACCTGGTACAGCGGCCGGATCAGCTCCATACCCGGGAAGTTGGTGCTGTGAAGCTTGGGCATCATGGTCTTGTACTCGGCGCTGTAAAACATACTCATCAGGGCCGTTTCGATCACGTCGTCAAAATGATGCCCAAGGGCGATTTTGTTGCACCCCAGCTTTTGGGCATTGGAGTACAAAAACCCCCGCCGCATTCTGGCGCAAAGGTAACAGGGAGAGCGGTCGGTCTTGGTCACGATGTTGAAAATATCCGTTTCAAAGATATGGAGGTCCAGCCCCAGAGCCTGGGCATTTTCCAAAATCAAAGCACGGTTGGCGGGGGCATAGCCGGGGTCCATGGAAAGGTATACTGCCTCAAAGGGGATCTCGCTGTATTTTTGCAGATGGCGGAAAGCCGCCCCCATGAGCATGGAATCCTTGCCGCCGGAAATACAAACGGCAATCCGGTCCCCGGGGGAGATCAGCCGATAGTCCTTGATCCCGGCGATCATACGGTTCCAGATGGAGCGCCGGAATTTTTTCAGGATGCTCCGTTCGATTTCCTGGGGACGGCTGATGGTCCTGGCCCTTGGCAGATCATTTTCCTCCAGCGGCACCAATTACCCCTCCCTCTTCTTCCTTTGGCGGTATCTTTTATGGCTGCTTCTCCATCTAGTATACAAATCTCCTCTGTAGCTGTCAATATCCAGCGGGCGCTGATGGATTTTCCCGGACAGGGACAGGAGACGTCAGAGCCGTTTTCCAGTGGAAATTTTTCGGGAAAATAATGCGTTTTTCTCCTTTTTTACTAATGTGTAAACTGTGTAAACTTTTATTTACACCTCCCCAGAGTTTACATTTCATTCATGAAATTGATTAAATTATATTGTATCCTGTGAGAGGTCGGACTTAACCAGTCTTTTTAGCAACTCAGTACATAAAAACGGATAAAAATTGTAAAATGTGATGGGACGATGGGAACGTGCGGTCTGGCTCCATTTGGGGGCCGGGTTGGCTTTGTTTAGGCTGGCCCACAGACCCACAGGATTCTTTGAGAAGGGAAGAATGTTATGGCAACAGCAGCAACAAAAGCCAGAAAAAAGAAAAAACTACTTGTTTGGGGAATTGTGCTGGCAGTAGCCGCAATCGTGGTGGTATCTACTTTTGGGAAAGGGGGCTCCAGCGCCCCGGTGGTACGGGCCGTCCCCATAACCCGCCAGACCCTTTCCAATACAGTTAGCGCCACAGGTTCGGTGGAAAGCAGCGACGATTACAAGGTTTACTCCACCCTTGGCAGCCTGGTCTCTCAGGTCAGCGTCAAGGTAGGTGATAAGGTAGAGGCCGGACAGGTTCTGGCAACACTGGATACCGAGACTTTGGAGCTGAACATCGCCCAGTCGGAGGCCACGATCAACCAAGCGAAAAACGCTGCGGCGCAGCAGATCAAACAGGCGCAGAAAAGCCTAGACAACGCCAAGAAGACCCTTGAGGACGGGCTGAACGCCAACGTCATCAGCGCGGACAGCGGCGTGAACTCCGCCGAAATCAACAAGGAAAACGCCGCCCTGGGCCTGAAAAGCGCGGAGGACAACCAGGAAGCCACACAGGATATGATCGGCAGCTATAGGGATGCTTATAATGATGCTAGATCGGATTATCTTGATGCACAAAGGAACTATAATGATTTAAAAAAGAAATACGATAATGCAGGTCAGGGTGTCCTGCCCCCTGAATATCATACGCTTAAGCAACTCCTTAAAGACAAAGAGGATGATTATCAAACACAATTGGATTTGCTCAAGACCTTACAAAGAGAACTGGACGAATTACAAAAGGATCTAGATCAGTCAGAAACCAATGCGCAGATAATTTATGAATCATCTGAACAGGATTCCAGTAATAGCAAATTAGAAAAAGAAGCGGAAAAAGCACAGGAGCGCGCGTTTAAGGCTCAGGAAAATTTCGACGAAAAAAAGGCTCAATATGACGAAGTGGCAGCCAAAGCAGATGATTTGTATCAGGAAATCCAATCTATCAAAAGCCAAATGTCTGAATATGAGCAATCATATGGACTGGCGGAAGCAACGGCTGAACTTCTAGCCGCCGCTCAATTAAAGGATACCATGGAAGCCGCCATGCTCTCCGCCAGAAGCCGTCTGGAATCCACCCGCACCCAGGCGGACTCCGCCGACACTGCCCTGGACCAGGCGGAGCTCTCCAAAAAGGGCGCGGATGTAAACTATGAGACCTCTGTCAAGCAGCGGGAGGCCACCCTGGAGGGAATCAACCAGCAGATCGAATCCTATGAGGACGCTTTGACTGCCAGCCGGATACAGGCGGATACCACCGCCCAGGAGATCAGCCTCCAGCTGTTGTATAAGCAGCTGGAAGACTCCACCATCACCGCCCCCATTTCCGGCGTGGTGACCGCCGTCAACGCGGAGGAAGGGGTTCCTGCCAACGGCATCCTGTTTGTAATCGAAAACGTAGACCAGCTGGAGATCTCCACCTCCGTTAAGGAATACGACATCACCTCTGTCAAGGAGGGGATGCCGGTGGTGATCCGCACCGACGCCATTGAAGGGGAGGAATTTGAGGGCGTTTTGACGGAACTGGCCCCTACCGGAACCAAGGGCGCTTCCGGCGGAGCGGTGACCTTTGCGGCCAAGGTGACCATCCCCAAGCCCGGCGCGCTCCGGGTGGGAATGAACACCCGTATGGACATTGTCCTGGAGGAAAAGGAAAATGTCTTCCGCGTCCCCTTTGAGGCCCTCCACACCGCCGAGGACGGCAGCTATTATATTACCTCTGTGATCCCCAATGAATCCCAAGAGAAAAACGCAGCCCCCTTTGTCACCAAAAATATCCCGGTTACCACAGGGATGGAAACCGATTTCTATGTGGAAATCCTTTCGGACCAATTAGAGGAAGGTATGCAGATCATCCCCACCAGCGATGAGTATGCAGAAGGCACTCCGGTGCAGGTGATGTAGATGGCAGATGAATACACAAAAACACAGGCGGCTGTTCAGGAAGCGGAACAGGCTGGGCCGCGGCCCGCTCCCCAGCCCCAAGCCCCTGTCCCGGCCGCTTCTGCACAAGGCGCTTCATGGACCGTATCTGAAGGATTCCTTCCCCAGTCCTCCCCTGACCTGACCATCCAGCCGCTGGACGATTTCTCCTCTACCACCCCAGAGGAAGGAACCCTAGGACTTGGGGAACCAATTATCCAGATGAGAAATATTGTCAAAACCTTTTATATTGGGGAACCCAACGAGCTACAGATCCTCCACGGCATTGACCTGACGGTCCGGCGGGGGGAATTTATCGCAGTCGTTGGACAATCCGGGGCCGGTAAATCCACCTTGATGAACATCATCGGGGTGCTGGATAAGCCAACGGAAGGAGAATACATTCTGGATGGCGTGGACGTATCCAAGGCCAAGGACCGGGAGCTTTCCGATATCCGCAACGACAAAATTGGGTTCGTGTTCCAGACCTTTAACCTGATCCCCCGGACCACTGCCCTGAAAAATGTGGAGCTTCCTATGCTCTATGCAGGCGTCTCCCGGGGGGAGAGGAGCCGCCGGGCAAAGGATCTATTGGCTTTGGTGGGAATGGAGGACCGCATGTCCCACCAGCCCAACGAGCTCTCCGGCGGACAGAAGCAGAGGGTGGCTATTGCCCGGGCCATGTCCAATAACCCGGCCATTATCTTAGCGGACGAGCCGACCGGCGCGCTGGACTCCGCCACTGGCCGGATGATTATGGACCTATTCCATCAACTCCACCGGGAGCAGGGGAAAACCATTGTCCTGATCACCCACAGCAACGAGCTGGCAGCGGAAACCCAGAGAATCGTCACCATCTCCGACGGGCGGATCATCAGCGAAAGAAAGGGGATGGCATAAAGGATGGATTTATGGGAAAATATATCCCTTGCCGTATCCGGCCTGCTGGCCAACAAGATGCGGGCGCTTTTAACCATGCTGGGCATCATCATCGGCATTGCGGCGGTTATCGCCATTATGACCCTGGGCAACTCGGTGACCAATACTGTAACCAACACCATGGCGGAGATGGGCGGCAACAACATCGTTGTGCAGCTCTCTCTAAAAGAAGATGTAAATTCCTTTGAGCTGACCGATGACGATCTGATCAGCGACGAAATGCTGGAACAGATGAACGAGGTTTACAGCAACGAGGTCGTTGCTGTCAGCGTGGATGAGGGCATAGGTTCCGGCCAAGTGAAGGATGGGAGAAAGTATGCCAACGTAACCATCTATGGCGTCAACGGTGGATATCAGATTGCCAACAACGTCAAAATGATGACAGGGCGGTATATCTCCGAAACAGATCGGGAAAAGGTATCCAATGTGGCCGTAGTCTCCAACAAGACTTCCAAAGCCATATTCGGAACAGAGTTCGGCGCCCTGGGGCAGGAGATCAAGGTACACAGAGGGGAAGAAATTCTGGCATATACAGTGGTGGGTATTTACGAACATGAGGATAACCCCATGATGGCCATGATGGGCGGGATGCAGGCTGAGGCCGACCGGCCCACTGATCTCTACATCCCCATCTCCACAGCCCAAAGAATCAACGATTCCGACCTAGGATACACTTATGTCACCATTGTCACTGATTCCAATGTGGATTCCATTTCCTTTGCCATGACCCTTCAGAACTTCTTCGAGACCTTTTATCGGAGGAACCCTGTCTTTACCGTTTACGTTATGAGCATGAAATCGGTTGTAGAGCAGATGACCACCATTATGGGCACGATGCAGCTGGCCATTGCGGTAATTGCGGGAATCTCCCTTCTGGTAGGCGGCATTGGGGTCATGAACATCATGCTTGTCTCCATCACCGAACGCACCAGGGAAATCGGTACCCGAAAGGCCCTGGGGGCTACAAATGCTTCTATCCGGATGCAATTCATCGTGGAAGCGGTGATCATCTGCCTGGTTGGGGGCGTCATTGGGATTATCCTGGGGGTAATCGGCGGAATGTTAGGCGCAAACCTGTTGGGAGCACCTGCCACGCCCTCTGTGGGCTCGGTTATCTTTGCAATGGGTTTCTCCATGGCCATCGGCGTGTTCTTTGGATACTATCCCGCCAACAAAGCCGCCAAAATGGACCCCATCGAAGCCCTTCGGTACGAATAATAGGATAGAAGAACCCTTTGCAGCAATAGGCACAAACAGGAGTCCGCAGTCTTCCTTATGGAGACGCGGGCTCCTTTTCTGTAGATGGCTCCTGCTGTCAGAAAAGTTGCATATCCCAACAAAAAGGTATATCATAAGTATGAAAGGATGTATAGCGGGCACGTCGCTGTTCAAGACTTTCACCACGATACAATCCCCTTGTGAAAAAGTCCCGGATGCTGTACAATGATTTTACAAGCCGTATGACACCTATCCCCTGCCGGAAAGGAGGCCCCATGAACTGGTTCAGACATCTGCAGACAATCAACCATCATAAATTCCTGGTGATGAAGTACTGCTTTCGGGTAGGGCTGTACCGCCAGGGGCTCCTTCACGACCTCTCCAAGTATTCGCCTTCGGAATTTTTGGTTGGAGCGCGGTATTTTCAGGGAACCCGCAGCCCCAACGACGCCGAACGCCTGGATAAAGGCTATTCCAGCGCCTGGCTCCACCACAAGGGCAGGAATAAACACCACCTGGAGTACTGGATCGACTATTCCCTACAGCCCATAGAGGAGAATCCCTCCCCCATCACGGGGATGGAAATGCCTGTAAAATATGTTGTGGAAATGTTCTGCGACCGAATCGCCGCCAGCAGGACCTACCGAAAGGAACAATATCAGGACAACGACCCCTATGATTATTACACGAAGTCCAAAAGCAAGTACCTTCTCCACCCAAGCAGCCGGGAGCTGCTGGAAAAACTGCTGATTATGCTCAAAGACCAGGGCGAGGAGGAAACTTTCCACTTTATCCGCACCCAGGTGTTGAAAAAATCATAAGATGAAATTCGTCCGCTTTATCTTATGTTCTGTGCTGCCAGGAGGTATTTGATTGTGAAACGAAAAACTGCAATGCTGCTGACTGGAATAGCGATGCTGGCCGGATGCACCCAAGCTGTGCCCCCAGTTGAAGGTTCACAGGAAAAAACCGAGGAATCCGTTTCATCCGCTTCTGAAAGCGTCCCTCCAGTTGAAAGGGAAGAACTGCTGTCTGCCCAAGATGTTACTGCAAACCCCTTCGGCCTGGATGCGTTCGAATTTAAGGAACTGGATTTCGATGTAACCTACACAGAGTCGGTCCAGATTGACAGGATGGAGGATGGGAAGATCTACTTTCAATACCTGGACGATCCAGACGGGACGCTGGAAATCGACCCAGACTACATCCTGCCGGGGGAGCGGCTGAATCACGCCGGAATTTTCTCCATTCAGGAGAACTCCTTTCAGGGAGGGCCGTACCGGGAGGACGACTTCCCGGGGGACATTGGCGACGCCATCCACGCGGAGCTGGGTTACCATCTAACCTTTGCAGGGGATACGGCCTATTTTACCTCTGGGCTGGGCCCACACCCCTTTGTGGATGAATTTCAGCTGGCCACCTATGCCATCGACTACCGGAATCGAACCAGAAAAATAAAGAAGGTCTACGGGACCACAGGAAGGAACCCCTCCTCCCGGCCGGATGTAATCCCCTATGACGGGGATACCTTTTTTCTGTTTACAATAGACAGCCAAGTCTGGAAATATACTGTTTCCTCCGGCGAGGCGGTTCCTGTAATCACCCTGCCCCAGGAGGATATCCGGTTTACAAAGGCTATGATCCACGGCCAATCCATATGGATATACGGCTATCACCCTGTTGAGGACGGTAAAAAACCCAGCGACGCCCTTTATTTCTATGAGTACGGACTGGACGGCTCGTTAAAAAACATCTATCCCCTGCCCCTGGAGCTGGTAAACCGGATGACCAACGCCCCGCCCACCTTTTCCCCCAGCTATATCAAGATATTCCCGGAAAATCTGTTTTACCTTGAAACCACTTATCCGGACAGCTGCTATTTTCTTCAGCTGTCCCAGGGGGAGTTCCGGATCCTGTCGCCCTTTCAGCCAAACTCCCATATGTCGCTGTTTTATCTGGCCCCGGACAGGCCGCAGAATATCACCTATTTCTGTTCTGCGGTGAAAAACGACTGCTATCTCATAGAATACGACCGCTATTCCCAAAGAATTAGGGAAATGCTTCTCTACTCAAAAACCAGGGATTCTAACCTATATCTGAAATCCTATACCATGGATGATTTGGGAAATATCCTGCTTTGTATCCGGGAGTCCCAAAATGACAATACAGGACCGTCAGATCAATGTAAGTTTTATTATATTCCAAGGGAAACACTGGAAAACCATTTTTCCCAATACCATACATAATGGTTGGCTTTGCGCTGTCAGATTCCATCCACCAGGATCTGGCAGCCTTTTTTGAGCAATTTAAGAACAAATGTTTTTAAATTGATTGACAAAAAATGTGAATGCGGGTATAATTATCACATATCGAGAATAAAAAAGGAGGAATCACATGAAAAGAATTCTCTATCCCCTGCCTATCCTGCCGGTAATTTGGAAAGGGGGCGTTTTTGATGGCTGAAAAAGTTTCTGAAGTCAAAGCAGCAGTCTCACTTTTTCTGGGCGCAGTTTCCGCCGCGCTGGGGTGGTTTGGGTGGCTGGTCCTGCTGTACGCTGTCTGCATGGCTATGGACTGGATCACCGGCAGCCTTGCAGCTAAACGGAACCATGAATGGCAAAGCTCGATTGCCCGGGACGGCATCTGGCACAAGGGGGGAAGCATTGCCATTGTCCTGGTTTCCCTGATGGCCGACGCCCTCATCGGCCGGATGATCCACCTCCTCCCGGGGCTGGAACTCCCCTTTTCCTACAGCGTGATGCTCTGCCCCATCGTCCTGGTCTGGTACATTGTGGCAGAGATGGGAAGCATCCTGGAAAACGGGATAAAAATGGGCTCCGCCGCCCCTGCCTTCCTGCGAAAAATCATCGCCCTGGTTCAAAAAACCGTGGATTGCGCTGGAAACGCTATGGCAGGGACCGAGGAAAAGGAGGATAAAGATTCCGGCCAGGCCAAACCATAAAATCCATAAGTTCAAACCAGCGCCCCACTCCAAAAAAGATACGATTTTACTCTTGATAACCCTCTGGAAAAAGTGTACAATAAAGGATAGATTTTGCTGTCTCGCCAGGCTCAAGCCTAGGGTGGCTGCCTAAATAAATCTGCCCCTTTGGGGGAAAATACCTATGCGTGACAAGGGAAAACACGGTTTTCGGGCCAAGCATAGGTATGAGGGATCGATTAAAATAACGGAGGTTTACAATTATGGCAGTAATCACAAAAGACATTGGCATTATGGAACTGGTTCAGAAGTATCCCCAGGCCGTTGCTGTTCTGCAGCAGTTCGGCATGGGCTGCATTGGCTGTGCCGCCGCCCACTTTGAGAGTGTTGGGGAAGGCGCCGCCGCCCATGGCATTGACGTCGACGCCATGATGGAGGCAATCAACAAGGCCGTTGAATAACCCGCTGCCTCTTGCCGCCGCTGCAAAGTGGGATGTTTTTCCTTTTTGCGGCGGCGTTTCTCTTTGAAGGCGGCTAAGCTTTGCAGCGGAAAGGAATTGCTATATGTTTTCATCCCTTGGGCTTTCGGGAGGACTGACGGCTGTCTTCCTGTTTTCATGTATGCTGGGCTCCACAATCCAATCGGTCAGCGGGTTCGGCTTTGCCATCTTTATGATGTCTGTCCTCCCCAACTTTCTGCCCTCCACAGTCAGCACAGCCGTTTCCGGTTTGCTGTCTCTGTCGACAAATACTGCCAACACCGTCCGATACCGGAAATTTATCAACTGGAAACAGATTCTCTTTCCCTCCGCCGGATACTTTATCTCCAGTTTTTTTATGGTCACCTTTTTTGCGGGAAAGTCAGACGACATTATGAAGCGCATTCTGGGGGGCGTCCTGATTGGGCTGAGCGTCTACTTCTTCTTTTTCAGCAGCCGTATCCACATCCAGCCCACCTCCCGCAACGGCCTGATCGCCGGGGGACTGAGCGGCGTTTTAGGAGGCCTGTTCAGCATGAGCGGTCCTCCAATGGTCCTGTATATGCTCTCCGCCGGACAGGAAAAAGAATCTTATATGGGGACAATACAATGTTACTTTCTCCTGACCAATCTTTACACGGTAATCCTCCGGGTGATCAACGGGATGATCACCCTCCAGGTCGTCCAGCTCTCCCTGATAGGGCTGGCGTTCTCCTACCTCGGGTTCTGGACCGGCATGAAAATCCTCTCCCGCATCAACGCAGAGGCAATGAAAAAGATCATCTACGCCTTTTTAGCTGTCAGCGGGGCGAATATGCTGTTCCGGTAGGGGGAAATCTTTTCTCAGCAGTATCTCCCTTTTAGGGAACAAAACCGGACAACATGAAACGAGGTGGCTATATATGGCGGACAGCCTTCCAAAGGTGGAGATTTTTACAGACGGCGCTTGTTCCGGGAACCCCGGCCCTGGTGGATATGGGGTGGTCCTACGGTTTAACGGCAGGGAAAAGGAGCTGATGGGCGGGGCGGCGGATACAACCAACAACCGCATGGAGCTGACCGCCGCCATCGAAGGCCTGGCGGCCCTCAAACGCCCCTGCCAGGTCACCCTGTACAGTGATTCTAAATATTTAATCGACTCTATCGAAAAAAAATGGGTCTACAACTGGCAGCGGAAGGGATGGGTGCGGGCCAAAAACGAACCGGTCCCCAATACCGACCTTTGGAAAAGGCTTTTGGAGCTGCTGGACAGGCATCAGGTGGCGTTTTGCTGGGTCAAGGGCCATGCGGGCCATCCTGAAAACGAACGCTGCGACCAGATGGCCGTTGCTCAAACGGAAAAATACCGTCGTTAGAAATTTTTTCTCTAAGTCCTTGAATTCCTATCGATTTAGTATATAATAAAATTGGCAAAGGTTTTGTCCACTGCTTTCAGATCAATCAAACAATTTATGCTGTTTTTACAGTAAATGGAAGACCAGTATGAAAATAAACGGGAAAGGTATGGTGAATATCCCTATGGGAAGATTTGTATATGCAGACAATGCGGCGACTACCCGCATCTCTGAGCCTGTTTTCCAGTCGATGGTTCCCTTTTTGACCGAACAATATGGAAACGCTTCCAGCCTTTACGGGTTGGGACGCGATTCCCGCAGGGCCATAGAAAAGGCCCGGGAAAAGACGGCAAACGCCCTGGGGGCGGAGGCAAGGGAAATTTTCTTTACCTCCTGCGGGTCAGAATCAGACAACTGGGCCATAAAGAGCACTGCCCTGGCCATGTCCCACAAGGGGAAGAAACACATTGTGACAACCGCTTTTGAGCACCATGCGGTGCTGCACACCTGCCAGACCCTGGAAGGCCAGGGGTTTGAGGTCACCTATCTACCCATAGAGCCAAACGGCATAGTGTCTGTGGAAAAGGTGGAGAAAGCCATCCGCCCGGATACCGCTCTGGTCACTGTCATGTATGCCAACAATGAAATCGGCACCATACAGCCCATCCCGGAGGTTGGGAAGCTGTGCCGGGAAAAGGGAGTGGTTTTCCACACCGACGCGGTGCAGGCAGTGGGGGCTGTCCCCATTGACGTAAAGGCGCAGAACATCGACCTGCTCTCCCTCTCGGCCCACAAGTTCCACGGGCCAAAGGGCGTTGGGGCGCTGTATATCCGCAAGGGGCTGGTGATCCCCAACTTTGTGGACGGGGGCGGACAGGAGCGGGGGCGGCGGGCCGGGACCGAAAACAACGCCTATATTGTGGGGTTGGGAACCGCCATTGAGCTGGCATGCGCCTCTATGGAGGAGAAAAACGCCAAGGTCTCCGCCATGCGGGACAGGCTGATCCGGGAGCTTTTGAAAATCCCCTGCACCCGCCTGAACGGCGACCCTGTCAAACGCCTGCCCGGCAACGTGAACATCTCCTTTGAAGGGGTGGAGGGGGAATCCCTGCTGCTGATGCTGGACAGCAAAGGGATTTGCGGTTCCTCTGGATCGGCCTGCACCTCCGGTTCTCTAGACCCCAGCCATGTGTTGCTGTCCATCGGGCTCAAGCACGAGGTGGCCCATGGTTCCCTCCGGCTCTCCCTCAGCGACATGAACTCAGAGGAGGATGTGGACTATATTCTGGAGCAGCTCCCGCCCATCGTTCAGCGGCTGCGGGACATGTCCCCCATTTGGGAAAAAATACAGAGGGAAGCATAGAATTTCACTGAAATAATCTCCGGAAGAAAGGAACTGATAGCAATGCTGTATTCCGAAAAAGTAATGGACCATTTCACCAATCCCCGGAATGTGGGGGAAATGCCGGACGCCAACGGCGTGGGTGAGGTTGGCAACGCCAAATGCGGCGATATTATGCGGATGTATCTGAAAATCGAGGACGGTTTCATCAAGGATGTAAAGTTTAAAACCTTTGGATGCGGAGCGGCCATTGCCACCAGCTCCATGGCAACGGAGCTGATCAAAGGTAAGAGCATTGAAGAGGCCTTAAAGCTGACCAATTCAGCGGTAGTGGAAGCGCTGGAGGGACTGCCTCCAGTAAAGATCCACTGCTCTGTGCTGGCGGAACAGGCGGTAAAGGCCGCCTTGTCTGACTACTATACCCGTCTTGGCATCGACCCTGTGCCCATTGTCGGGGTTCTCAGCGACTGTGAGGAGTGCCATTGATTTTTTTACCAAAGGACTAAACAAAAGCTCTGTGAAACGCCATTTTCCGGCTTCCACAGAGCTATTTCGTTTATGGTAAATGTTATGTTTGGAAATGCGTTCCTGTTTTAAGGCAGCCACCTAATCATTTAGGGACACTATTTTCCTATTACTTCCTTCCCATACCGCCGCCTCGGGAACTGCCGCCACCGCCGGAACGCCCGCCGCCAGAGCGGCCTCCTCCAGATCTTCCACCTCCGGAAAAACCTCCAAAGCCTCCTCCGGAACGGGGTGGGCCGAACCCTCCAAAGCCGCCGGGGCCGGGCCCTTCCGGAGGTCTGGGCCCTCCGGGATAGCGTGGCCTTCCCGGGCCGTGAATAGGCGGCGGGGGAGGAGGAGGGTTCATCCACCAACGGGGCCGGCGGGGTGGGCAGTAGGAGCGGAAAAAGCCTCCGAACACACTGGCAACAACAATTAAGATAATGATAAGGGTGAGCAGGGAGGATTCCCCTATCTTCTCCGGCTCCTCCTGGGGAAGGCTGACGTTGGTATCCAGAGATACGCCGTAATGCTCGGCCAGCTTTCCCGCAATGGCGTCAACCGTATCGGAAACAGCCCGGTCATAATCGCCTGCACTGAACGCATCCTCCAAATACCGGTCCCGCACACTGGTGAGGTAATTCATGCTCAAAATACTTTCTGAGCCCCGGCCAAGGGTGATCCAGTAGTCGTCCTCCCCAATGGCCAGGAGCAAAAGGACGCCGTTGTCCTTATCGCCGGAACCGATTTCCCACTGGTTAAAGAGCTGGTACCCATAGTCTTCAATGGCCATACCGTCCAGAAAATCGCGCGCAACCACAACCACCTGTGCTCCTGTCAGGCTGTACAGGGTGTCGTTGAGCTCTACAATATGCTCTTCAGTTTCTTTGGACAGAACTTCGGCATAATCGTTGACGTAAAAGTCCGCCGTAGGCTCCGGAAGCTCCCCAGCATACACTGGCAGAAACGAGGAAATAAACAGCAGACACAGCGCCGCGGAAACAAACGCAGCGCATCCTTTTCTCAATTTTATATTCAATGCTTCCTCCTGATTCTTTTTTGCTGCCGTTTGCGGCAGATCTGTTTGGCAGGTAACGTATCCTTTATCTTTATTGTATCTGATTACCGGACGGAAATCAAGGAGAATGTGCAGTCAGAATCAGGAACTCCCACTCTTCCGTCCTTGGGACTGCCTCCTGTCTCCCCTGTACGGGCAGTTCTTCCGCAAAAAACGATCTGAATTTGTATGAAATTTGGTTTTTATGAGCAGGATATAAGGGAAATCCCATCCAGCCCTGTCTCTACTCTCCGTATAAATTCCACAGCGTCTTGACATAGAGGAGGATTAGGTATACAATAATGGGCAGAGAAGTGTTCGTTTCCGGTCTTTCACACCCTGAAAAACGAGTCCGTTTGGCAAGGCTTTGGCAAAACAGAGAAAGTTTCTTTACAGGGATCGCAGGGAGCCTAAGCGGCTTCCATCTGTAGAGAAAATAATCTGTCCATGTTCCGGGTACATAGGCAATCCGGTTTCCAAGAAAGGCTTTTTTGCGTTGGACGTTGATTAACGGAAAAAAGTTATAAAAAAGTTACTCGCATTTAAGTGCTGCAGCTTGGAACCATTGGATTTCCTATACGGGGTACCAAAGGCAGACGGGTGCAGGCCTATTTTTCTAGCCCATCTCACAGGCTGGACCAGGCCAGGATGTAGAGGTACAAGAATTTATTTTGCAGCTGATCAAACCGCTTTGTGGTATTTTCCACAAGGTATGGATGAAACTGTGCAAAAACCGGTATCGTTCCGCCAGCGGGCGGAATGAAAGCTGGGATGGAACTTTTTTTAAGTCTTATTCAAAAACAAATCACAACAAACAAAAGCCAAAAGCCAGCCTAACGAACGAAACTGCAGCTGGCTTCAGAAAGAATTGGAGGAAACATAGTGGCACAACAGGAAAAGAAAGCTGCCGTGCAGCAGCCAGAAGAAAAATCATCAAACAATAATCCGCAAAACGGAGAAAACCACCGCCGCAGGCCCTCTTACCGGAGAGGCAGCGGCCCCAAGAAAGCTCCTGCCAAAAAGGAAAAGGCTGTCGAAAAAAATCCCCCCCTGGCAGAAGCGGCAGCCCACGTCCAGCCCCAGACGCAGGCTGTTCAGGAGCTTCCGCCGGTCCAATCACAACAGGCAGGACAGCCTGGAAAAACCCAGCGTTCCACAGGGCGCCGGACGTCCCGCGCCCCACGCCAGCAGCGGAAAACCCCTATCCGCATTATCTCCCTGGGCGGTTTGGGGGAGATCGGCAAAAACATTTATCTGTATGAATGTGCCAACGACATCGTCATTGTGGACTGCGGCCTTGCCTTCCCGGACGACGAGCTCCTGGGAGTGGACCTGGTGATCCCAGATTTCACCTATCTGGAACGGAACCAGGAAAAGATCAGGGGCGTGGTACTGACTCACGGCCATGAGGACCATATCGGTTCGCTACCCTATCTCCTCAAACGCATCAATGTCCCTGTCTATGGGACCCAGCTTACATTAGGGCTGTTGGCCGGTAAACTGAGAGAGCATGGGATTCTGGAATCCTGCCACCTCAATGTGGTGAAGCCCAAGGACACCGTCAAGCTGGGCTGTATGGCGGTGGAATTTATCCACGTCAACCACTCCATTCCCGACGCCTGCGCCCTGGCCATCCATACCCCTGCAGGGGTCGTTGTCCACACCGGCGACTTTAAGGTGGATTACTCCCCCATACAAGGGGGCATTATTGATCTGGCCCGCTTTGGGGAGCTAGGGAGCAAAGGCGTTCTGGTTCTGATGGGGGAATCCACCAATGTGGAGCGCCCCGGCAGCACCACCAGCGAGCGCAAGGTGGGCGACTCCTTTGAGTCCCTCTTTACCCGCGCGGAGAAAAAGCGGATCATCATCGCCACCTTTGCCTCCAACATCCACCGCATCCAGCAGATCATCTCCGCCGCAGTGCAGCACAAGCGGAAGGTGGCTATCTCCGGCAGGAGCATGGTCAACGCCACCGCCACTGCCCTGGAGCTGGGATATCTGGATATCCCCGACGGGACCCTGGTGGACATCGACACCATCGGGCGGTACAGCGACGACCAGATGGTCATCATCACCACCGGCAGCCAGGGGGAACCAATGTCCGCCCTCTCCCGCATGGCCATGAGCGACCACCGGAAGGTAGTGGTTACCCCCAACGACTTTATCATCATCTCCGCCACCCCCATTCCCGGCAACGAAAAGACTGTCAGCCGTGTGGTCAACGAGTTAATGAAACTCGGCGCAGAAGTTATCTATGAAAGAATGTACGAGGTCCACTCCTCCGGGCACGCCTGTCAGGATGAACTGAAGCTGATGCTGGGGCTCACCAAGCCTAAGTTCTTTGTCCCTGTCCACGGGGAATATAAGCACATGAAAAAGCACGCAGAGCTGGCCATGTCCCTTGGGATCAGCCCGGACCATATCTTTATCAGCGATGTGGGAAAGGTACTGGAAACCGACGGCGTGGACATGAAGTTCACCGGGATCGTCCCTGCAGGCAGGGTCCTTGTAGACGGCCTTGGGGTAGGCGACGTGGGAAGCATCGTGCTTCGGGATCGAAAACATCTGGCCCAGGACGGCCTGATCGTTGTCGTAGTGGCGCTGGAGGCGGAAAGCGGCCTGATCGTTGCAGGCCCGGATATCATCTCCAGGGGATTTGTCTACGTCCGGGAGGCGGAATCCATGATGAACGAGGCCCGGAAGGTCGCAAGGGATACCATTGAGGAATGTTGCGACAGAGGAACGCGGGAATGGACCAATATCAAAATGAAATTAAAGGACGACCTGTCCGATTACTTCTACAGCCAGACCAAACGCAGCCCCATGATCCTGCCGGTGATCCAGCAGGTGTGATGATGTGATCCTGGAGTTATTTTCCGTAAAAATTTTATTGACCGCCGATTGCAATTGTGATATGGCGGGGTTATAATAAAATCATCAGTGTCAGAAAGGAGTTTTTGCATGAAGAAAATGAATTGTCAGGCAATAGCAGCAAGCCGGGAGGTTTGCGCAATAATCTAAAAAACATCAAACCGTTGCGTTGACCTCCATAGGATACAAACTCTTATTGGAGGACAAATGAACCGCAAAAACAAAAAAATCGCATACACAGACGGTTATTACAAAACCCACCGCTGTAACGACACTTTTACCTGCAAGGTCTGCGGACGGCTGGCCGTCCCGGAAGGGGCGGGAAGCGGCCACAGAAACCACTGTCCCAACTGTTTGAGCAGCCTCCACGTTGACGAGGAGCCTGGAGACCGGGCGTCAGACTGCGGGGGCATTATGGACGCCATTGGGGTATGGGTCAGAAAAGATGGGGAATGGGCGGTGATCCACCGCTGCAGGAGATGCGGGAAGCTTTCGTCCAACCGCATTGCCGCTGACGACAACCCCATGAAGCTGATGTCCATTGCCATGAAGCCCCTCACCTCCCCACCCTTCCCCCTGGAGAAGATCGAGGAGCTGACCAGCCTGATGGGCGGAGAAGGCAGCCTGCGGTAATCAACAACAAAAATATGCGCTGCCGTTGAACATTGTTTCAGCGGCAGCGCATTTGATTTTTATAGAAGGTTTTGCTTAATCTGTAAAGCCCATCTTCGCCTTTCTGCGGCGGAGCCATCCTCCCTGGAGGTAGTAGACAATAAACAGCAGAGAGGTCACAATCCAAGTGATGGGATAGCTTAAAATGACGGTATTGATCTGCCGGTTGAGGGGCACCGCAATAAAGATCCAGGCCACCCGAAGGACGCAAACCCCCAGACAGGTCATGATCATGGGGATAAAGGCATCCCCCGCTCCCCGAACCGTTCCGGAAAGAATCTCAACGCCCACATATGTAAAATAAAAAGGCACCAACACGCGGATGATCTGCATTCCCACGTCAGCCACAGAGGGATCGGAGGTAAAGAGCATGAGGATATACTTTCCAAAGGCCATAATCACTGCGCTGATCCCTACAGAGGCCATGAAAGCCATCCCCATACAGACTTTGACGCTTTTCTTCACCCGGTCAAACTTCTGGGCGCCGAAGTTCTGCCCCACAAAGGTGGTAATGGCAAGGCCAAAGGCGTTGATGGTCATCCAATAAACGCCGTCAATCTTGCCATAGGCAGTCCAGGCAGCGATCACGTCAGTGCCGAAGGAGTTGACGCTGGACTGGATGATCACATTGGAGAGGGAGTACATCACCGACTGAAGCCCGGCAGGCAGACCAATGAGAATAATATTGCGCAGAATAGGGACCGTAAAGCGGATCTCCCGGAAAAAGAGCCGGCAGGCATTGGGAATGTGGAGCAAGGTCAGGATCACCAAGGCAGCGCTGACCGCCTGGGAGATCAAGGTACCCAGGGCCACGCCGAAAACCCCCATCTTTAAAACCACCACAAACACAACGTCCAGCACCAGGTTTACCATACAGCAGACAATGAGGAAATAAAGGGGACGGCGGGAATCCCCCACAGCCCGCAGGACGCCGGAACCGATATTATAGACCAGCGGGAACAGGATCCCACAGAAATAGGTTCGCATATAGGTTGTGGCGTGGGGCAGGATGTCGTCCGGGGTATCCATCCACCGCAAAGCGATGGGCGTCCCGAAAAAGCCGACGAAAAAGAAAACCACCGTCGCCACCAGGGCAAGGGCAAGGGCAGTGTGGACGGCCTGGCTGACCTGTTCCTCCCGGCCTGCGCCGTAGAATTGGGAGATGATCACCGTCGCGCCGGAACCAAGGCCGGTGAAAAATCCCACCAGCAGGTTGATCAGGGTGCCGGTTGCGCCACCCACAGCGGCCAGGGCTTCTTTGCCCACAAAGTTGCCCACAATCACCGCATCGACGGTATTGTAGAGCTGCTGGAAAAACGTCCCCAGCAGAATGGGAAAGAAGAAAATCAGAAGCTGCTTCCAGATAACGCCCTCTGTTATGCCGTTTATATCAGCCCTTGTACGTGACACTGCTCTAATCCGTCCTTTCTGAAATCATAAAACACATGAGGATTCACCATCAGCATATCACGACAAAAGGCCTTTGTCTATGGTTTTTGAAAATAATTTTTGGGGCAAAAATTTTTATGGAGCTATTGGTTAAAGCGTCCGTCATGGGAGGGCATTTTTTCGATGTACTCCTCCCGAACCGCCGGGACATAATAGGCGGCATAGCCCTTGAGGGGTTGGCCGTCCGGCGTTTCCTTTTGCTGGCTGAAATCAAACTCGCGGGTGTTTTCCACCGGAATTTCCGCATAAAGCCGGTAATAGGGCATCAGGATCACCTCGTTCCGATAAATAAGCTCCACCTTGGCAATCTGCTCCTCACCGGGGAAATCGGTATACGACCCGTTGATGTACTTCCCCTCCTTCAATTTTTCCCGCGCCTCTTCCGGCGTTATAATGGGGTAATCCCCCAACTTTTCCGAAAGGTCCCAATTGTGAAGCCAAATGGTGGACAGCTCTCCCCTTTCATTGAATCTAAGGAGCGCGTTGCTTAAACTGTACTGGACAATCTGCTTTTCCAAATCACCAGTCCCATCATAGATACCGCACCAGCTTGCCCTCCCGTCCCAGATGGTATTGTTGACTCCGTTCACATATGGGACAGGGTTCTCCATCTGGAACAGCTTCCCATATTCAGCGGCTACATATTTTCCCCGTTCCAGCTGTTCTTCATAAGACGCGTCAGCTGTCAGCGTATACTGTTCCGGAAGCTTGGCTTCCGGGGTAAAGACGATAGAGACGTCCAGCTTGGTATCCGCCTCTATGGAAATGGTTCCGCCGCCGCAGGAGAGGGTGACGCTGTTTACATACTGGTATTCTTCAGGCACCTCGCCATTCTGCGTTTTAAACCGCTGTATCAGCTCCTCCGACGGATAAACCTCCATAGAGTCCACCGCCGTCCCCAGCTTCTGAGCAACGTCGCGGGCGGCGGCCTCCATCTCCTCCTGGGAGGCCCGTTTGGCCGTCAAGCCCTCTGCCATCCGCATGGATTTCGGAATTTCAGAGGAAGATACATAGAGGTTTTGGTATACCGGCAGGGTTTTCAAATCCGCCTCTTCTGTCCAAGGATTGCCGTCTTCCAGTTTTTCAATCCCTGTGATGCAGTAATCCTCCCCGCCGCCTCCTCCAAATATATACTGCTGTCCGGCAATGACCTTGGGAAGATCCCCATGCCCTTCAGAAACCGGCTCGGTATCCGCCAGACTGGAGGCGGCAGAGCTTTGAGACGGCACGGGTTCCTCTCCGGATATCACCTTTAAAGGTTCAGAAGCCTGTGAGGACGACGGCTCCGGGCTGGAGGCAGACGGGGAGATGCTGACAAAGTCCGGCATAGAGCCCGAAGATTCCCCCATACCTCTTTGGCAGCCCAAAACCCCCGCTGTCAAGGCAACAAACAGCCCTAAGAATTTGATGCTTTTGTTCATAGTATTTATTTCTCCCCTCTTTTGATGCGGCGTATGCCGGCTGTCAGCGAAAACCCCCGTTCCACACCGGCATATTCTCAATATATTCCTCCCGGACCGCCGGGACATAATAGGTAAAATAGTCCTTCTGTATCCGGCTGTTGTTCGGCTTTTCCGCGTAAGAGTCGGCCGATTCCTCCCTGAAAGACGGCACAAAAAAGCGGTAGTAGGGCATGATGGTGATATCCTCTGTCCCCCGGTAAACCAGTTCAACCCTTTCGATTGTCATATCGCCGGAAAACTCCTTTGGGGCAGCGGTAATGTAATATCCCTCCGCCAGCTTCCTCTGTGCCTCCTCCGGCGTGTAGATGGGGTAGTCCCCCAGCTTATCCGAAAGCTCAAACCGGGTAACGTCGATTAACTGCAGGTTTCCCTCTTCATCCGGCGAGAAGCTGACCGTGTTAAACTGGTAACTGAGCAGCTGCTGTTCCAGATCTCCCGCCCCTTCGTATACGATACAGTCAAAATGCGGCTCCTGTTCAGGCTTTCTGTCGCCTCCGCTGATGTTCAGAACCGGATGTTCCATCTGGAGCAGCCCCTCGTATTCCCCCATCAGATATTCCCCGGCGGCGGTCAGGTCCTCATAAGAGGCGTACCAGTCAAAGTTGTATTCCTCCGGCAGCGGGACCGGGGTCATAAACTGGACGGTGGCTCTCCAAACCGAATACGCTGTTATGGAAATGTTTCCGCTGCAGGTAAGGGTCACCCGCGTAAGGGGCATGTGTGCTTCGGTAAAGTCCTCCCCTGTGCCCTCCACCTTTTCCCTGGCAGCCTTGACCGCCTCTTCAGAGGGATACACCTCCACCGATTCCACCGTCACTCCCAGGCCGTCGGCGATGGAACGGGCCAGGGCCTCCATGCCCTCTGCGTCGCGCAGCCTGCCCTCTAGCCGGGGCCATCCAAATTTTTCCCGCACCTCTTCGGAAAACTGAATGGTGGACACAATATCGTTGTTGTAAACCGGCAGGGTGGCCAGCTCTGCACCCTCTGTCCAGGGATTGGCGCTTTTCAGATCTGCGATATTATCCACCGTGTACGCCTCGCCGCTGTATTCAATATCCGGATCACAGGTCTGCCACGGCGTAATTTTGGGAAGTTCCTCAGGCAGAGGCAGATCGGAACCGGACTGGGCTTCGCCGGGCTCTCCAGATCCCTCTGAAGAAACGGGTAGCTGCTCCGATTGCCCCGGCAGTTCAGCCGGACCGGAAAACTGCCTCCATCCAGCTCCTATGGCAACTGCCGCCACAACACAGGCCGCAGTCCCATAAAGCCACAGGTAGCCGGGGGTTACCTTAGTTTTTCTCTTCTTTTTCGGTTTCATTTCCATCGATCTCCCTTATTTGGATTCACGAAATCTCAGTTAAAGCTGCCATCATAGGCTGGCATATCGACATACTTCTCCCGGACAGCGGGCACATAATAGGCGCCGTAATCCTTCAGAGGTTTTCCATCCGCTGTTCCGCCCGGCGCGTAATCCTCCGGCAATTCTGCATAGAAACAGTAATAAGGCATGATCGTGATTTCTCCCATCCCCCTGTAAACCAGCTCAGCCTTCCCAATTTTGCCGGCCCCAGGGAAAGCCTCCGGCACAGAGGTGATATAGTATCCCTCCAGCAGCCGCTCCTTTGCCTCCTCCAACGTATAGATGGGGTAATCCCCCAGCTTATCCGAAAGGTCAAATCTGGTTATGTCGATCAGCCACAGCTTTCCTTCACTGTTGGGGGAAATGCGGACAGTGTTGAAACGATAGTTCAGAATCTGCTGCGTCAGATCCCCCGCCCCTTCATAGATATAGCAGGAAAAGGATTGCTCTCCATAAATATTCCGGTCCCCTCCGACAACGTTCAAAACAGGCTTTTCCATCCGGAGCAGGTCCTTGTATTTCTCCATCAGGTATTCCCCAGCGGCGGTCATATCCTCGTAAGAGGCATGATAGCCAAACCGGTACCCCTCCGGCAGGGAAATAGGGGTGTTAAACTCAATTCTTGCGTTCAGCTCTGTGTCCACTTCAATGGAAATATCCCCGCTGCAGGTCAGCGTCACCCTTGTGGGGAGGGTGTCCTCCTCGGAGAGGGAATCCCCCACGCTCTCCAGCTTTTCTTTGATTGCAGCTAGGTATTCCTCTGTAGGGTCCACCTCCACCGATTCCACTACCGCGCCTATATCCCCGGCAACGGAACGGGCCAGGGCCTCCATCTCCGCTACATCTGCCCGTTTCCCCTCCAGGAGGGGAAGGTTCTTCCGTTCCCGGACCTCCTCTGGATATTGGGAAGTGGATGCATAGACGTTATGGAACACAGGCAAGGTTGCCAGCCCTGCATCCTCCGTCCAGGGGTTGGCGTTTTTCAGCTCGCCGATATCTGTCACAATATATCCCTCGTAGCCCATACCGCCGCCTCCAAATTGATAGGACTGCCAGGGGGTAACGGTGGGCAGATTCTCCACAGACGGTGTGCCGGAGATCACAGGGACGCTTGATGAAGACGCGCCGGAGGATTGTACGCTGGAATGCGGTTTTTCCCCTGACGAAGTGGAGGATTGGACCGAAGAGGTGATTGCCCCCTCCGTCTGAACTCGATATGCTATCCCTATGCTGACGGCGCCCACAATACAGGCTGCCGCCCCGTAAAACCACCGGTAGACAGCGGCTCTTTTTTTCTTCTCATGGGTGGTGTTTGCCTCCTCAATCAGCTGGTCGTCAATATCTCCAATGGCGTGAAGCAGCTTTTTACTCTTTTGACTCATATCATAAGCCCTTCTTTCTCCAAATACGCTTTCAGTTTTCCTCTCAGCCGGTGCAGAGTGCTCTTTCCCTGACCTTCACTGATTCCATATCGCCTGCATACGTCAGTCAGTTTCTCCGCATACCAATACCGCCGGACAAACAAATTCCGGGACAGCTCGTCCAGCTGGTACAGGAAGTCTGTCACCGCCCGGCTCAGCTCCTCCGATTCGCACACAGCCTCCACGCCGTTTGGCGCAGGGACACATTCCTCAAGCTCCGAAAGCAGCAACTCTGTCTCCCCGCCGCCACGTTTTCCGGCGTGGTTCTTTTCATACCGGTTTAGGGCAGTGTTCCGGGCAATCTTCCCCAGGAACGCCCGGAACAGACCGGGTTTCTGGGGAGGTATGGCGTTCCACACCTTAAAGTAGGTATCGTTGGTACACTCCTCGGTGTCCTCCCGGTTTTCCAGAATGTTGTAGGCGATGGTTCGGCAGTAGCCGCCGTATTTTTCATCTGTCTGGGCAATAGCCGCTTCGGAACGGGACCAGTACAGCGCGATGATGGCTGCGTCTTCCATGGTGCTTTTCCTCCTTTGGCGCTGGGATGAAGGCCTTCAGTGATACAGACCGGATTTTTCAGAAATGGTTGCAGGCTTTTAAAAAAATTTTAAAATTGGAGAAAAGGGGGATAGTTAAGAATTCCATCATTTGGATTTTATCTAGAAAGTATCATTATAATTATATTTCATTGAAATTGAGGTGAAAAATGAACGGAATCATTGAGCAAATGCTGTCAAGTTATAACTGTGACACAATCTATGATAAGAAAAACGCTATGAAAGAGATCATTCAGGAAATTGTGCTCTGCGGGCTGAGCCGGACAGGATTTTTTCAGCGCGCTGCGTTTTACGGCGGGACCGCTTTGCGGATTTTTTACGGGCTGGACAGGTTTTCTGAAGACCTTGATTTTTCCCTAATAGCAAAAACAGCGTAAAAACAGCTGAATCTGAATCAAAACACCCGGCGGGAATTCCTCCCCGTCAGGCGGCTATTTGATACGGGGGCCTTTATTCGTGTTTATTATATATTTTCTCATCTATGACTGTCAAGAAACTTTGAAGGGACTCCGGTTTAATCTTCTCTGTTTTTTCCAATCCCTGTATACTCTCTCCAAAACGCCCCATACTAAAACTGACCGGCGGTGACAAACCTACATCAATCTGGCCGCCCGGACATCAAGGAGGTATGAGGCACGATGAATATTACAGACATCCGCATCCGAAGGACCTACCAGGACGCGCGCCTGCGCGCAGTGGTATCCGTAACCATTGACAATGACCTTGCCATTCACGACATCAAGGTAATCGAAGGCCCCCAGCGCCTTTTCGTGGCAATGCCCAGCCGCAGGGACGAAAGCGGCATATACCGGGATATTGCCCATCCCATCTCCCCCCAGGCGAGGAAGGAGCTGGAGGATGCAGTGTTGACCCGGTATCAGGACCACCTGCGCCAGAGCCAGATAACAGAGCTGGGCTCTGCCCTGTCCGCATCATCGGTTCCGGGTATGGGCACGCCGGAAGTCCCCATCGCCCATCCGGATCGCAGCCCCTTTGTTTTGCATTGAGGAAAAAGGCCCATTTGCATTGGGCCTTTTTTATACTGTCCCCGTCCCGCTGTTTCATGTTTCCATTATAGAGAAGCCATTGTGCTTTTTTGGCGTACATTTTTCCTGCTTTCATCCCATTTTTTAGCAAACAACAGAGGAGAAAAGGGGCTTCCCATGTATCTCCCTGAAGGACGCACACCCCCTTCCATCCCCCTGCGCTATACTGGCAATCCAACAGACGGCTGGGGAAATCAATCAATTTTTTTAGAGAATTTGCAGGATTCTTCTTTAATCCTGCATTTTGCCTTGATTTTTTTCGGGAGAAAGGATAAGATAAGAGAGCCGGATCTATACCGGAAGATAAAAATATGGGGATAAACGGAGGAACATATTGGCATGAACAGGGATTTAATTGGTCTGGTGCAACAGAGGATGGCGGATTTTTCAAAGGGACAGCGCCTGATAGGCCAGTACATCATCGACCACTATGACAAGGCGGCCTTTATGACTGCTTCCAGGCTGGGAAGCACTGTGGGTGTCAGCGAATCAACGGTGGTCCGCTTTGCATCGGAGATTGGCTATGAGGGGTACCCCCAGCTCCAGCGGGCCCTTCAGGAGATGATCCGTAACCGTCTGACCTCGGTACAGAGGATCGAAGTGACCAACGACCAGATCGGCACCTCAGACGTTCTTTCCAAGGTGCTGAACATGGATATTGAGAAAATACGCCGCACCCTGGAGGAGACCTCTCGGGAGGCCTTTAACGGCGCAGTGGACGATATCATTTCCGCCCGGCGCATCTATATTATGGGGGTGCGCTCCTCCTCTGCCTTGGCGGTATTCCTTAGTACATACTTTAATTATATCTTTGACAATGTGGCTCTTGTGGACACTTCCAGCACCAGCGAGCTGTTCGAGCAGATCCTGCGGATCGGGCCGGAGGATGTATTTATTGCCATGAGCTTTCCCCGCTATTCCAAAAAGACGGTGAGCGCAGCCCAGTACTGCCACAGCCGCGGTGCAAAGGTAATCGCCATTACCGACAGCCAGCTCTCCCCTGTAGCTGAAAACGCCAGCCGCATCCTCCTGGCCAGGAGTGACATGGCCTCCTTTGTGGATTCCCTGGTGGCGCCCCTGAGCATTGTCAATGCCCTGATCGTCTCCATTGGTCTGAAAAAGCGGGAGGAGGTCGCCGACACCTTCCAGCGCCTGGAGGGCATCTGGGATGAATACAACGTCTACGAAAAGGCAGACCCAAATAAAAAATAACAGTGGCGATCCATGCCGCCGAACGCGGCATGGACTCCCGGGAGGCATATGAACCAGAAGAACAGAGAACGAGAATATGATGTACTGATCATCGGCGGGGGCGCGGCGGGGATGCTCTGCGGGGGCTTTGCAGCCCAGAACGGCCTGCGCACCGCTGTGGTAGAGCGAAACAGCCGTCCTGCCCGCAAGGTTATGATCACCGGCAAGGGCCGCTGCAATGTCACCAATGACTGCAGTCCGGAAAGCTTTATCCGAATGGTAAAACGCAACGGCCGGTTTTTGTACAGCGCGGCCAATGCCTTTCCCCCGTCCAGTACCATGGAATTTTTCCAGGGACTTGGGGTTCCGTTAAAGGTGGAGCGGGGGAACCGGGTTTTCCCTGTCTCCGATAAAGCGGTGGACATTGTGGATGCTTTGACCGGATTTGTCAAAAAAAGCGGTGGGGAAATCCTCACCGGCCGGTGCCTCTCCCTGGCAATCGAGGAGGGAGCGATCCGGGGCGTGGTTCTGGAAGATGGCAGCACCCTGTCCGCCCCGGCAGCGGTGATTGCCACCGGGGGAATGAGCTATCCCCTCACTGGTTCAACTGGTGACGGATATGCGCTGGCGGAACAGGCCGGACATGAGATCGTGGAGCCCCGGCCCTCCTTGGTCCCCATTCTGACAGCGGAGCCCTTTTGCTCCGCAATGATGGGGCTTTCCCTGCGCAACGTTACTCTGACCCTGACGGACCGCAGCAGGAAAAAGCCGGTATTCCAGGAACTGGGAGAGATGCTCTTCACCCACTTTGGAGTATCCGGACCCCTGGTGCTCTCCGCCTCAGCCCACATTGATCCCAGACGGTTTGCTGATTTTACCCTTTCTATTGACCTAAAGCCCGGTTTGGACGAAGCGCAGCTGGACGCCCGCCTGCTGCGGGATTTCACCCAAAATCAAAACAAGGACTTTGGAAATTCTTTAAGTTCGCTTTTGCCCGCCAAGCTGATTCCGGTTGCCGTCTCCCGCAGCGGCATACCGGCGCATACCAAGGTGAATCAGATCACCAGGGAACAGAGGCGTTCCTTTATCGCCCTGTTAAAACAGTTTACACTGACGCCAGTGGCGTTTCGGCCCATTGAGGAAGCCATTGTCACCTCCGGAGGGGTAACGGTTTCACAGGTGAACCCCGGTTCTATGGAGTCCAAGCTGGTGAAGGGCCTGTTCTTTGCCGGAGAGGTTTTGGACGTGGACGCCTACACCGGCGGCTTTAACCTGCAGATCGCCTTTTCCACCGGCTTCCTGGCCGCCCAGGGGGTTATTCGCTCCCTCAAGGGATAAGAAGACGGAATATTGCCTGTTTTCCCGGCGCTGCTTGTATCATTTTACAGTCCGTTATGCTATAATAATCGCAGAGCCATTCTCATGTTTTTGGGGGATTCATAATGAAGCGGATTCCCCTGCGGAAACGGCAATCAATTGAAAACAGGGGCCTAGACAAGGCCTCGCTGAAAGGGCGGCGATTTTATGTTGTCCATTGCGTTGGACGGTCCGGTTGGAGCCGGAAAAACAACCATTGCCAGGGAACTGGCCAAACGCCTCGGTTTCCTTTATGTGGATACCGGCGCGTTATACCGCAGTATTGGGAAATATGTGCTGGACCAAGGGGGCAACCCCTCTCTTCCGGCGGAGGTTGTCCCCTCTCTGCAGCATATATCGATCCAGCTGCGCTACAATGCCGGACGGCAGCAAAGGGTATATCTCAACGGCCAGGATGTCTCTGACAAAATCCGCACTCCCGAGGTCTCCATGGCTGCCTCTCAGGTCGGTTCGATCCCGGAGGTCCGGGAGTTTCTACTCTCCCTCCAGCGGAATATCGCCCTTCAGAACAATGTGGTTATGGATGGGAGAGATATCGGCACCACCATCCTCCCCAATGCCAGTCTGAAAATTTTCCTGACCGCCTCTGCCGAGGAACGGGCGGCCCGCCGCCACAGGGAACTGATGGAAAAGGGAGACCCCAGCACCTTTGAACAGGTTCTGGAGGATTTGAAACAGCGGGACTACAACGATTCCCATCGGGCGGTCTCCCCCTTGGTCCAAGCCCCTGATGCGGTCCTTGTAGACACCACCAGCCTTTCTCTGGAAGAATCCATCGACGCGCTGGAAAAGCTGGCTCAAAACACCTTTTTCCTGCGGGACAGGCGGTGAACGGAATGTCTGTATTTTATGCCATCGCCAAGTTCGTCACTAACCTGATGATCCGCTTCCTATATAAAATGGAATACGAAGGGATGGAGAACATCCCCAGCGGCGGAGGATACATGGTCTGCTCAAACCACCGCACCAATATGGACCCTATCTTCATCGCTCAAAAGCTGAAGACCCAACTCTTTTTCATGGCAAAACAGGAACTGTTCCAAAATAAATTTGTCGGACTGGTCATCAAAGGCCTGGGGGCCTTCCCGGTGGAACGCGGCAAAGGCGACAGCGGGGCCATTGATTTTGCAGTAGAAACCCTGAAATCCGGCAAGGTGCTGGCCATGTTTCCGGAGGGGACCCGTTCTAAGGACGGCATTCCCCAAAGGCCCAAATCCGGCGCGGCATTGGTGGCCATGCAGACCCACGCCGACATTCTTCCGGTGGGAATCTCCTTTGACCTGCCACTGAAGTTCCGGTCAGTGGTCAAGGTGCAGTATGGAAAAATGATCCGCTTTGACAGCCTAGGGGTAGAGACAAACGCCCCAAGGGAAATGAAGGCAGTCAGCAAGAGGATTATGGGGGATATTGTGGAGTTGGTGGATATTCCAAAGGACAACCGCCCGCTGTTGACAGACGGAAGAGAAAATGAAAAGGGGAAAAACAATTCCCAATGATCGCCTTCCGCCTTCATGAAGCCCTTAGGGCAGACGCCGGCAAACCGGCAGGATCGAAACAGCATATGTTCCATAAATTTCTCTAATTCGCGCATTTTGCCACTGGATAATTTACAAAAGTATGGTATAATAAAGGGTAAGTACGAATTTAGAGGAGGCGTTATGGCATCCATTACAGTAGCGCACAGCGCCGGTTTCTGCTTTGGCGTAAAGCGCGCGGTAGATATTGTATATAAAGCGATAGAGGAAAACAAAAGGGTATACACGCTTGGTCCCATTATTCACAACGCACAGGTCACCCAAGAACTCGCCCAAAAAGGGGTTGGGATTCTAGAAACACCGGAGGAGGCAAAACCGGGCGACACCGTAGTCATCCGTTCCCATGGCGTAAGCCGGGAGATCTACGACAGGCTTGCCGCCACCGGAGCAGAGGTGATCAATGCAACCTGTCCTTTTGTGGCCAAGATCCACCGGATCGTGGCAGAGCACCATGGGGAAGAGACTGGTATTCTCATTGCGGGAGATCCCCGGCATCCAGAGGTGGAGGCCATTTTGGGCCACTGCCAAAATCCAGAGGAGGTCGGGGTGTTTGAAAACAAAGATGAAATGTTAAAAATGTTGTCAAATGGTAAATTTTCTGCAAAAAAACATTTGGTGTTTGTTGCACAGACTACTTTTAATGTGCTAGAATGGAAAAAAAGCGTAAACTCTGCAAAAAAAGTGTGTACAAACCTTTCGATTTTTGATACAATATGTAGTGCAACCAGCGAGCGGCAGCGGGAGGCGGCAGAACTGGCGGAAAAATCAGGTCTGATGGTAGTCGTGGGGGACCGCCACAGCTCCAACACCGCCAAGCTGAAGGAGATATGCGCCGGGCACTGTCCCACCATTCTGGTGGAAACCGCGTCTGAGCTTAGCCCCGATATTCTGCCCAAGGACTTCCCATTAAGCAAATCTATCGGCGTTACTGCTGGCGCGTCTACGCCGGCTCGTATAATTAAGGAGGTACAGGAAACCATGAGTGAATTGATGACAAATAATAATCAGGAAGAAACCTTTGAGGAGCTTTTGGAGCAGTCCACCATTACTACATATAATGGTGCTATTGTCAAAGGAACCATTCTGGCGGTCACCCCCACCGAGGTACAGGTGGATATCGGGATTAAGTATACCGGTTATGTTCCCCTGCAGGAGCTCACCGACGACCCCACCGTTAAGGTTGAGGACGCCTATAAGCCAGGGGATGTGCTTGACCTTTTGGTCGTGCGCACCAATGACGTGGAAGGTATGGTCATGCTCTCCAAGAAACGTTTGGACGCCGCCGCGGGAATCCGCAAGGTCATGGAAGCCAAGGACACCGGCGAGACCCTCACCGGCGTAGTAGTAGAAGTGGTCAACAAGGGCATTCTGGCGCTTACCAACGGCGTAAGGGTGTTTATTCCCGCTTCCCATGTGGCCCTTTCCAGAGTAGAGGACCTCTCTGTCATGCTCAAGCAGACAGTGGAATTTAAGATTATCGAAACCAATCCGGAGCGCAAACGCGCTGTCGGCTCCATCAAAGCGGTGCTCCGCGAACAGCGGAAGGCCCAGGAGGAGCAGTTCTGGAGCGAGATCGAGGTTGGCAAGCGTTATACCGGCGTGGTGAAATCCATTGTCTCTTACGGCGCCTTTGTCGACCTGGGCGGCGTGGACGGCATGGTCCACATTTCCGAACTGTCCTGGAACCGCATCCGCCATCCCTCTGAGGTGGTAAAGGTGGGGGACACCATTGAGGTTTACGTCAAGGATCTGGATCCTGAGGCCCGGAAGATTTCCCTGGGCTACAAAAAGACTGAGGACAATCCCTGGGAGATCCTGAAGAACAACTACAGCGTCGGTTCTGTGGTAAAGGTCAAGATCGTCTCCATGACCACCTTCGGCGCTTTTGCCCAGATCCTGCCCGGCGTGGACGGTCTGATCCACATTTCCCAGATCTCCACCCAGAGGATCGCCAAGCCCCAGGATGTGCTCAACATCGGCGACGAGGTAGATGTAAAGATCACCGAGCTGGACTTCGACAAAAAGAGAATCAGCCTTTCTATCCGCGCCTTGGCGGAGGAAGCCGCAGCTTCTCAGGCAGAAGCTCCTGAAGAGGAAAACGAGTAATTTCGGCTGGTTTTGCAGAATTGAGAAAGCTGTTGTACACAGTCGCTGTACAACAGCTTTCTTTTCGCAAACCCAACGCCTAAGATTTTGGAATGAAGCCCAGAAAAACAGCTGACGGAGGCAGAACCATGAGCCCTGAAAAGGTATACCAAATGGATTTCAAAAAGGTCTACCTGGCCCTGGTGAACAAGGCCCTGAAAAAAGGCCGCACCCAGGAGGAGGCCGACCAGATCATCCGCTGGCTCACTGGATACACCCAGGAGCAATTGACGGATATGATGGAACATCCGCCCACCTATGGGGATTTCTTTCGCAACGCCCCCTGCCTCAACGAAAAAAGGCTGTTGATTCAGGGCGTTGTATGCGGCGTGCGGGTGGAGAGTATTGAGGAGCCCCTGATGCGGGAGATTCGGTATCTGGACAAACTCATTGATGAACTGTCAAAGGGAAAGCCTATGGACTCTATCTTGAGGAAATAGCCAACTTGTCTGTTTCCATCAAAGCTCTATCATAAATAACGGAGGGATTACTACTATGTTATATCAAAAGATTGCCCGAGAGGGACATCCCGGCGTTGACCTGACCACCTTTGTAATGGACCCCATCCCCGGTATGCTGGGGGGAGACATCCGTCCGGCGGTCATTGTCCTGCCTGGCGGCGGATATGTAAACCTTTCCCCAAGGGAGGCCGAGAACCTGGCGGTTTGGTTCAATGCCAACGGCTTCCATGCCTTTGTGCTGAACTACTCGGTCAACTGGGAAAGGAAGGAAGACGAAATCCTGGGGGACAAGCCGCTGATGGACGCCAGCTGGGCGGTCTCCCTGGTCCGCGCCCATGCGGAGGAGTGGCACCTGGACCCGGAGCGGATCGCGGTTATGGGCTCCTCCGCCGGGGGACATGCGGCGGCGTCCCTGGGGGTATTCTGGAACCGGGAGGATATCCCGGAAAAGCTGGGCATCCCCAAGGGCAGCAACAAGCCCAATGCCCTGCTGCTGAACTATTCGGTGCTCATCGCCGGGGAATTCAGCCATTTAGGCTCCTTCGTCAATCTCTGTGGGAAAAATCTGGAGGACCAAATGAAGATGTCCCTAGACCGGTTTGTGGGAGAACAGACCCCACCCGCTTTCCTGTGGCATACAATGGAGGACGGCTCTGTGCCGGTGGAGAATTCTATGGTATTCGCCGCAGCCCTGAGAAGGCACCATATCCCCTTCGAACTTCATATCTTCGAAAAGGGGGGCCACGGGCTTTCCACCTGCCGGGCAGACGTAGCCCGTACGGAAAGCGGGATCATCCCCGCCACTGAAAAATGGATGGAGTTATGCTTGACTTTTCTCCGCAGACAGTTTAAAATGTTGTAAGGCTTTTTCAGATTGATGGAACGCCTGTTGTCTTGAAAGATAGATGATGGGCGTTCTTTTTGGGCAAACCAATATTTACCATATTTTGTATCCCGAATTTTGGGTATGCTAATGGGAGACATATGATTTCATCCACCTAAATAAAATCATTCCCAAATGAAGCAACTTTTAAAAATATGTAAAAAATTTATCTCATGCAGTAAAACCCCTTCAAAGGGTTTACTTTATAACTGACAGCTGGCAGCTGTTCAAGGTCCATATCAAAACAAAATAACACAAAAAGAAAGGAACGTTTTGATTTATGAAAAAAAGAATTGCTCTTATATTGTCCGCTTTACTGATGATCTCCTCCCTGGCGGGGTGCGGAGGCTCTCCCTCCTCCTCTGAGAGCAGCTCCGCCCCTTCCCAAAGCAGTTCTCAGACAAGCTCTATCAGCATTCCGGACACTGCGCCCATGCCGGAGGAAGAGGACGACCTGGAGGAAACCCCCAATACGGACACGGAGGTTGACTCCACCCTCCAAGAGGTCTATGACGCTGTGAAGGCCGCCTATGGCGAGAATTATATCCCCTCTATGATGATAGAGTCCCAGCAGCTCTCCGAGGTCTATGGGATCACCGCTGAAAATGTGGAAAGCTTTATCGCGGAAGGCCCGATGATGTCCGCCCATGTGGACACTTTCATCGCCATAAAGGCTGTGGAGGGAAAGGGGGAAGAGGTTGAAACCCAGCTGACTGCCTACCAAACCATGCTCCAAACCGATTCCCTCCAGTATCCCATGAATATGGCAAAGGTCAACTCCTCCCAGGTGGTGCGCCATGGGGACTATGTGTTCTTCGTCATGCTGGGATCCTTTGACGAAAGGGA
Source organism: uncultured Oscillospiraceae bacterium (assembly GCA_949737515.1). Taxonomy (GTDB): domain Bacteria; phylum Bacillota; class Clostridia; order Oscillospirales; family Ruminococcaceae; genus UBA1405. The sequence goes on along the minus strand of CATJCP010000182.1, from coordinate 12,263 downwards.
AAACGCATCGGAGGAGGAGCAGCTGAAATTCGCCCAGGAGCAAACCCAAATCGGCGTGGACGCGATTGCAGGGCATTTCTGATCCCTGCCACATCGGGTCCGGCTGAGTTTGTGTAAAATTCAGCCAGAACACTTCGCTGGTATCAACGTTTCCTGAGGCTTGAGCCCGTAGATTTATGCCTGCCGTACAGGCATTACAATAACCTTGAGGGGGATGTTCTGCGGAACAATCCCCCTTTTTGGCGTTTTCCCCACCGGTATTCTCCGTCTGATGGGGGCTTACCCAAAATCCCAAAATTCTGTCCGAAATTTTCGGCCAACTATGGAATATTGGGCCAAAAACTGGTATACTGAACAGTATGCGGATTGTTACACGATGAAAGGAGCGTTCCAGCAGATGGTTTTCAGCAGCATCCTATTTTTATTCCGATTTTTTCCCGCTGCCATGCTGATCTATTTTATCTCCCCGAAAAAGTGGAAAAACGGCGTGATCTTTCTCCTCAGCCTGTTTTTCTATTCCTGGGGAGAGCCAAAGTATTTTCCCATCATGATCGCCTCGGTGCTGGTCGACTACTTTGTCAGTCTGGGGATTGACCGGTACTGGCGGAATAAAACCATCTGCCGGTGGCTGCTGGCCTGCTCCATGGTCTTTAACCTGGGAATGCTGGGTTTCTTCAAATATACAGGCTTTTTTGTAGAAAATATCAATGCTCTTCTGGGCCTGTCCCTCCGCGCCCCCCGCGTCACCCTTCCCATTGGCATCAGCTTCTATACCTTCCAGACCATGTCCTACTCCATTGACGTCTACCGGGGAAAGGTCAAGGCAGAAAGGAATATCATCGACTTCGCTGCCTTTGTCACCCTGTTTCCCCAGCTGATCGCCGGACCCATTGTACGGTATTCGGATATCTCCAGGGAGCTTAAGGACCGCTCAGTTGATCTGGACCAGATCTCCGAGGGTATCTCGACCTTTATCATGGGGCTGGGAAAGAAGGTGCTTATCGCCAACAACATCGGCGCTCTCTGGACCGAGGTCTCTGAAACCTTGGGCTTTTCCCGCATCTCCACACCTTTGGCCTGGATGGGGGTGGCGGCCTTTACCCTTCAGATCTATTTTGACTTTTCCGGCTATTCCCAAATGGCAATCGGCCTTGGAAAAATGATGGGCTTTACCTTCCCCCAAAACTTTGATTTCCCCTATGTTTCCAAAAGCTTCACCGAGTTCTGGCGGCGTTGGCATATGACCCTTGGCTCCTGGTTCCGGGAATATCTCTACTTCCCCCTGGGAGGCAGCCGGGTGGACTCCCCAATGAGGCTGTATTTTAACCTGTTTGTCGTCTGGTTCTGCACCGGCTTCTGGCATGGAGCCAGCTGGAATTTTATCCTGTGGGGGCTCTTTTTCCTGGTATTCCTGATCCTGGAAAAATCCTTCCTGCTGCCCCATCTCAACCGGGGGAAGGTTTGGCCCCACGTCTATGTGCTGTTCTTCCTGCTGGTCAGCTGGGCAATCTTTGCGGTGACCGATCTCTCCCAGCTGGGGGCACTGCTGCAAAGGATGTTCTCCCCCGCCGCCGGGATGGACTGGATGTATTACCTGCGCAACTACGCCGTTACCTTTGTGGTGGCCATACTGTTCTCCACCCCCCTTCCCTGGAGGCTATACTCCAGGGTAAAGGACAACGCTGCTGTCAGCCTAGCCTGCATGGGAGCAGTACTGGCGGCGTCAGTGGCTTATCTGGTTGACGCCAGCTACAACCCATTTTTGTATTTCCGGTTTTAGGGAAGGAGGGATACACAGATGATAGAGAAATGGAAAGCACTCCTCAAAAGGCCATTGATCTGGCTCTTTGCCCTGTTTATTCTCGGCTTTACCCTCTGGGATCTGCTGCTCCCTCCAAGGGAATTCTCTGACATGGAGAATCGAATGCTCCAGCAAAAGCCCGCCCTCACCTTGAAAAGCCTGATGGCTGGCGGGGAACAGGCCTATTCCAGAAAATACGAAAAGTATATCAATGATCAATTTGTACTGCGGGACGGCTGGATCTCCCTAAAATCCCGGGCAGAATCCCTCCTGGCAAAGATCGAAAACAACAATGTGGCCTATGGCAGGGATGGATATCTGTTTGAAAAAGTCTTTTCAGTGGATGAAGAAAACCTGGCCTCTAATATCCAATATATGGAGGAATTTCTGGACAAATACCCCGACCTTCCTGTAACCTTTTCGATCATCCCCAATGCCTATGCCATTCTGACCGACAAGACGCCCCCTGGCTTTTCTGCTGTGTCGGTGGACCAAAACCAGCGCATTGAGGAGTTATACGACCACATGAGGGCTGCTGACCCAGACCTAAAGCTGCTCCCCCTTTCCCAGATCCTCTCCGCCCACAGGGAGGAGGCGCTTTATTACCGCACCGACCACCATTGGACCACCTATGGCGCCTATCTGGCTTACGGGGAATACGTCCGTTCCTTAGGGATGGAACCAGTGGATTACCAGTCTTTGGAACGCCACGAGGTAAAGGATTTTTACGGCACCTTTGACGCCAAAGCCAAAAGGGCTGGGACACAGCCGGATACCATTGTCTGGTACGATATCCCCTGCCGGGTGGAGGTCAACCAGGAGCCGGTGGAAAGCCTCAATGACCTGAGCCGCTTTGAAGTACGGGACAAGTATTCCGGCCTGATGCACGGAAACAAGGCGCTGACAGTCCTGCACAGTCAATGCAACCAATACCGCCGGGAGGGAAATATCAGCCGGGTGCTGGTGGTAAAGGATTCCTACGGAAATTCTTTTGCCCCTTATCTCTGCTACAATTTCGACGAGGTATATGTGGTGGACCTGCGGTATCTGGGAAAATTCAGCGCAGTGCTGACAGATATGGATCTTTCCTTTGACGATGTGTTAATTTTATACAACTTTATGAACTTTGTGACGGATACGAATATTCCCAAGCTCCGCTATTGATCGGGAAAAGGGCAGTATAATCCCATTTTCAAGGGGAAATTCACTTTTTCTGCTGTCGTATTTTAATATTGCCCCCTCGTTTTTGAGGGAATTTCAAAAAATATCCTATTTTATCTGGTAGAACAATGAGCGGGTTTGTGTTATACTAATTCCAGTCCTACTTTGACAAAACGACATTTTACTCCTTTTCCCTGTCTCCACCCGAAGGCAGCGAAAAGGGAGCCGTTGGTCAGTCCCCTGATCAACATGACAATCGGACAAAAGGGGTTGTTATATTTGCGGGCGGTAAGGTTCTTTCAATGGATGGGGATCGTCCTGCTCCTTGGAGCTGTAATCGGCCTGTTTGGGCTGAATTTCCCGCTGTTTCGCAGGGATGTGGAGACAGCGGTTTCAGTGGGCGGGAAGGTCCAGTCTAAGGCCTCTTATTACCAAGGGGCGCTGTCCAAGGGGGTGTTCGTCGTGGGGGATGTGGGGGAGGATCAAAATGTCCTCAAATCCCTGGCCCAGGATTATTATGGAAGCGGCGCTTCGGTTATGGTCATGGATCTAAGCGGACACGGCTCTGCAGTCCAGGCGCTGGACCCGGACAAGGCCTCTGACCGGCTGGTACAGGAGGTGCGGGGCGGCCTGGAAGCCTTCCGCAAAAAGTCTGGCCTGGAGGATGGAAACATCCTGGTGGTGGGCCATGGCTATGGGGCCAGGGCGCTGCTCCAGATTATCGCGTCAGACCAACCCGCCTTTATGGGGGCCAGCCTGATCTCCCCCTACGTGATCCTCGACGGTGAGGATGGAGGCTCTATTTACCTTGGCCGCCAGGACGACAACAAAACAGGCTGGGTCAACTCCCTGTCTGCCAATTCTATCTCCATCCCTCTGCAGCTCATCGCCTCGGAAAAGGACGACGTGGTTTCCCAGGGATCCGTACAGGAGCTCTACCGGAAGCTCACCGGCTCCGCCCCCGCCCTTCCCAAAGGGGAAGAGAAAAAGCAGGCATCATCCAGCAAGGCCGCGTCGGATTCCGACGGAGAAGATCCCGGCGAAGAGGAGGACTCCCTGACCAGCAGGCTTTACAACACCCTGATCAACGGAAGCTCCACCAAAACGGCGGGGGTTTCCTCCACCTCCGGCAATGTCACCTTTACCCTGCTCCCCTCCGGCTACCACCCCTATCAGATGTTTTCCAACAGCACTTCAGCCGCCTCCAAGAACTGGGCCCACTACAAGGCGGGACTGCGCACGGTTTCCACCACCTCCTTCTTCCCCTTGCTGCGGGTAATCTGCTGGTGTGCGGCAGTCATTGCTCTGATCACCATCAGCGCCTGTTCCATGGCTCTCTCCTGGAACCGGTACCCTGGCATAAGCCGGGACCGCTGCGGCATTTCCCTGTATCCTTGGCGCTCCCTGGTCATACGGCTGCTGCTCTGGGCCGCTGGTGGGCTTGTCGGGCTGATCCTCTGGCTGGTGTTCAGCATCCTCCCCCTTGGGGAACCTTCCGGCCGGCTTTTGCCCACTGCCTCTATGGCGGGGTATGGCTTTGCCCTGCTTCTGCTCTATCTAATAAAAAAAATGCCTGGCGCCTCTGGCTCTATCCAGACCTTTACCGGAACCCTCTCCCTGTGGAGGACCGCCACCTCTATCGCCATGCTGGCCGGGCTCTGTGCAGTGGTGTGGTTCCTGGGGGACAGCGGCCTGTTCCAGACCCTTTTAGGCGGCGACCGGGTCTTTTGGATGATCGCCTTTACAGCGGTCATGTCCGTATTCTTTTACACCATAGAGCTGGACGCCGATGTGTTCTCCGACAATGACGGCGGGCTGCTCCTGGGGTTTCTCCATCGTGCTGTCCTGCTCCTTCCCTTTCTGGCGGTCTGTCTGTTCCAGTGGATGGCCGGCTCCTACTCCGCCTGCTTCCGGCTTCTCTGTTCAACAGCGGCCTTTATCATCTGCCTAAACTTTTCTGCAGCCTTCCATCGCCACTCCGGCGCAAGGCTGCTCCCCGCCATCGGGGTCGCCTTTTTGTACAGCATGATGGTTGTCCCGTCAGCTGTGCTTCTGGCTTGACCGGGGATCCCCTATGGCGCGGTCAAATCAAAATAAGCTTCAGCTCCGCACCGTCAACCTGGAAGCCGGGCGGCCCACCTCCGCCCAGGCAATTGCCCGAATGAACCAGGCCATTGCCTCGGCCCGCGCCTCCGGTACCAGGGCCATTAAGCTGATCCATGGCTATGGCTCCAGCGGGAAGGGAGGGGTTATCCGCAAGGAGGCCCTTCGGGAGCTGGAAGCAAGGAAAAAGGCTGGGGTGATACGGGAATTCATCCCTGGCGAGGAATTTTCCCCCTTTTCACCCTCTGGGCGAAAAGCCCTTTCCCTTATCCCGGAGCTTTCCCGCGATCAGGACTACTCCCGCGGCAACAGGGGCATTACCATTGTCCTGTTCTGATCTTGTGAATGCTTCGGGGGAGCCCCTCCTGCGGGCCATCCTTTAAAGTTCCAAGGAGCGTGTAAGAAATGCTGTCCAAGACTCCCAACCGCCCCGAAAAGGCCGCCATCAAACGGCGCCTATACCCCAAGCGAAAGGGCCGGCTCTGGAAATACCCCGGCACATCTCCCTCCGCCACGGTACACGATTATCTGTGGAAGCGCCAGTGGCTGATTCTCCTGGCCCCTATCGCCCTTCTGACCACCCTCTTCGCTCAGCGCCATCCCGATTGGGTGGAATTTTCCTATTCCACCCGCTTCTATCCTGTCCTCTCCCAGGCAGTGGGCTTTCTCTCCTCCCTTGTCCCCTTTTCCCTGGCGGAATGTGTTATTGTGGGGCTGGTGGTGCTGGGATTTTATCTGGTCATTTCTCTGATCCTGCGGCTGTCTGACAGCAACAGGGCCCATCCCCGAAGCTGGTATGTGGTCCGATTCCTTTCAACCGTTCTGGCTATCGCTTCGGTAATCTACGCCCTGTTTGTACTAAACTGCGGTCTGAATTACAGCCGGTATCCCTTTACATATTACAGCGGACTGACCCTTCGGGACTCCTCCACCCAGGAGCTGGCGGAGCTGTGCGCAGAGCTGATCGCCGAGGCCAACGCACTCCGAGAGCAGGTCCCGGAAAACAGCATGGGTGTGACCCAGCTCTCCAGCTCCATGTACAATACTGCCGCTGGCGCGAAGGCCTCCTTTGACGCCCTGTCCCAGGGGTATCCAGTGCTCCAGGGCAGCTATGCCCAGCCAAAACCTGTGGTCCTTTCCCGCCTGATGTCCTATGCACAGATCACAGGGGTTTTCTTTCCCCTGACCTTTGAGGCAAATATCAATCAGGAGGCCCCGGATTACACCATCCCCGCCACCATGTGCCACGAGCTGGCCCACCTGAGGGGATTCATGCGGGAGGACGAGGCAAACTTTATTGGATATCTCGCCTGCCGCTGTTCCGACAGCCCGGAGTTCCGGTATTCCGGTGTGATGCTGGCGATGGTCCACTCCATGAACAGCCTGTACAGCGCCGATCCGGAGGCATTTTATCCCCTGGCCCAACAGTATTCCCAAGGGGTAGCTATGGACTTTCAGTACAACAATCTCTATTGGAGGCAATTTGAAGGGGCTGTGGCAGAGGTATCCACCAAGATCAACGATTCCTATCTGAAGGCAAATTTCCAGAACGACGGCGTACAGAGCTACGGGCGGATGGTAGACCTTTTGCTGGCGGACTACCGCAGCCGTCACGGCCTGGAATGAACAGGGGCATACATTGCGCCATCCAATCGGAACACTGAAAATACAGCGGAGATGTAAAAAAGAATGAAACTTCGTTTTTTAGCGGTATTCATGGCCGTTTGCTGTGGGATGGGTCTGGCTTTTGCCGGCTGCACCAGGGAAATTCCCGAGGAGGTACAGCGGGAGCTGGAGGAAAAGTTCCAGCCCCAGTCGAAAAAGGATCCCTCCTCTTCGTCCAAACCTTCTAAAGGGGATCCCTCCCAGCTGGACGATGACGAGGAAGAGGCTCCTCCCCCTCCGGAGGACAGGATCACCTCTGTTGCGATCAAAGCGGTAGGGGACAACCTGATCCACAATACCATTTATTTACAGGCCCAGAACAGTGCCGCCAATGGCCAATCCTACAACTTCTTCCCCGCCTACGAGAATGTCGCGGGGCTTGTGGAGGGGGCGGATTTCGCCTTTATCAACCAGGAGACTCTGCTGGCCTCCGCGGTGTTTGAGCCCTCCACCTACCCTATGTTCAACTCCCCCACCGAGGTGGGGGATACCATGCGGGAACTGGGCTTCAACCTCTTCTCCCACTCCAACAACCACGCCCTGGACATGGGGGTAAAGGGGATCAACGCCACCCTGGACTTTTGGGACAATAAAGAGGGGATAGGGGAGGATTTCCTGGTGACCGGGCTTTTCCGGGACGAAGACGACATGAACCGGATCCGGGTGATGGAGAAAAACGAAATCTCTCTCGCCTTGGTGGCGTTTACCGAGCACACCAACGGCCTAAAGCTGCCCTCCACGGCAGAAAATAAGATCATCTACACCAGCGATACCGAAACCATCAAAGGGCAGATTCAAGCTGCCGACCAGGCCGCGGATGTTGTGGTTGTTTCAATCCATTGGGGGATTGAGAACAGCCATGAAGTCACTGACGCCCAAAGGGAGCTTGCCCAGAAGATGTTCGACTGGGGGGCGGATGTCATCCTGGGAACCCACCCCCATGTGCTCCAGCCCATTGAAATCCTGACCTCCAGCGACGGCGAACGGGAAGGCTTTGTCATTTACAGCCTGGGGAATTTTATTTCCGCACAGGACGTGCCGGACAACCTGGTCGGTGGGGTTTTGGATTTTACCGTCTACAAAAACATGTCCTCAGGGGAAATTTCGGTGGGGCATCCTTATCTGACCCCCATCGTCACCCATTACGAGACCGCCTGGCAGAAAAACCTGGCCCTCTATCCGCTGAGCGAATACACGGAGGAGATGGCGGAATCCCACGGGGTAAAGCGCAAATACTCCTATTTTTCCACGCAATATATATGGGAGATGCTCAATGAAACCATCGGCCAGGACTACTTAGCGGAAAAGGCCCCGGAGCCGCCGGAGCCCGAAGAGGAGGGGCCCGCGCCGGAGGAATAAACCTTCCAGGCCACGCCGCTGAAAAAAGGTTGTGCCGCAGGGGGATTTCATCCTGCGGCACAGCAAGCCCAGATATAAAACCGGTTATTTCTGCAGGTTCAATTCAAACCGTTCAAAGTATCCCACCAGCTCCCCCTTTTCGTTGCGGACGGGGTTGATGTACTTCCGCTCATTGCGGACACTGACACCCAGGTAGATCTCATTTCCGTGGCGCTTCAGCTTTTCCACAGCCGCAATCAGGGCTTCCCGGGACTTTTCGCTGTGGCATTCAAAGATAGAGCGGCCAATCAGGTCGCTGTATCCCCGCACCTGGTAGTAGTGGTATTTGGCTTCCCGGTTCATATACCGGATGATGTGGTCTGTATCCACAAACACCACCCGATAGGGCAGGCTGTCCAGAATATACTCCATCATCTGTTCTCTGTTCAGTTCCATAGCTGTTCTCCCTTTCCGCATTGAAATCCGATCACTTATCCTGGAGAACCCCTCTCCGGAGTAGTTCCCCCCGCAGATGGGTGACATCTGTAAACAAAACCCCCTCCATGCCCACGGCCTGCGCCCCTGCGACGTTCTCCTCCCGGTCGTCGATAAAAAGGCACTCCTCCAAAGAAAGGCGGTACTTGTCCGCTATGGCCTGGTAGATGGCCGGCTCCGGCTTGAGGAGCTTATAGTCCGACGAAACCAGCAGCCCGTCAAAGCACTCCCAGGCGGGGACATTCTCCTGGTACTGGTGGAACTGAACGTTGGCGTTGGTCAAAAGATACACGGCATATCCGGCGGCCTTGATCTCCCGGACCACCCGGTCCATTCCCTCCACCGGCAGTATACAGTTGTACCATTCCTTCAGGGTTTTATCCAGGATGGGGTGCAGACTTTCCGGCAGGGTCCGCCGCATGACCTCCCGGGCCTGGGGAATGGTGATGGTCCCCCGGTCCAGGGAATCCCAACAGGAGCTTCGGAACACCTTATCCGCCAGCAGCTTCCCATCCGTCCCCGCCGCAAAATGTCCGGCGATATCATCCGGGTCAAATTGGAGCATAACCCGCCCCATATCAAATATTATATTTTTTACCACGATATTGTCCCCCTTTATTTTACCGTTTTCCGCTTTCTTCTATCTTACCTTATTTTTTTGCCAAAATCCACCTTTTTCGAAAGGTTTTTATCGGTTCTACCGGATCCATTGGACAGGAGGAATGATCAGGATGATTTATGTCACAGGAGATATTCACGGAGATCTCGGCCGCCTGAAAAACAAGGCCATTGCCAGGAAGCTGAAAAAGGGGGACTATTTAATCGTCTGCGGGGATCTTGGGTTTTTCTGGAACGACTCAAGGGAGGAGCGGAAGGCCCGCAAATGGCTTTTCAAGCGGAAATATACCATCCTCTTTGTGGATGGAACCCATGACAATCTGGACATGCTTTCCAGCTTTCCCCAGGAGGACTGGTGCGGGGGAAAGGCCCGCAAAATATCCAACAACCTTTTTCAGCTCTGCCGGGGATATGTTTTCCAGATTGAGGGGAACTACATCTTTGCCGCAGGTGGAGGGGAGAGCATGGATATGGAGGAGCGGGACGCCCTTGGCTCCTGGTGGGAGCAGGAGCTTCCCTCCCCTCAGGAACTGTCCGAGGCCCGGGAACGCCTGGCCCAGTGCCGGGATGTGATAGACTATGTAATCACCCACGACTGCCCTGCCGCGCTGCTGAAAAACCTGAGGGCAGAGAGCCGGTTTGCCAATGTCAGCCATTTAAATCTTTTCTTCGACCAGGTGAGCCGGGAATGCCGCTTTAAGCAGTGGTATTTTGGATGTTACCATATAGACAAGAAGTTCCCTCCCCACCACACCGCTGTGTTTCAGAATGTAATCCCCCTGGGGATGCTTTAAGGAACGACCAACACAAAACCTCCGGTTAGGCCGGAGGTTTTAGGTTTTCCATCATATCCCTTGTGCTACAGGGCCGCCATGGCTGTGACGCAGATGATCCCAGGCAGCCCCAGCACCGCCGCAACCGCAGCCGTAAAGAAGTTGACCGCCACTGTCACCCCTGTCACCGGAGACAGGACGCTTGCCGCTGCCAGTCCTCCAAAACCCAGGGCAGAGGACAGCAGCCCGGTCCGCACCGGGCGCTTCCCTGAAGAGCACCTCCGCAGCAGCGGGTAGGCTGGGACCAGCGGAAGCAGCCAGCACAAAAGCCCCTGAACCATAATAATCCCCTTCCTTTACCGTTACACTGTCAATACCGCCTCAATCTCTGCCGGCTCCACACCTTCTGACACCAGGCGGGGATACTCCATCTCGCCCTCCCGCTCCAGCCGGAGCAGATACCGGAGCCGCGCCATTAGGGCTGCCCGCTCGTAGATATAGGCGTCTATCATGTCTGGGTCCGTCACCAGGTTAAAGCAGCGGTCCACCCCTTCCAGCTCCCTTGTCAGCTCCCGCGCCAGCTGGCCTGGGGTGTATTCCGGGATGCGCTCTATTTCCCCCGACGCCTCCGCCGTCCGTCCCCGTTTGGTCCGGAACATTTTCAGCTCCCCCTTTCGTCCTTAGGTTTCCATTTTTTGGACTTGCTTTATTAGTATGCCCTCTTTACCCTGTTTAGTCGTCTTTTGGGGGAGTTTTTTTATTACCTGAAATACAAACAGAAGAGAACGCTTTCAGGGGGCTGGAAGCGTTCTCTTCTGTTTGCTATTTATCAATGGAAAGGGCAATATAATCACTCAATGACTTACAAATACATTCCAAGGGTTCATTTTGAGTAATGGAAAAAACGTTTCCAGAACAATCCTGCAAAATAATAATTCCCTCAATAGCGATATTTTCCAACACATACATATCCTGTGGAATACTATTTAAAAGACGTTCCTGTTTTGTAACTGCTACAACATCCAACCTTTTTGCAGTTGTTATACCAGTAAGTTCAATATTTTTTGCAGATATAACGCCATATTTTAACACATACTCCCGGTATTCATCAGCAAATTTTAAACCAAGTTCTTCTTCAGCTTTTTGAACTTGGGATTCGGTTGCCGGAGTTAGAAAATGTAAATTCTCTAACCGGGTTATAGCCGTTAGAACATCAGATTTCATAGTATTGTGCCTCCTTAATCCATTATACGGCTTTTCCAATGATCCTGCCGCACCTTGATGAACTCAGTTCGATCAATTTCGCTTTCTTTTTGCTTGTCATGTAAAATAGTATCATTTCCTTTGCCACGATGTTCCAGTGTGGTTAATTCAGCAAGAGGGCTATCTTTTTTCTGCCCAATATGGTGAAGTTCCACTATTTCACCCTTATTAGTAATAGGTGGATGGCCTTCTCCCATGCGCTCTTTATTTGTTCTTCCAAACTCATCTTTTTGTTCCATATCTATATCTTGACGAATAAGACATTTTTTCCCATTTATCTCTGCCTCTTTTAAATCTGCTTTTATATATATATCGGCTTGTTCACGAGTTTGGATACAATCAACAACCTCCTTTGACCATCCAGTTTTTTTCATGATTTCTTTACGATCAGCGTCTGTAAGTTCTGTATTCCCAACTTTTATATCTCGATCCCTTGAATCCGGCTTAAACAAACTCTCCAAAAAATTCTTACTCTGCTCAAAAGTTATCCCTGTTTCCGGCTTTATCTTCATAAAGCCTTCCGTTCCAAGCTTCAGTTCTGAGATTCCGCCGACCTCAGAACCTTTCCCAATTCCCAGCACTTAAATCACATTTCCTTTCGCTTTATATACTTCTACAAACCTTTGGCACAATTCTTGATATCGGATCTCCCTTACCGCCTTTTCATGGACAATCAGCGACAGGACCAGGTTGATCTGATTCCGGCTGTACTCCTGAATAGACGGCTCCAGCGTTTCCATGACTTTCCGCGACCAATCCTCTATCTTCTCACAGTGTTCCGCCGCCTTGACCGCCTGCTCCGCGCCGAAGAAGTCATATACCAGCTTCCGCAGGGATTCTAACGCCTTGTCCGGGTCCTCCACCGCAATATAATCCAGGAAATCACACTTTACCCCAGCGTCCAGCTTGGACTTGATTACACCCTCTTTCAGCCGCTGGATATCCACCCGGTCGCCCACCCGGTAGATTTCCCGGTTCATGATGCATTCCAGCAGCGATTTCTCTGCCGTGTCCGTCTCCTCCAGCCCGGGGACGTCCGGCTGGCC
>CATJCP010000181.1 GCA_949737515.1 uncultured Oscillospiraceae bacterium | reverse complement strand
GGTAGACGTTGGCCCGGGGGTTATCCCAGGAGCGGAACACCGCTTTAATGGCACCCATCAGCTGTACCTTGGGGTCGTCCGGGAAGTCCTCGCCTATCTTCGCCTTGTATTCCGCCTTAAACTGATATGCCAGCTTCTTCAGATCCCCGGCGTCCAGCTCTACATCTTGGGTGACGCCCTTTTCCTCTTTCATCTTGTCAATGAGCTGCTCGAAGTACTTTTTGCCCACTTCCATGACAACGTCGGAATACATCTGGATAAAGCGGCGGTAGCAGTCCCATGCCCAGCGCTCGTTATTGGAGTTTTTGGCAATGACTTCAACCACCTGCTCGTTGAGGCCCAGGTTCAGGATGGTGTCCATCATGCCGGGCATGGAAGCCCTTGCGCCGGAACGCACGGATACCAGAAGGGGATTTTCCAGGTCGCCGAACTTCTTGCCGGTAATCCCTTCCATTTTTGTGATATACTCCATGATCTCTGCCTGGATTTCATCGTTGATTTTCCGGCCGTCCTCATAATATTGGGTGCAGGCCTCTGTAGTAATGGTGAAGCCCTGGGGAACCGGCAGGCCGAGGTTGGTCATTTCCGCCAGGTTCGCGCCCTTGCCGCCCAGCAGCTCACGCATTTTGCCGTTTCCTTCGGAGAAAAGGTATACATATTTCTTGCCCAATTCTATTACCTCCAAACTTCTTGTGACGAAAAAACATCCAAACGAGTCCGCCTGGATTGAAAATTATAAAATCAATGGATGTTTTTTCACTTTTTTTGGACTACCTTTATTATACCAATCTTTTCAGAAATTGCTAGTATTTTCATCAAAATTTTTCGAAGCAGATAAAAGCAAGGTCCTTTTTCTAGTGACATTTTAGGGCGATTTATGCCCAATCAATTATTTTGCATTTATTAAAAAGAAATAAAGTAACTTTGGAAGCGGCATTTTAGGGAAAAGCAATTTTTTGCCCGGGGATGAACGCGAAACTTCCATTTTCTCATCCCCTTTTTTCTCCCCGGTCCGGCCAAAAAACGCTTTGCGCACTCTTGACAAAAGAGGGAAAGAGAATATAATATAAAGAAGTATTCCACTGGTTCATGGTTCTTAAATCAACTTCGTTACATTACATAAAGTAAAGTGTGGAGTCATTTCAAAGAGGCTGTTGCAAATGGCCTCTTAATCTTTGCCCTTTTAAGCTGAGAGGGTCCCGCTGGAAAACCGGAATATCAAACAGGGGATATTCAGAAAATTTCCAAAAAATGTTCAGAAAAGTTTAGTTGCAACTTTGGCTGAAACAAGGTATGATAATAGATAGAACGTGTCTGCATACCGTTTTTGAAAGTCCCAAGGTTCCAGAGCCCAGATCTCCGATCTCAGGTTCTGCCGGACCTTCCGTTGTACTCAGATTACAAATCAGATGAAGCCCGCCGGGGGCATTGGCCCGGACAAACGGACAGGAGGATAAAGCGCCTTGGCGGGATAACGCCGCAGAGGGCTGGAAACGGTATCCGGCAAGACCTGACGAAAGAAGAATCAGGAGTGTGAGACTTCCATATGATAGATACGACTAGACTTTGTATGGGCTGTATGTCCCGGAAAGAGGACACAGGGCCATGCCCCAGCTGCGGGTTTGACGAGTCTGTCCCCCACGATAACTCCTTTCTGCCCATGCGGACCCTTTTAAACGGCCGCTATCTGGTGGGCCGCTGCCTTTCCAGCAATGGAGAATCCATCACCTATCTGGCCTACGACTGTAAGACCGACGCTCCTGTCCAGGTACAGGAGTATATGCCGGAGGTTCTCTGCGGACGCCGGCTGGACGGCTCTATTTCCATCCGGGAGGGGTGTGAGACCAACTACAAAACCCTTCTTCTGGAATACGACAATATCTTAAAAACCCTCCGTCAGCAGGGAAGGCTTTCCGGCATCATTCCTGTGGTGGACATCATACACGAAAAGGGCACGGTTTACGGGGTGTTTCAGCGGATTCAGGCAGCGCCCTTGGGAAGGTTTCTCACCCGGTGCGGCGGAGAGCTGAACTGGAGCCGTGTCAAAAAACTCTTCATCCCCCTGCTGAATACCCTCGCTTCCCTCCATGACGCCGGGGTTGTCCATCGGGGCATCAGCCCGGAGACCATCCTCATCGACCGTGCGGGGGATCTTTGGCTGTCCGGTTTTTCCACCGTCGCCCTGCGCACCAGCCAGAGTGAGATTTCTCCGCAGCTTTTTACCGGATACAGCGCCCCAGAGCAATATGATCCCAGCGGTTTCCAGGGCCCTTGGACGGATGTATACGCTGTCGGCGCGGTGATGTATAAGGCCCTGACCGGCACCATGCCCCCACAGTCCACCAGCCGCCGCATTAACGACAACCTGTGCCCCTGTAATCAGCTGAATCCATCGGTTCCCCAAAATGTCTCTGATGTGATTGCCGCTGCCACAGAGTATAACTATGACGCCCGCACCCAATCGGTGGAGGAGATGCTCTCCGGATTGCTCCAGGCTGCGGAAAGCAGGACCAGCGTCTATGTGGCCAGCAAGCCGGAGGAAGCTTCTCCCCCCGCTCTGAGGACGGAGCGGAAGGAAAAGGAGGTTCCTACCCGAAAGGTGTACAGCCGCAGCCGCAGCGCCCTGTACGCGGTGCTCTCCATGCTGGTCACCTTTGGCATTTTGGCGTACGTTATGATGCGCTTTATAGACGCCTCTACTATTACAGAGGAGCCGTCCTCTTCTTCGTCCTCCTCCTCTGGGCTGAATATTGCCGCTGGCCCGATGATGGAGGCCGGAAACAAGGTGCCAAATTTTATCGGCAATTCTCTGGAATCCATACAGGCCACCCCTCTTTACACAGAAAATTATTTTTTCAGCATCCGTGAAGAGGAAAATGACGACTATGCAGAGGGCATTGTGTTCAATCAGTCCCCAGAGCAAGGCGCCCCTATGCAGAACAAGGGGACCGTTGTTCTGTATGTCAGCAAAGGCGCGCCCATGATACCAATGCCCAATGTGACGGGAAGGACGGTGGACGAGGCCATCCAGATCCTCAATGCAGCCGGCTTCTCACCTGATAATTATCAGGTGATCGAGTCCTTTGAGGACGGAGAGGAGGGCAAGGTTCTGCGGACCAACATCGCCCCCGACACCCCCATCCGGAAGAATAAAGACAAGATTATGCTGATCATCCGCAGCAAGGATATGTCCAGCTCCTCCGAACCAGAGGACGAGGAACCCCCGGAGGAGGAGGATTCTTCCTCCTCCCGCAGAAAAACCTCCTCGGGCAAGGTGGTAGTGGTCGTTCCCAGAAAATCCTCTTCCGATGAATCATGAATCAGCCCTTTATCTGATACTGATCTCAAAAAGCCGCCGGCCTGCGCCTGCGGCTTTTTATATCCGCATTTCTATCCTGGTACAAACAGGAGAGAATTGTATTATATCATGTCTTTGCTCTCTGACGGCTTTTTTGCAAGAAATTTTATAAAAAGTGTACAAGATATTTCAAGGCAACTCATTCCATTTTCCCTGCAAACTTGTTATAATAACAATATACTGTGTGGAAATCTGTATATACAGCGGAACATCCATACAGCCATAAAGGCTTTCCAGCGGGAAGCTGTACGGGAGGATAATAACATGGGCCATAAAACCAAAGTCGTCATGGTTGGTTCGGCCGGCTTTGCCAACCACTATCTGGAAATGCTGCTGGACCGGGTGGATCCGGAACTGTTTCAGCTCCAGGCCATTGTCGACCCCTTTGTAAAAAAAGCCCCAAGATATCAACAGCTGATGGAGATGAAGATCCCCTTTTACGATACTCTGGAGGAATTCTACCAGCATCACGACGCTGAGCTGGCCATTATCGCCACTCCCATCAAATTTCACCAACCCCAGTCTATTACTGCCCTATCCCATGGGAGCAATGTACTATGTGAAAAGCCT
Organism: uncultured Oscillospiraceae bacterium; assembly: GCA_949737515.1. Classification (GTDB taxonomy): domain Bacteria; phylum Bacillota; class Clostridia; order Oscillospirales; family Ruminococcaceae; genus UBA1405. The sequence goes on along the minus strand of CATJCP010000181.1, from coordinate 10,673 downwards.
CTGGTGACCAACCTGGACGACATCCCCCCTCTGCGGGAAACGGTCCGGCGCACTGGCAGGCAGATGGCCGTGGGCTTCCAATGGTCCTTTTCTCCGGCGCTGCTCCGGCTGAAACAGGATATCATCGACGGGGTTTTCGGAAAGCCGCTGCTGTTTCAGAGCTTTGCCATTTACACCCGCTATGACCGTTACTACGCCCGCAACAACTGGGCCGGGAAGCTTTATGACGCCGCAGGGGACCTGGTGCTGGATTCCATTGCCACCAACGCCACCGCCCACTTCCTGCACAATATCTTCTTTATGCTGGGAAAGGATATTCCCTCCTCCGCCATGCCGGAGCGGATCCAAGCTTCCCTCTACCGGGCCAACCCAGTGGAAACCTTTGACACCTGTTTTTTAAGCGGGGAATTTGCCGATGGATGCCGGTTCCAATACGTCACCAGCCACTGCAGCGAGGACAACCGCGCCCCTATACTGCACTATGAGTTGGAAAAGGCAGTCATCACCTATGACGCCAACGCGGAGAACCCCCGCATTCTGGCTTGTTTCCGCGACGGACATTCTGTGGACTACGGCAGGCCTGACGACACAACCAAAGGGTATGATGAAAAGCTGTACTTCATGCTGACAAATGTGGAGAAAAACCTCCCTGTGCCCTGCACCCAGGAGACAATCCTTCCTCACCTCACTGTCTGTGACGCGCTGTTCGACCATGTGCCGGTGCAGGAGTTCCCCAAGGAGCTGACCTACCGGGCCACAGACGCCAAGGGAGGCGGAGGCACCTTTGTCAAGGACCTGTTCCCCCAGATGTGGACCTGCTTTGAAAAGAACCTCTCTCCCTACGAGGCGGGCTTCTCCTGGGCCGTCCCCTCCACCGAGGTGGATATCACAGGTTACCGCCATCTCGCGCTTCCCAGGCGCCGCCCGTAAAATATGTCAGTTATTTCGTTAATTCGCTGATTCGCCAATTATACATAATATTTGAAAAATAAAGGAGGAGATCCAATGTTAAAGGATTTTCAGGATCCTGGACAATTTTACCGCATCAAACCCTTCTGGTTCTGGAATGGGGACATGAACCCCTCTGAGGTCCGCCACCAGATCCATGAGATGAAGGAAAAGGGGCTGGGAGGCTTTTTCCTGTGCGCCCGCCAAGGCCTGACCGTCCCCTATCTTTCCAGCCAATGGTTTGAAGCCTGCCGGATGGCGGTAGAGGCCGCAAAGGAGGAGGGCCTGGAGGTATGGCTCTACGACGAATACCCTTATCCCAGCGGCATGAGCGGCGGCGAAGTCACTCTCCAGCATCCCGAAGCAGTCCAGACCTATATTGTCTCCGACGTCTTCCAGGCTGGAGCCGGGGAAAAGATCGAGAGGGAACTCCAATGGGCTGAGGTCGTCTATGCCAAGGCCGTGCCCATGGAAAACGGGGCTGCCCAGTGGGAAAAAGCCGTGGATCTCAAGGACCGCATCGGCATTATCCAGACAGAGCAGATCTACCAGCGGACCGGGCTGACTGCCTACAACGAAAAGCGGTATTTCTCCTATGGTCCGAAAAAGGTCCTGACCTGGGAGGTTCCACAGGGCGAGTATAAAATCCTGGTTTTCCAGCAGAAGATGGTCGAGGATTTCAAATATTACGGGACTTTCCTGGATCCCTGCAATCGGGAAGCCGTGAAGACCTTCCTAGAGACCACCCATGAGGGCTACCGGAAGTCCATCGGGGAATATTTCGGCACAGTGGTTAAGGGCATGTTCTCCGACGAGACCGGCTTTTTGAGCCGGGTCCCCTGGTCCAACCAGCTCCCCAAACCCTTTATGGAAAAGTACGGCTATGACATCCGGGAATGCCTGGCGGCCATCTACTGCCCGGATTACCCCAACGCCAAGAAGATCCGGTACGACTTTTACGAGCTGGCCTCCCAGGTGTTCCGCAGCGCCTACCATGAGCAGATTTCAGAATGGTGCGAAAAGAACCATCTGCTCTACTGCACCGAGGTTCCCTCTATGCGGGGCACTACCCAGAAGTTCAGCACCGTCCCAGGCGGCGACTGCGCCCATGAAAAGCTGGGCAAGCCCCTGGACTGGATGCTGGACAAGGATTTCAAATCCTACCGCTCCAACGCCAAACAAGTGAGCAGCTGGAAGCGCCAAAACGACGTGGACTATGCCATGATCGAAAGCTTCCATTCTGTTGGCTGGTCCATGACCATTCAGGATGCAAAGTGGATGCTGGATAAGCTGGCGATTTTTGGCGTAAATTTATATAATTTCCACGCCTATTACTACACCATTGACGGCATTACCAAACACGACGCGCCTCCCTCCCAGTTCCTCCAGAACCCCTATTGGAGATATTACCGGAAGCTGGGCGACTATGTGGGGCGTTTGGGCGCTTGGGTGACCAACACCGAGACAACCGCCCGCATCGCCATCCTGGACCCGGTTTCCAGCCAGTGGGTACGGCTGGGCAACGGGCTCCACGGCTTTAACTACGGCGGAAAGGACCCCCAGGAGGATTACGAGCTGAGCTCCATCAACTCCAACTGGCTGAATCTGCTCAAAGCAATGATTTACAGCCACATCGAATATGAACATCTTGACCCGGAGCGGTTTGAGGAGGCCACCATCGAAAACGGGTGCATCAAGGTGGGCCGCGCAGTCTACGATACCATCGTCCTGCCGCCGGTCACCAACCTGGAAAACGCGGCCGTGGACGGGCTGAGAAGGTTCCTGGCCCAGGGCGGCAAGGTTGTCTCCTTTGGGACAACTCCCTATGAAAGCCTCCAAGACCAGGGCAATATGGACCAGGTTTCCAGGGAGCTGTTCGGCGTCGCCGGTTCAGAAGTATGCAAGGGCTTCTTTGAAAACACAGCCTCCTGCGAGGTCAGGCCCACTGGGAAAAACGTCACCTTTGTCCAAATGCCTGCCAACGTCTCTGTCCCAATGCTGATGGACATGGTGCAGAAAACCCTCCGCGTCCCCTCCGATATTCTCCTCCGCCTGCCGGAAGGGGAAGAAAACCAGGTTGTCATGGGCGTTCGGGAGGCCAAAGACGGACCCGCCAAATACGCCATGGTCACCAACCAGGGCCGGGATTCCTTCGAGGCGGTCCTGGAAGCTCCGGAAGCTTCCTATTGGTATGAGTACAGCCTGGAGGACGGCAGCGTCCACTCTATGGGCGGGGAAAAATCCGCCTCCCTGGCGGTCTCCTTTGACTCCTACGAGGGAAGGGTGTTCTGTATCTCCCCCGAAAAGCTCCCCGAAGCCCTTCCTCCCAAAGCCGCTCCTGTAAAGGTTGTCACAATTGATACCTCCAGGCCCCTGGCGGTTGCGCCGGTGGAGAAAAACGTCTGCCGCCTGGAGTACTTCGATATGGAGGTTGCAGGCAAGACCTATCCCCATATTGCAGCCGGGACCTTTATCGAACAGTTTTCCCGCAACGGCATGGCAGACAGCGAGACCATCGCCTTCTCCCAGAGCTTCGGTACCCCTAAAAGGCCCCTGATCAAGTACCCCCTGGCAGTGACCTACCGTGCATCCTTTACAATTGAAGAGATGCCGGCGCGTCTGTCCCTGCTCTTTGAAAACAGGGCGGTTATGGGTGAGCACAGGTTTCTCCTCAACGGGGCGGAAATCCCCCAGAGCAGCTTCCGTCCGGCCCATGTCACCGACTTTAACAACACCGCAGCCGATATCCTCCCCCTGGCGAAGCCTGGAGAAAACATTCTGGAGGTCTGCTGTGAGATTGAACAGAGCTGGCACGGTGTTTCCGACCCCCTGTATCTGATTGGGGATTTCGGCGTTTCCGACAAGGTGAAGCTCTCCGCACAGCCCGCACAGGCCGTCTTCCGCCCCAGCTATACTGAGGGATTCCCCTATTACAGCGGAACTATGTCCTTTGAGGGAACCTTTGACAGCGAACCCGCCGAGGGGCTGGTTGAAATCCGCCTGGACAAAAAGGTTTACGAATGTGTAGAGGTGGAGGTCAACGGCGAATCTTTGGGCGTCCGCGCCTTTACCCCTTACCGGTGGTTCATTGACGGGTCCAAGCTGAAACAGGGACAGAACTCCTTTACCCTGCGGGTCACCAACACCCTGGCCAATATGCTTGACGGGCGTTATTTTGACTATGAGAACCATAAGCTGGTCGAAATCTGATCCTTGAACGCTGAAAACTTCCTTTTGGGGGGCGATGTAAAAACTCCCCAAAGGGAGATTTGCAGATAACATTCCCTACATATTCTATAATTTTAGGAGGAAGCGCATATGCAACAGCAGGAAATTAAAATTGCCTACATTGGCGGCGGCTCCCGCGGGTGGGCCTGGAACCTGATGAGCGACCTGGCCGTTGAGCCTGATCTCTGCGGCACTGTCAAGCTCTACGACATTGACATGGAGGCCGCCAAGCACAACGAGACCATCGGCAACCGCCTGAAGGGCCGGGAGGATGTAAAGGGTAACTTTACCTATGAGGCAGTCCCCACCCTGAAAGACGCCCTGACCGGATGCGATTTTGTCGTGCTCTCCATCCTCCCCGGCACCTTTGACGAGATGGATTCCGACGTTCACGCCCCTGAAAAATACGGCATCTACCAGTCTGTCGGCGATACCGTGGGCCCTGGTGGCATTATCCGCGCCCTTCGCACCCTGCCCTACTATATCGAGTTTGCCGAGGCGATTAAGGAGTACTGCCCCGAAGCCTGGGTTATCAACTACACCAACCCCATGACCATGTGCGTCCAGATGATGTACAAGGTGTTCCCGGAGATCAAGTGCTTTGGCTGCTGCCACGAGGTATTCGGCACCCAGAAGGTCATCGCCGCCATGGTCCAGAGGGAAATGGGCGTTGAAAAGGTTGACCGCCATGAGATCAAGGTCAATGTCCAGGGCATTAACCACTTCACCTGGCTCAACGAGATCTCCTATAAGGGCATTGACCTGATGCCCATGTACGCCAAGTATGCCAAAGAGTACGCCGAAACCGGCTTTACTGACGGCAAGGACGACAACTGGATGAACAACTCCTTCGCCAGCGCCAACATGGTCAAGTTTGACCTATTCAACCGCTACGGTGTGGCCGCTGCTGCAGGCGACCGCCACCTGGCCGAGTTCTGCCCGCCTTGGTACCTCAAGGATCCGGAGAGCGTAAAATCTTGGAAGTTCGGCCTGACCACCGTCGCTTACCGCAAGGAGCAGCTGAAGGAGCGCCTTGCCAAGAGCGCCCGTCTGGTCTCCGGCGAGGAGAAGATGGCCCTTTCCACCTCCGGCGAAGAGGGCGTTATGCAGATGAAGGCCCTCAAGGGCATGACCACCCTGATCACCAACGTCAACATCCCCAACTACGGCCAGATTCCCAACCTGCCCCTGGGCTCCGTGGTTGAGACCAACGCCGTATTCTCCCACAACAGCGTAAAGCCAATCTTTGCCGGCGCAATCGACCCGGCGGTTCAGGCTTTGATTCTGCCCCACTGCCAGAACCAGAGAATGACCGTGGAGGCGGTTGCCACCAAGAATCTGGAGCTGGCCTTTAACGCTTTCTGCAACGACCCGCTGATGACCGCCAACCGCCGGGACGCCAAGGCGCTGTTTGACGAGATGATTGAAAACACCAAGAAATACTTAGGGCATTTTGGACTTTAATCGCTATCCATAAATTCTTGTAAGAACTGATTCCCGGTGGGCTGTGGAAGCGATTTCACAGCCCACTTTTGAAGAGGAGGCACCGGATTTGGACATCAACGAAAAAAAGGCGCTGGAACAGCGCGCAGAAAAATGGATTGCGGACCATAAGGAAAACCTGGTGGCGGATATCAGCCGCCTGGTAAAAATCCGCAGCGTATCCGACCAGGCCCACGGCACAGAGGAAGCCCCCTATGGGGAGGGGTGCAAAAGGGCACTGGAAGAAGCCCTGGCCATTGGCAGGGAACACGGGTTTCAGACAACCATTTACGACAACCGCGTAGGGGCAATGTGGTACGATGAGGGACGCTGGGAGGACACCATCGGCTTCTGGGGACACCTGGACGTTGTGCCGGAGGGGGAAGACTGGGACTTTAAGCCCTATGAACCCCTTTACCGGGACGGCTATCTGATCGGGCGGGGCGCTTCTGACAATAAGGGGCCAACCATGGCTGTTATGTACGTGATCCAGTGCCTGCGGGAACTGGGGGTCAAGCTGCGCCGTCCCCTGCGGCTGTTTTTGGGCTGTGACGAGGAAAAGGGCATGACCGACCTGGAATACTACCGGGCACACTACCCCTGCCCGGGCCTTTCGATGATTGCAGACTGTGGGTTCCCTGTCTGCTATGGGGAGAAGGGGATTATCGAGGCCAACCTGCTCTCCGGGGACCGGGTGACAGCGGCGATTGAGTCCTTCTCCGGCGGCGTGGCCAGCAACATGGTTCCAGACCGGGCTAACGCGGTGTTAAACCCCCGGTTCTTCCTGGCAGGGGGCGAGGAACGGGTCATGGCCCTGGGGGAAAAGGGTCCGTTTACCGTTACCCGGCAGGGGGAGAAGATCTCTGTTGAGGCCCGGGGCGTTTCCAAGCACACCGCCTTCCCCACCGGCGGGGTCAACGCCATTGAGCTGCTGGCCTCTGCGCTGGCAGAAAGTGAGGCCCTTCCGGAGTCCGACACCAAGGCGCTGCGCTTTATTTGCCAGGTGAACCAGGACTTTGCAGGGACTGGCCTGAACGTGGTGTATTCCGACGAGGTCTCCGGCGCGCTAACCTGCGTAGGCAGTATGGCTTCCTTGACAGAGGGACGGCTGACCCAGCTGATCAACATCCGGTACTCCATCACCGCTGACTCGGAGCAGCTGGTAAAAAACATCGGTGAAAGCTGCCGGCAGGCGGGATGGGAGCTGCGCCTGATCCGGGACAGCAAACCCAATTATTTCCCCAAGGACCGTCCGGAGGTAAAGCTCCTGACCGATCTCTTCAACGAGATGACCGGGCTGGAGAAGGAAGCCTATGTGATGGGCGGCGGCACCTATGCCCGCAAGCTCCCCAACGCCTTTGCCTATGGGATGAGCGGCGTTCCAGGGGAACCCGCTCCGGAGGGCCTGTTCCGGGAGGGGCACGGCGGCGCCCACGCGCCGGACGAGGGGCTGAATGTGGAAAACCTTGTCAAGGCAATGAAGATTTATGTGATGTCTATTTTAGCTGTTGACAATCTAATCAGTTAATTTGTTGATTAGCGAATTAACTGATTGCAAAACAAGGTGTAGGGGATTGAACGCCAGTTCCCTGCACCTTGTTTCCATTTTATATTTCCTGTTCCAAAACCTGTTCAAGCCACTGACACATTTCGTCAAACCCCTCCTGGGTGAGGGGGAACTCCTTTTTGGCAACAGCCTCGGCCAGGTCGCTGCACACTGGCTGTTCCCAAAGGGAGACTTCCAGGTTTTCATTGGGGACGATGCGGAAATTCTTCCTTCCGTAGGAACCTGTGAAAGTGTTGCGGTTGGAATAAAAATTAAACTGCCGGATATCGGGTTTCACACGCTTTCCTCCTTTGCCGGGTCAGGCAGGTTAAAACACAACCTGAAAGGTGCGGAGCTGGAAGGGCTTTACCTGGCAGGTGATCCTCTCCTGCTGAATCCATTCTCCCACAGGTTCCTCCAGAGGGCTGCATTCCCGCCACCTCTGGATGGGAAAATCGGAGGAAATGGTCACAGGGCCCCTTGTCCCCCGGCATTCGTGGAACCGCAGGATCACGCCTTCCCCCTCCTCCGGGCATTTTATCGCATCTACTGCTATCCGTCCGGAATCTGCATAAAAGATCCGCCGTCCCGCCAGAGGGCATCCGCCCTCCACTGCCTCCCGGGGCAGGTTCAGGGCATAGGCCTGTTCAATGGTGTTCTGATCCCCCTCTGCAGCAGCCGAACCCCCATGGGGCAACAGGGAATAGGTAAAGGTGTGCTCCCCCATATCGGCGGCGGTATCCGGGTGCTTGGCGCTCTTCAGCAGGGAGATCTTCATCACGTTGTTTTTCACGTTGTACCCGTATTTACAGTCGTTGAGGAGGCTGACGCCATAGTCCCCTTCCGACAGATCCGCCCATTTGTGAGCGCAGACCTCAAACTTGGCATAATCCCAGCTGGTGTTAAAGTGGGTGGGGCGCTCCACATGGCCGTATTGGATGTCAAAAGTTGCTTTGGTAGACCGGATGTTCACCGGGAATGCGGCTTTCAGGAAGCGGTGATCCTCCTGCCAGTCCGCATGGGTCACAAAATCGATCCTCCGGCTGTCCCGGTAAACAATCCACTCCTGGCGGAAGAACGAGCGGTTATAGCGGTAGGTGAAGAGGAGCTTCATCCGCAGCGGGCCGGACTCCAAAAGCTCCGCCACTGTCTCTGCAGCCGCAGTCTCCCGCTTCTGGGGGTAAAAAATATCCACATCCCAGGCGTCGTAGCGGATGGGCTTGTCCTCAAAGATTTCCAGGACATTTCCCTCCCCAGCCAATACCTCTCTGCCGTAATCCTTATCGTAGAGACTGATCAGATGTCCCTGATCATCCCAGCGGAGCGTGTAGAAGGGGGTTTCCAAGCATCCGCTTTCCGGAAGGAAGGTAAAGGGGGAGCGCGCCTCAGTTCCCTGTCCCGGACGGAAGCAAATCTCCGCCAGGCTTCGGGCAGGAGAAGCAAGGGAGACAAGCCAGCCGTCCCGGGTTTTCTGGGCATCCAGCGGTGTGCCGTCCTTTAAACTGAAAGCGCCTTCCTCCGCCAGTAAAAGCTCTACTGTGCCGCTGGCAGAAAAGGGACTGGGATTGACCACAGTATACCTCCGGCACTCCCCATCCGGCACAGCCTGGACAAGGGCCTTTCGGGCAAGACTGGCAGCGTGGTCCAGCAATCCCTCCGCTTCCCCATACTCTTTCTGGGAGTCCTCATACACCTCGTGGATGGAGGAACCAGGAATGATGTCGTGGAACTGGTTGCGCAGGACAATCTCCCAGCCCTGGTGGATCGCTTTTCGGTTTTCAGAGACGTCCTCTCCCACCAGAGAGGAGAGGGAAGTCAGCCATTCCGCTGTCAGGGCCTTCCACTCCAGAAGCCGGTTTTTCTTCTTGTTCCGCGCCTGAGAGGTATAGGTTCCCCGATGGAATTCCAGGTACAGCTCCCCGTCCCATACCGGCAGCCGGTCCCCTGCCCTCTCCGCGTCCAGATGAATCTCCTCAAAGAAATCTCCCGCCATGCGGGTTTTGACATGGGGAAGCCCGGGAATTTTGTCCAAGGCGCGGCGTGCCATCAGCATATCCCGGGTGGGGCCGCCGCCCCCGTCCCCAAACCCATAGGAAAGGAGCAGGGACTGGGTGATATCTTTATTTTTAAATTTCTTCCAGCTCCCCAGCACCGCATGGGGGGATATATTCCCGTTATAGGTGGAAAAGCGGGCGGTCATATCCTGATCTTCGTTGGGGACGTCCACAAAGTAGGTGAGAATCTCCGAGCCGTCAATCCCACGCCACCAGAACAGGTCGTTGGGGATGGTGTTAAACTGGTTCCAGCTGATCTTTGTGGTCATAAAGGTGGAAATGCCGCAGAGCTTTAAAATCTGGGGAAGCGCCCAGCTGTAGCCAAACACATCGGGGAGCCACAGGTACTGGCACCTTACCCCCAGCTCCTTTTGGAAAAAGGAGGTTCCATGGAGAAGCTGACGGACCAGGGATTCCCCGGAGGGGATGTTGCAGTCCGCCTCCAGCCACATTCCGCCGTCTGCCTCCCAGCGCCCTTCTTCCACCCGCTGGCGGATCTGGCTGTACAGCTCCGGGCAGTCCTCCTTGATATAGCTGTAAAGCTGCGGCTGGGTCTGGAGGAAAAGGTACTCGTCAAACTGCTCCATCAGCCGCAGGACCGTGGCAAAGGATCGGATGGATTTTTCCCGCGTGTGCTTCAGCCGCCAAAGCCAGGCCACATCAATGTGGGTATGGCCGATACAGTTGACCACGACCGGGGTGTTCTTTTCCATCCCTTCCAGTCCCCTGGAGAGTTTTTGAAGGGCGGCAGGCACAGTATCGTAAAACTTGTCCTCATCCCAGTTGATCTCCAGCAGGGAGTCATCCAGCAATTTGGTCAAAGCATGGAAATTGGGGTCATCCTGAGGAAGGAGCTTTAGTGTCTCAGTAATGGACTTAACCAGGAAATAGTACTCATCGGTATCCTGGTGCAGATAACCGATATGCGCCTCCCGGACCTGGTGGTAAAAGGTTTTATGGGGTCCTCCCCCTTCCAGGCCAGTCCAGAGGAGAAATGTCAGTTCTGTCTGAGGGCTCTGGGAACTGGGAATATGGTCAAAAAACACCTCCTGATGGTTGGAGTCCACACCCTGCCAGGGCTGGCCATCCAGATACAGCATGGCCTCGAATCCGCTGTTTCCGCCGCCTCCGGTTTTACCGAAGTCAAAGCGGCCTGCCACCCGGCTCCCCTGAATGGCTGGCGGGAGGGATACCTTGGCCCGTATCCACAGGTAGCGGTCGCGGCCTACAAACATATCATTGAGGGAAATAGTCCCCCCTTTGATTTCCGCCGGTGGGCGGGTATAGGGTTTGTCCGGTTGGGGCTGAGCTTCCATTGTGTCAAAGAATGGGATTGGAGCCATGGAAAAATAGCGCCTGGATTTCAGTTCTTCGGTGCGCTTTTCAAATTTGGGAATGGACAGATACATGGTATG
>CATJCP010000180.1 GCA_949737515.1 uncultured Oscillospiraceae bacterium | reverse complement strand
GTTAGAAAAAGAAGCTGAGGATATTCCTAAAGCTCCAGCTAAGTCTAATTCACTAATATTAAATGAAAAAAATAATACTTATATTTATGGAGATGAAACTCTTGAAACTAGAATAAGTGAATTAAAGCAAATATCAGTAAAAGCTAAATCTCAGGTAAGATTGGTTAAAAGTGCTCTAAAGAAGATTGAAGAAGATAAGTGGTATGATATTATTCCAATGTATTACTTTGATAATATGAAGATAGAAGCAATAGCGGAAGAGCTAGATTGCTCAGTAAGTACCATAAGTGATAATAAAAAAAGACTTATGAATGAATTAAAAGTATATATTTTTCCTGATACTTTTATAGAGGAGCTATAATTTATTATGAAAGTAAAAAGATTAAAAGAATTATTAAGTAATTTAGATGACGATTTAGATATATTTATTAGAAACTCACACAATATTTGCGGAACAATAGGGGAGTTAGAACAGGTGGAAAAAAGTTTTTATGGATTTTTTGGAAGCGATATTCCCTGTGTAATCTTAAATACACAATATAGTAAAAAAATGGAATTTGCGGAAGATGAAGAAACTTTTATTGATTATATTGAAACTGACGGGAAAAAATGAAAACCGAAAAAGTGCCGAAAAAGTGCCCTATTGAATAACGAAAAATAACTGATATAATATAGTAAAATGAAATAATTATGATAGATGAATAAATCAACAATCATAATTATTTTTATTTGTTTAGATATGAGCTAATAAGTAGATAGATATATGATTGTCATATATTGGAAGTGCAAGTCTTCCTTAGCTCGTCCTTTTTATTCTTTTTATTCGTTGATGTTATCAACAAAAAAGAGCGGAGCTAGAAATAGCTCCTTTTATGTGATTAAAAAGTGGGTGATGATTATGATTGAAACAATAATAAAGATTTTATTCTTATTAGGAATGACTATATTTTGTGGAGGAGTAATTGCACTCAATTATATAGATGAAATCATAGATTGGCTAAACAAAAGAAATGATAGGAAGAAGTAATCTATGAAAGAGAAGAATACATTGTGGTTGTGTATGAGATATAGCGGTAGTTGTAAGCTATGTCCTAGAAATAAAAAGTGTGATGAGGAAATAGAAAAAGAAAGGTTAGGTGCTAGATATGAAAATAAAACCAATAAGAGAAAAAGACGAGTTAGTAAGAATTATAAAAGCTCTAGCAAAAGATTTAGAAGCAAGAGCCGAAGCTATAGCTGATGATTATAATACTAAAGTTAGAAAAATAGATATACACACTAGCATAGAAATAGATTGCATAAATGAATGGGAAATAACTAAATATTATCCTGTTATAGTAGATGAAGTAGTCATTAAACCAAGTGATGATAATAAGTCTATAAAAGCTCAGGCTGAAATAATAGCACCAGCTAAAGTGAATCCAGCTGAGGGAATAGCTAAAGCTGTAAATGAATCAATAATAAAGAATCCGTGTGACATAAAGATTGGAATAGATTATGGAGATGGGTTAAGTAAATCATCTATGTTTGGAGGTGATGGCTAATGCTAACACCTAAAAGAGAAAAATTTGTACAAAACTTAGTTAAAGGAATGAGCCAAAGAGAAGCTTATAAGAACTCCTTTAATGCTGGAAATATGAAAGACGCTACTATAGATAAAAAAGCCTCCGAATTATTCAAAAAGGAGGAGATTAGGGGTAGGTATGATGAATTAGTCAAAAGGCTAGAAGATACTACCATAATGGACGCTAAAGAGCGTATGAAGTGGCTAAGTAAAGTTATTAAAGGTGATGTAAAAGAAAAATATACATATTGGGATAAT
>CATJCP010000179.1 GCA_949737515.1 uncultured Oscillospiraceae bacterium | reverse complement strand
GCGGCCTCGACCATGTAATCGCTTCCGGCGAAGACGTGAACATTTTGGTATTCGATACCGAAGTTTACTCCAACACCGGCGGTCAGTCCTCCAAGTCCACCAACACCGGCGCTGTTGCACAGTTTGCCGCTGCTGGTAAGGAAGTGAAGAAGAAGGATCTGGCGGGTATTGCCATGAGCTACGGTTACGTTTACGTTGCCCATGTCGCCATGGGTGCGGATTACAACCAGTGCATCAAGGCCTTCACCGAGGCGGAAAGCTACCATGGACCTTCCATCATCATTGCTTACGCTCCTTGTATCAACCACGGCATCAAGGGCGGCATGTCCATTGCCCAGACCGAGATCAAGAAGGCTGTTGAGGCTGGTTATTGGCACAACTACCGCTTCGATCCCAGACTGGCTGTGGAAGGCAAGAACCCCTTCCAGTTGGACAGCAAGGCTCCTACCGCTGCTTACGGCGACTTCATCAAGAACGAAGTCCGTTACAGCTCTTTGCAGAGGGCGTTCCCGGATCGTGCAAAAGACCTGTTTGCCAAGGCCGAGGATAACGCAGTTAAGAGATATGAATATCTCCAGAGACTTTCCAAGCTGTATGATGCTGACTAATTGTCTGCAAATTGCTTAAAGCAATAGAAATGCCCTCCCCGTTGGAAGATGGGGAGGGCATTTTTATCGTCCGGTAAACTAAAATGGGAGAAAATCAAAAAGGGTTGGATAGTCCAGTGCATTGCATTTATTTGTCCTGACAAAAGCAAACTATCCGTCTAAAATATGGTTATAACCTAATATTAGTCGAAAGATGGAGAGGGGTTTTCCGTTTAGACACAGGTATTTTAAAGGGTTATCTGAATTTGTGATCCTTTATTCTTTGGAATCTGCTTTGGAACCGCCTAACAGCAGTCCCTAATCCCATGCCCAACACAGAAAAAATCGCTCCCGCCGCTATCATTTCAAAGTCAGGCATATTGAATTTGGAAAAGGAAATCATGTTCGCCAGACTAAATGTCGCGTAGTCGGCAAGCATATACATAACACCGAATATAGCGGCGGAAAGCCATTTCCATTTTCCCCAATAATTGTTTTTCCCAATCAGCAGGGAAGTTATTAACGTTGTAACTGGAAGAAGAATCAGCAGGAACATAATCGAATGTCCCATTGCATCCCCTCTGCTGAACAGCCAAAAGGAAATCAGCGAGACCACCCATATGCCGAGATAGGTTAAAACCAGAATCAGTCTGGACAGATTGTTTTTGCTCTTTACAGTGTTGGTGCTCTCCTCCAGGTAATCCAGATAATCCGATACAGGCGCATCCTCCTTTAACAGGTGGTCAAGGCTAACATTGTATAAATCGCTCATTTTGACAACGCTGACAATATCCGGATATGTCTTTCCGGTTTCCCAGTTGGAAATGGTCTGGCGGCTCACGCCAAGGGTATCCGCCGCCTGTTCCTGGGTAAAATCAGACCCTACCCTTGCCTTTTTTATTTTGCCTCCAATATCCATCCGTTCAGCCACCTTTCATATCTACTATAAGGGTTATGGGATCATTTGTCTATCAAATCGCTTTTACTTTCCCTTTTTTGCTGTCAAAATACTTTTACATGGCGTTTTTCTGCATTCATCGGTACCCATAAAATATAAAGCCGAAATATTTCAGTTGATTCCACAGTATTTACAATGTATAATGATAATGGGATTTTCGTCATCCGAGGAGGGCATTTATGGACACAGAAACCAAAAATGCAATAAAGGCAGCGAACAAAGAAGCCCAATACGACGAAAAAGCAAAACGTATTCTGGGAAATAAGTATATCCTCGCAAATATTATGGTCCGCACTATTGGTGAATTTAAGGGTATGCGACCAAGGGATGTGGTTCCCTATATTGAAGGAGAGCCGTATATCAGTGCGATTCCAATGGAACCAGGGCTGACCAACAAAGACAAAAGCCAGCGGGTAAAGGGCCTCAATACAGAAAGCACTGAAATCAACGAGGGAATGATCCGGTTTGACATTATATTTTATGTGCGTCTGAAAGATGGAATTGGGCAGATTATAGTAAACATTGAAATGCAGAAAGATTTGCCTGATGATTATAAATTGCTGAACAGGGCCGTTTTTTATGTATGCAGGATGATCTCCTCCCAGAAGGAACGGGATTTTGTCAACACCAATTACGACGATATCAAACAGGTGTACAGCATCTGGATCTGTACAAATATGAAGGAAAACTGTATGAAGCACGTCCATCTGACGGGGGAAACCATACTGGGCGGCGACTATTGGGACGGTGGGACAGACCTGTTGAACATTGTAATGATCGGTTTATCCCATGAGCTGCCGGACCATGATGAAAAATATGAGCTTCACCGGCTGTTAGGCGCATTGCTGTCATCTAAGCTGAATGTACAGGAAAAGCTTCATATTATCGGCAGCGAATATGAGGTTCCACTGGAAACGAATATTATGAAGGAGGTTGATTCTATGTGTAACCTAGGACAGGGAATCAGGGAACAGGGAAGAGAAGAGGGACGTTTGGAGGGACGCTTGGAGGGACGCTTGGAGGGTATAGCGGAAATTATAATAAGCATGTATCAAAAGGGGTTCTCGTTAGAACAAATAGCGGATATTACCCAAAAAGCAGCCAAAGAAGTGAGTGAAATCATCGAAGAACACAAATCCTTTCTCTCATAACCTTTGTGAAGCAGCCTACCCCTTCATAAACAACCGGAAGATTGGCAAACACAATCTTCCGGTTGTTTATGTTAATGTTTCTATCAAATTTACGACCTATCCCAGAACTAGATGTGCGCAGATCATTTGGGGTCAGGCTCTTAATCTTTGTTACAGTTTTTCATCCTTTTTCGTTTTTCTGTTCGGCCTCCGTTTGACAGCCAGTAATTGCAGAAAATCATCAAACATGGAAGCGTCTTTAGGATGATACATCACCCATTTTCCATCGTGATAGATTTTGGCCTCATCATAGTTTCTTTGGACTTCTTCGGAAAGGGTCTCCCTAATTCCCTCAAACTTTACCCTTTCTTCTTTCCCAAGAATAATCATAAACCCAATATCGTTTTCTCTGGCATACAGTGTACACAATGTCTTGCCTCCCCGGCGGTATTTGTATTCATAAGTCCATGCTTTTCCGCCGTGGTCCCATAGGTGCTCCATTTCATATTTTTCATCTATCATAAAACACAGATCTTTCCAAACATCATATAGCTGTGAACCAAGCAGCACCGTCATATCCCCGGCAGAAGGATTTTTTTCAAGCATCATTTTTGCTCCTTTCCGTGATTCAATACCCGTTCTGTAATCTTATTATATTTTATTTTCATTTAGGATACAAGTCTTGCACTTACTTTCTTTTTCATCTCCCTTGTATCTTGACACTGCAAGATATCTTCTCTACAATAAAACCAGCGCCTTTAAAATATGACAACCGAAAGAGATGATTCACCATGATCCGTATGGCAGCCCCTGGCGACGGCTCCGCTTTGGCCGAAATATATTGCCCCTATGTTTTAAAAACCTCTGTTACCTTTGAATACGAACCGCCGGATGGGGCGGAGATGTCCCGGCGCATCTCCCAGTTTTACCCCAGGTTCCCCTATTTGGTCTATGAGGAAAACGGGATTATTTTGGGTTACGCCTATGCCCACCCCCAGCATGAGCGCGCCGCCTATCAGTGGAGCGCGGAGCTCTCCGTTTATGTGGAATGGGAACACAGAGGGCAAGGAATAGGGAAGGCCCTATACCAGCCTTTAATCAGCCTTCTGGAACAGCAAGGGTTTTACAGCCTATACGCCTGCATCACCCAGCCCAACCCGGTCAGCATGGCCATGCACCAGAAAATGGGCTTTTCCACTGCCGGCATCTTCAATAATGCCGGATATAAAATGGGGGAATGGCACGGAGTCGGTTGGCTGATCAAATTTCTCCGCCCCTTTACCGATAAAAATCCTGATCCTCCTCTGCTGGTGACAGACCTTCCCAAGGAAAAGATTGAGAGCATTTTAAAAGGAGCAGGACTTTAAAGGAGCTATCTATCCTGCCATGAAACATAAAGATCCCCTCCTGCCTTGCCTGGCCCTTCCTGGAAGTAGATATGCGGGAATTGAAACTGCCGGATAAAGTTTACCATCTGCTTTATAAATCAGTATAGGAGATGAGGCCTTATGCCGTTTCAACTAGTCCATCCGTCCGTCAGCCATAAAGAGCAGTTCGAGGAGATGATGGATGAATGGGAAGCCTTTGGAGGCCGGATCAATCCCGGCGCGATACGGAGATACAACCGCCTGCAGAGAGGGCCTGTAGCCTATGAAAAATGGCTCTCTTGGGTGGAAGAAGATAAAAAAATCCAGGAGTTATTCTTTTTTATGGAAGGCGAAAAAATCTTGGGAGCTATCAGCATCCGGCTGTATCAAAAAATAGGCCTGGAAGGCCATTCCGGATATGGCATACGCCCCTCTGAGCGCAGGAAAGGCTATGCAGCCAAGATGCTGGAAATGGCGCTGCCCATTATGAGGGGATATGGTATCAGCCCCATTATCATAACCTGTGCAAAGGACAATACCGGATCCGCCAAAACCATCCTCCACAACGGCGGTATTCTCCAGAGAGAGGCTTTGGACGAGGGGGAAGTCCTCCAGATTTATCACATTCTTTAAGGCTTTATGAATTTTTTCTCTGAGATTGTTTCATAGAACAGAATATGGTATACTGGAAAAAGGGAATATAAAATATTCTGACCGGCTCTCCCCAAGGTGATGACAAATGTGGTTTTCCGCAGTTGCGGCGGCAATCAGCCGATTAACACCGGCACTTTTTCGCTGATCCTGTAACTGCCTGCACAGGAGGATATATTTAATGGTAATAAAAAGTTTCCATTACATTGATGAATCTCAGGAGGAGCAGATCCGGGAGCTGGAGGAAATCTGCAATTTGGCGGAAAAGCCTTCTCTCCAAAGTTATGTTTATCTGAATTCTCAAGCCAATGCCGACCCTGACCGGGACTGCTTCTACCTCCTTTACGAGGACGGAAACTTGGCTGGATTTCTTTCGGTGTTTGCTGCAGGAAGAGACGGGGAGATCACCTCCTTTGTCCATCCAAAATACCGCAGGAGAGGTTTCTTTACCGCCCTGCTCAAACAGGCATCCCAGGAGTGGCAGGACCTGAAATCTCTTTCCCTGGTGGCACAGCCTTTCTCTGCCAGCGTTCCAGCTGTGGTCAAGAAACTGAATGCTTCCCTCGCTTTTTCTGAATACATGATGACCTATCGCCGAAAACCCCTGCCCAAATTGAAAAACGCCAAGGGCTTTCAGCCTGTCTCTTTGGTAAAAGCCAAGCCCGAAGACGCTGAAAGGGCTGTCCCGCTGCTGGCCGCCCTGTTCTCTATGGAGCTGGAGGATGCGGATGGATGGTTTTCCCGGCTGTGTGAGTCGCCAGACACATCAGTCTTTCTTGCCTGTGTGGGAAACGCTGTCGTGGGGACTGGATGCTTCAGCATTGAAGAGGAGAGGATGACCATATTTGCAGTTGGCGTCAAAAAGGCGCTGCGGGGCAGAGGATATGGAGAGGGAATTCTCCGCGGTTTGATGGAACATTGGGAACAAAAATACAAGGACTTGGACCTTTCCGCCGAGCTGGACAGCGAACATCCCGCCGCCGTCTCCCTTTTCCAAAAATATGGGTTTGAAACAGATATCCAATTTGATTATTATAAGCTTCCCCAAACACAAATGGCTGCAAAATAAAAATCTTATACTATATCAAACCGAAAGAGGTGCTTTTCATGAAAACAAGCCTAAAACGCCTGATCGCCTTTGCTTTAATGTGTGCGGTTATGCTGGCAGCTGTCCTCCCTGTCTCTGCGGCAGAAAACCTGTTTATCGCCGGTCAAAAATATGTTTTGGTTGGCAAGGGCGCAGAGGAACAGACTGTAGTGATGGATCTCAACGGCAAATCGGAGGTAAAAACCGTCTTCTATCCTGTCACATCCGTACAGATGACCAAACCGGACTATTCGATTGATGTGGAGGATGTGCCCAACAGCAAGTATGCGGATATCAAAGTGGTATACAACTCTAACCTGCAGATGTACGGCATTGAGATCAAGGCAAAGGAAATGATCAATACAAGTTTTGTGGTCAAATATCTAAAAAAGATAGGCGTCAATTATCAGGCAGTGGCCCTGAACAACATTAAATTAAAGGTAATTGACGGCGACGACCATATTCCAGACCCCAATGTGGATCGGGAGGACGAGGACGAAAACGACGCGCTTTATCGCGCCTACCGTTCCCAGGCCAATACAATCAATGTACTGGAGGGGCTGGAGGCCTGCGCAGAGGGTCAGTCCCTAATTGTGGACGTCTCTGGAGATAACCGGGTTTCCAACTCTTGGCTTAAAAACCTGAAAAAGTACCCAACCAAATCCCTGGTTTTTGCAGGCGATTCCTATTCCTGGACCGTCAAGGGATCAGACATAAAATCCACAAGCACCTATTTAAGCCACTATGTGGGCGTTTCCCGCGCAGTGGAAAACCAAGCTGAAATCGAAAACGCCTGCGGGATCAAAAATGTCCCTGTAATCGCGATCAACGGTATGTCAAAATTTCCGGCCTCTAAGGCTGAGCTTCGGGTCCAGCTGACAGGGAAGTCCTTCCAAGATACTGTGGTAAATGTTTACCGCTACGAGAGCGGCAAGGTCTATACCGTTGCCGAGAATGTGGAGACTGACGGAGAAGGCAATATCACCCTGACGGTGACTGAGCCAGGGATCTATCTGGCCAGCAGGTTTAAAAGTTCCAAGGCCATATAGCGGAACCATTTCTTAGTGAATCAACATTAAAAAGGATGCGCACCTGTGAGAAAGGTGCGCATCCTTTTTTCTTATTCTTTATCCTCCGTGATCTCCTCCGAAAGAACACCCTGTTCAACGGAATCTTCCTCTGATTCTGTCTCGCCCTCGCCGTCCACATCATCCTCCTTGGGGGCCCTTGCCACAGTGACAATCCTTCCTCCATCTGCGACCCGCATAACCCTTACGCCGCCCGCATACCTGGACTGCACCGTAACCTGTTCCACAGGAATCCGAATGATCACGCCGTCGTCTGTGATCATAATCACGTCGTCGTCGTCGTCAACTGACTTAATGCCAGTGACATAGCCCTTGTCGTCATTGACCTTATAATTGATGATCCCCTTTCCTGCTCTGCTCTGCATCCGGTACTCCTCATACACAGAACGCCTTCCAAATCCCTTTTCGGTAATGGTCAGCAGGGTAGCTCCATCCCGCAGCCTGGCCATGCCGACCACCTCGTCGCCCTCTTCCAGGCTGATGGCCTTGACGCCTCTTGCGGAACGGCCTAGGGGCCTTGCCTCATCCTCCGGGAAACGGATCGCCTGTCCAAATTTGGTGGCAATGATCAGCTGGTCGTCTCCAGAGGTCTGCTTCACCCAAGCCAGCTCGTCCCCTTCATCCAAGGTAACGGCAATCAGGCCAGTTTTTCTCACATTTCGGAATGCGATCAGTTCAGTGCGCTTCATAATGCCCTTCTTGGTCACCATTACCAAATAGCTTCCATCCTCTGTCCCGCTGGCCTTGATCAGAGAGGTGATCTTCTCGTTTTCTCCAAGCTGCACCAGGTTCACCGCATTGGTACCCCTGGCTGTACGGGAGCTTTCGGGGATCTCATAGGCCTTCAGGCGGAAGACCCTTCCCCGGTTGGTAAAGAGCATCATATAGTCGTGGGAGGAGCAGATAAACATCTCCTCTACAAAATCCTCATCCCTGCGGGTCAGGCCGGATACGCCCCGCCCGCCCCTCTTCTGGGTCTTATAAACATCCATATTCTGGCGCTTCAAATACCCGTAGTGGGTCAGGGTGATGACGCAATCCTGCTGGGGAATCAGATCCTCAATGTCCATTTCCCCGCTTACCGCCTGGATCTCCGTCCGGCGCTCGTCCTTAAATTTATTTCCGATCACCGCCAGCTCTTCGCGGATAATAGTATGGACCTTGCCCTCATCTGCAAGGACAGCGTTCAGTTCTTCGATCTTTGCCTTCAGCTGTGCCAATTCGTCCTCAATCTTCTCCTGTTCCAGGCCAGTCAACTGTCCAAGCTGCATATTAACAATTGCCTGGGCCTGGAGATCACTCAATCCAAACCGCTCCATCAGTGCGGCGCGGCCAGAGGGACGGTCCTTAGAGGCACGGAGAATGGCGATCACTTCGTCAATATAATCCAGGGCAATCCTTAATCCCTCTAAAATATGGGCCCGCTCCTTGGCCTTGCGCAGCTCGTATTTTGTACGCCGGGTGATGACCTCTGTCTGGAAGGTAATATAATGCTGGAGCATCTCCTTCATGGTCAGGATCTTGGGCTGCCCGTCTACCAGGGCAAGCTGGATAATCCCGTATGTCTCCTGCATCTGGCTGTACTGATACAGCTGGTTGAGCACAAGCTGGGGGTTGGCGGAGGCCTTCAGCTCAACGACAAACCGCAGCCCGTTGCGGTCAGATTCGTCCCGCAGGTCGCTGATGCCGTCGATCCGCTTGTCCTTTACCAACTCGGCGATCCCCTCAATCATGCGGGCCTTGTTTACCGCATAGGGGATTTCCGTCACCGCAATGCGGTAACGGCCATTTTTCATCTCTTCAATGTCCGCCCTGGCCCGAAGGATGATCTTTCCCCGGCCAGTGGCATAGGCCGCCCGTATTCCTGAACGGCCCATAATGATCCCCCCTGTTGGGAAGTCCGGCCCCTGAATCTTTTCCATAATCTCATCCAAAGTGGCGTCCGGGTTTTCCATCACCAGGTCTACCGCTTCAATGACTTCCTTCATGTTATGGGGCGGAATATTGGTGGCCATTCCCACCGCAATACCGGTAGAGCCGTTGACCAGCAGTTGGGGAAAACGGGAGGGAAGAACTAGAGGCTCCTTGCGGTTGTCATCATAGTTGGGGCCAAAATCCACCGTTTCCTTGTCAATATCCGTCAGCATATGAAGGGATATTTCGCTCATACGCGCCTCTGTATAACGATAGGCCGCAGGCGGGTCTCCGTCTACAGAACCGAAGTTTCCATGACCATCCACCAAGGGACACCGGAGGGAAAAGTCCTGGGCCAGACGGACCAGCGCATCATATACCGATACGTCGCCATGGGGGTGATATCGTCCCAAAACAGAACCGACTGTATCCGCTGACTTGCGGTACGCCTTGCTGGGGGTCAGCCCATTTTCATGCATCGTATAGAGGATGCGGCGGTGTACCGGCTTTAATCCATCCCGCACGTCCGGCAGCGCCCGGCTTGTAATGACCGACATGGAATAATCCAGGAAACTTTTTTTCATTTCCCTTTCTATGTCCACCGGTATGATTCTGGTGCCATCTTGTTGCATAATGCGCCTCCAAAAGTTTATTGCATTTCAGAAAAATCATTTTCCCACTCAACATGGGAACCTTTAACCTCTTATCTGCTTAGAGAACCCGCGTCTTCAAAAGTGTAGAAGGCGGGATAGGCCTTAAAAATATCCTTTAATACCTTTAAATCCAAAGGCTCTATCATCCTTTTGGGAAGGGGATAAACCCTTTGGGATTTCGTTTCAAACAGGAACATCTCTCCATCCTCGTAAACAGCGGTTTCGTTGGAGGGCAGGGAATCCGCCGCAAGCCCATCGAATACCAGCGTACCGTTTTCAAACACCTGGAATTCCAGCTCCCGGCAGTGTTCGGCAAGCATCTCCGCAGTGTGCCTCATAATATATCCAGGCAAAAAAAGGATCAGAAAAAAGAGGACGATGCACACCAATCCTAAGATAAGCCCCATGATATAGGAGCTGTCCCAAAGCCATGAGATTAACATCACTGCGGCCAGCAGTAAGGAAAGGACCATTTGGAAGATTCTTCTCCCCTGTCCATGCGCCTTTTGCTGAAGCTGCAGCCCATGGTAAAGGTCACAGGACTGATTGCTGCAGCGAACACAGACCGGCTGGCCGGAGGGAAGGAACCCAGGGGACTGGCTCACAGAAACACTCCTTTCAAAGGTTTGGTTAACCCCCACAGCTTATATGAGTTATACCGGGGCTTTTTTATACGGAAGGTTATAAACGTCAGACAGCTTTTGGAAAAGCTCCTTCAGCTCGTTTACCTGGCCCAAGACCTGGGTTTTGGGAATCAGGATACACCGGGTATCCTTGAGCATTACCTGGAGGAGGGTAGGAGTTTCCCGGAAGCCCTCTGTATCCTCCCAGTTGATAGAGTCTGAATAGGTTCCCGACTGTTCAAACAGCCGATCATTATAAAACTCCACCAGGATATTTCCTCGAAGATATTCGCTTTTCTGATACTGCTTGGTGGCGGAGGCGGTAAGCTGCTTGGGGAAGACGAACTTGTAAAAGATAACTGAATACGCTCCAAAGCATATCAGCAGCGCCCCCATCAAAAGAAACAGATTAAAGTACTCCACCTTACTCTTCTGGGTCAGCAGGACAGCAATAAAAAGGGCACCCACACATATCTCTATCACACCCATAACCATGGATTTTCTCCTCTGGGTATGGTAATTCTCTTCGGCAACAGAGCGGTTAAAATCCAGAAATTGATCCAGGGTAATGGTATACTCGATAGTCTGCAACGGCTGTTGATTCTCAAACATAGGGCTGCTGCACCGCCTTTCAGTCAAATATCCAGGTTCTGGACAAACTTTGCATTTTGTTCGATGAATTCCCGCCTCGGCTGTACTTTATCCCCCATGAGAATGGTAAAAATTTGATCCGCCTGGGCTGCGTCCTCCATCTCCACTTTCAGGATAATGCGGTTATCTGGATCCATGGTGGTTTCCCACAGCTGCTCCGGATCCATCTCACCAAGGCCCTTGTACCGCTGGACGTCGCTCTTGGCGTTTTCTTCAGGGTAAAGCTCTTTGATATACTGGTCACGCTCAGGCTCCGAATAGGCATAGCGGACCTGTTTGCCCCGGCTGATGCGGAACAGGGGCGGCTGGGCAATATAGACATGTCCTGCCTCCAGCAGGGGGCGCATAAAGCGGAAGAAGAAGGTCAGCAGCAGTGTACGGATATGGGAGCCATCCACATCCGCATCAGCCATAATAATAACCTTGCCGTAGCGCAGCTTGGAGAGATCCATTTCATCCCCGATGCCGCACCCCAAGGCAGTGATGACCGGCATCAGCTTGTCATTGCCATAAACCCGGTCAAGGCGAGCCTTTTCCACATTGAGCATCTTGCCCCACAGGGGTAGGATGGCCTGGAACCGGCGGTCCCGTCCATTTTTGGCACTGCCGCCAGCGGAGTCTCCCTCGACGATATAAATCTCGGTCTGCTCCATATCCCGCTCGGTGCAGTCCGCCAGCTTGCCGGGGAGGGAAGCGGTTTCCAGGGCAGATTTCCGCCGGGTCAGCTCCCGGGCGCGTCTGGCGGCCTCCCGGGCCCGGGCGGCTGCCATGGCCTTGTCCATGATCATCCGCGCTGAGGCCGGATTCTCCTCAAAGTAGGTGGACAGTTTATCGTATACCATCCCTTCCACAATGGGCCGAATCTCCGAATTGCCCAACTTGGCCTTTGTCTGCCCTTCAAACTGGGGCTCTGTCATCTTCACCGATATGATAGCGGTCAAGCCTTCCCGGACATCGTCTCCGCTGAGGTTTTTATCGGCTTCCTTCAAAATGCCATTTTTCCGGCAGTAATCGTTAAACACACGGGTCATAGCCCGTTTAAACCCCTCTTCATGGGTGCCTCCCTCAGGGGTTTTAATATTGTTGGCAAAGGAGTACATCACCTCGTTATAGCCGGTGTTATACTGCATGGCCACTTCTACGGTATTCTGGGCGTCGGGATCATAGTCGCTCATATAGATCACGTCCTCATGGAGGACCTCTTTGACCTCGTGGAGGTATTCCACAAAACTGCGTATCCCGCCCTCATAGCAGAAAGTATTGATCACCGGCTCTTTGCCCCGACTATCGGTAAAGGTAATGCGGACTCCGGCGTTGAGGAACGCCTGCTCCCGCAGACGGTTGAGGAGAATATCATAATCGTAGTTTACGTCTTCAAACATTTCCTTATCAGCCTTAAAGGTGATGACGCTGCCGGTAATATCGGTATCGCCGATGACCTTTAATTCGCTGACCGCCGGCCCACGTTCAAAGCGCTGGAAATACCTGTGCTGGCCGTCTCGAACCTCCACCTCCAGCCATTCTGACAGGGCGTTGACCACCGATGCACCTACCCCATGAAGGCCGCCGGAAACTTTATATCCGCCGCCGCCAAACTTGCCCCCTGCGTGGAGGACAGTAAAGACAACTGTCACTGCAGGGATGCCCATTTTGTGCTGAATGCCCACAGGGATGCCCCGTCCGTTGTCAGTGACACGGATAATATTGTCCGGAAGTATTTCCACCTCAATGTGGTTGCACACACCCGCAAGGGCCTCATCAATGGCGTTATCCACAATCTCATAGACCAGGTGATGAAGACCGCTCAGCCCGGTAGAGCCGATATACATACCTGGACGCTTCCGAACTGCCTCCAGGCCCTCCAGGACCTGTATCTGGTCGCCGCCGTATTCGTTGACGGAAGGAGTATTTTCCACAGTCATATTACCTCCAAAAAATGCTGATTTTTCATATTCTATCTATTTCTATCTATCACCGTTTGGGTAGGCAGTTGGAAAGGCCATCCACAAAACCAGTGCGCTTACGCAGGGTAGAAGAGGATATCTGGGAGATATATACCTTTATCTCCCCATCCCTGTGGCGACAGACCACAAAGGACTTGGGGATCTCCTCTGAGACATTGACCACCCAGCCGCGCTTTTGGGCCTGGGCCAGGTAATCCTTGGTAGAACGGGAGACAGAGGAATTGTCAATATCAAATATTCCCACAATGTCCCCGGTATGGACCACCGTGTACTGCCCTAAATGCAGATACATTTTTACCAAGCCCCCTTTCCAAACTCCAGGACTTCACCCTTCAGGGAACCGCCTGCAATGTGAAAACACCTCCCATTTTTCAGGGAATGGAAATAAGCAGTGTCACAGCAGGTGATAAACACCTGCTGTCCTTTGAGGGAGTTGAGCAAATAATCCCGCCTGGAACTGTCCAATTCGCTCATAACGTCGTCCAGAAGGATGATGGGACGCTGTCCGGCGGCTTCCTCTATAATTATACTCTCCGCCAGCTTTAAAGACAAGACGCAACTTCTCTGCTGGCCCTGAGAACCAAAAAAACGGACATCGTTTTCTCCAATAAAAAAAGCCATGTCATCCCGGTGGGGTCCGACCAGCGTCGCAGCAGCGGAAATATCCGCCGGACGGCTTTGCCGGAGCTGTTGCAGAATATTCTGGGAAGAGGCCTCTTCAATGGGGGAAATCCCCTTCTGGTATACCAGGCGAAGGGTCTCGCTTTGGCTGGATATTCCCCGATATACTTCCCCAGCCGCGGTCTCCAGCCGCTCCACATACTTGCGTCTGGCGCGTATTATGGATGCGGCAAGACGGGACAGGGCATCATCAAATACCTCCAGCATTTGTTCCTCATCCCCATGGAGAGACGGATAAGAGCCTGCACGGCGCAGCTCCCTCAGCAGCGCGTTGCGCTGGCGAAGAACCCGGGCATACCGCCCCAGAATGTCCACATAACGGGGCATAAGCTGGCAGATAGCCGTATCCAGAAAACGCCTCCGTACCTCCGGCCCGTCTTTGACCAGGGAAAGGTGAACTGGGGAAAACACCACCGCATACACCTCTCCTGCCAGAGAGGCCTGGCTGGGAAGGTCCACATGGTTGAGGGTCACCTTTTTTTTACCCTTTCGGGAAAAACACAGGGAAGCGCATTGTTCCCGTTCCTCCCTCTGAAAGACAATGGACAGCCTGGCGGTCTCCTTGCCAAACTGAATGAGATCGCTGTCCCTAGATCCACGAAAGCTTTTAGCTCCAGTAAACAGCCACAGGGATTCGATCAGGTTAGTCTTGCCCTGAGCATTATCTCCATAGACTATATTGACCCCTGGAGAGGGAGTTAATTCCAATTTTGGAATATTACGGTAATGTTCTGCCTCAATCCGGCTGATTTCCACCCATCGCCACCTCGTAAGCCTTTCCTTCTATCTGGACTACATCCCCGGGACGCAGCTTTTTTCCACGCATTTGGCAGGGAACTCCGTTGACGGTAATCTCCCCGGAGAGAATTCGTTCCTTAGCTTCCCCTCCAGTTGGGACAATTCCGGAAAATTTGAGGAACTGATCCAGTTTAATATATTCGGTCGTAATGGGAATTTTATCAGGCATAAAAACACCTCCGTTGTAAAAGGGAGCTTACTTTGGCCTTTTTAACGCAAAGCGCCAGGACACCGTAAAACCAGGCGGATAGCTTGGGGCAGGACTACTGCGCCTCGTCCGGTCCCAAAGAACCAGAGAGGCTGGAGGGAAGAAGGTATCCCCAATAAGGGGATAAAAGGGGGAGGGGAAAAGCAGTAGTCCCGCCCCCAACCATCTGCCTGTTTAAACAGAAAAAAGCGCTGAATCAAGTTACAGCCGACAATCCAAAGGCGGCCGGAAGCCACTGTCCCAGACCAGCCCTTGGACGGCATCAATACAGCTTTGATCCCTGCTCTGTTGGCCGCTTGCCTCTTCCGATATCCAGTATTTGTTACTCATTGCGGATGCGCACTGGCAGGACTAGAAACAAAAATTCGTCTCCCTCTTTTGGCACTACTTTGATCGGCAAAAGCGGTCCCCCGATCTGAATTTTGATCTCATCACAGCCGCTGTTGCGCAGCGCATCCAATAGGTATCTGTGGTTAAATCCCATCTGAACGCCTGTCCCTTCGGAGGAGCAGTCCACTTCATCATAGACCTTGCCCATGGAGGTTTCGCAGGAGACAGCGATCACATTGTTGTCAATTTTCACCCGCAATGGGCTCTTCATTCTCTCGGAGATCAGCAGCGCCGCACGTTCAATGCTCTCTACCAACGGACGGACACCTACCGCCACCTCCAGGTTGTGGGATTTGGGGATTGATGCATTGTAGTCCAGAAAATCCCCTTCCAACAGGCGGGAGATCACATAGTATCCGTTGACCTCAAAGACGATATGCCTTTGAGCCAGCCGTACAGTGGCATCTCCTTCGCCAGAGCCAATCAAACGAGAGACCTCTGTCAGGGTCTTCCCGGGAACGATAAAGCGGAAATCCTGATCTGCCTGTATCTTTTCTCTGCGCAGAGCCAGGCGGTATCCGTCAACAGATACCACTGTGAGGGTCCCTGAAACAATGTCGAAGAGAGAACCGGTGTGTACTGGCTTTGCGTCCCCTGTGGCCACGGCAAATATGGTTTGATCAATCATATTTCGCAGCAATTCCTTATTCAAAGTGAGCATCTGCTCCTTGGGAATGGAGGGGAGTTCCGGATAGTCTGCCGCGCTCATGGCAAGTACTGTGAAATGGGAAGAACCGCTGGAAATTTGGGTAAGCTGCTTCTCATCGCAGGTAATGACAATTTCGTCTGTAGGCATCCGGCGGGTCACGTCAGAAAAGAATTTGGCAGACAGCACTGCACCTCCAGGTTCCTCTACCCGGGCCTCTATTTCAGTGGTGATCCCTAGGTTAAGGTCATATCCTGCGATATACAAACCATTTGCCGTTGTTTGAAGCAGGATTCCCTCTAATGCAGGGATCGTGGATTTGCTGCTGACTGCCCTAGATACATTGGCCACCGCCTGTACAAGGATATCTTTTTTACAGATTACTTTCACTATTTGTTCACCTCTTTTGATTATATCATTATAGCATATTTTTCATAAAACGTCAAAAAATAGATTCTGACATAGGGCGTGAATTTCAGAATTTCAGAAAACAATTTGAGAATTCTCAAATCAGGAATGTATATACATACAAACTGCTTATTTGCCCTGCATAAATTCTTGCATCCTAAGGCAAGACTCTAATAAAAAGTTTGATTATATATTAGGATAGAAAGAACAGAATTTTATTTTAGTAATAGTAATAGGGGCTGTTGATTTGTTAAAACACCGGAAAAGCCTGATAGATCCACAGAAAAAGAGAAAATTTTTTTATGAAGGGAAATTTGATAATTTGTTGGCGTTGTGGAGACTGAAGATTCTCTATTTGATTTTCACCTGAATGGAGTGTTGGATGTTCGCAAAAAGTTTAAAAACTGGTTGAGAGACAGGCTTGAGATCCAAGCTGTAAAATTCATGTGTTGAGATTGTGGAGTGGAAAACAAATGATATGTTTTGCACAATGAAGAATCATCTTAGATGTTGTGGAAGACTGAGGAGCGTTTAAAAAGATTATCCCCTGTTTTCACAACAGAATAATCCACAAAAATAAATCATAGACGATTTATGGATCAATCAACCAGGATGTCTCTGCATTATTGGATTTGATGAAAGATGAAAAAAGAGGAAGGGCAGGGGCTCTTCCTCTTTATGTCAGGGGATTAACTATCTCGGATGTTCTTTATGATATCCTCAATCATGGCCCGGTATTTGGGGTTACTCTGCATTTTGGCCTCTACCTGCTGTATAGCGTAGACGATAGTGGAGTGATCCCTTCCTCCAAATTCCAACCCGATAGCAGCCATAGGCATTTGGGTGATATCCCGAACAATGTAGACGGCTGATTGCCGTGCGGAGGATATTTGAGCTGCGCGCTTGGTAGACCGGATGTCCTGAGGCGTTACAGAGCAGGTTCGGGCCACTTCAGCGATGATCCGCTCCACTGTAACGGGAACAGGCTGATTGTCGTTGAGGATGTCCCGGATGGCATTCTGCGCAGCCATAATGGTCACAGGAGTACTCATCACTGCTTGGAAGGCCTTCAGCTTTTTTACGGTTCCTTCCAGCTGACGGATGTTGTTTTTCAGCCTGTTTGCAATGTAATCTGCCACCTCGTCGGGCATGTTCAGATCCAGCAGTTCCGCCTTCCTGCGAATGATAGCTACCCTTGTTTCAAAGTCCGGAGGCTGGATATCTGCCAACAGACCCCATTCAAACCTGGTGCGCAGGCGTTCTTCCAGGGTTTTGATTTCCTTTGGCGGCCGGTCAGATGTGAGCACAATCTGTTTCCCAGCCTGATACAGGGTGTTAAAGGTATGGAAAAATTCCTCCTGAGTGCTTTCCTTGCCGCCGATAAACTGAATATCGTCCATCAGCAGCACGTCTGCCATGCGGTATTTGTCGTGAAATTCCTTTGTGGATTCCTTGGCGATGGAATCGATCAGTTCGTTGGTAAAGTCCTCGCTTTTGGCATAGACCACATTGGTACCCGGCTGGCGCTGTTCGATTTCATTGCCAATGGCCAGCAGAAGATGGGTCTTGCCCAGTCCGGAGCCTCCATAAATGAACAGGGGATTGTAGGCCTTTGCCGGGTTGGAAGCTACCGCCATTGATGCGGCATGGGCAAATTTGTTGGAAGGTCCGACGATAAAAGTTGAAAAGGTGTATTCATATTCCCCGTCTGTATCCGGGATCGTTGCGGTCTCAATTTCTGCGGCTGCCATATCCTTGGGAAGTCCACCTTTTGCGCTTAGTACCTTTTCATCGTGTCCGGGACGCATTCTCCCTGTCTGGGCTTCGGTGTAGATCTGGATGTCCACCGAAAAACCCAAGGTGTTCTCAAAGCCGATGGCAAGCTTGTCCTTCAGCTTCTGCTCAATTAAGTCCTTGATGAATTCTGATTTTACAATTAGGATCGCTGTAGAGTAGTTGTCTTCCATACTTTGGAGGACAACCTTATTCAGCCAAGTTGCATAAGCCACCTGGGTTATGAGTTTATTCTCAATGCAGTATTCACAGACTTTGTTGAAAATCTCGTCAAGGGACTCCATACACGCTTCCTCCGGTTCTTTGTTTATCAACGTGTTGAAAACTTGGTGGAAATGGTGGAATCAACGTTCAATCCACGTGAATTAACAGGTTTTCAACTCAGTTGTGACAATACATATTTTATCATAGCCGACAAGGGATTGCAAGGTTTTCAACTGCCAAAAAGGAACAAAAAACAGAAAAAATACATGGAGGCTCCCTTTTTAGACAGAGAGATCCTGCACTCCCAGGGTGAAATATACCTTTATCTGGGCGTAAAACCGGCTGCGCGCTTTAAAATTTCCGGTTTTTTTTAAGAAAAGATTGCAAAACAAAGGGAAATCGGGTAAAATAGGTGTTGTATGCGGCGAGGTTATCTCAAAAAGCTTTTAGAAAGCCGCATTTCCCAACGGGAAATCCCGGTGAACTATTGTCGCCAAGATATAGGAAGGGAGGAAAAGAAATGATCAGAACATATCAGCCCAAGAAGATACAGCGCAAAAAGGAACATGGATTCCGCAAGAGGATGTCTACCAAAAACGGGCGGAAAGTACTGGCACGCCGCCGTGCAAAGGGCCGTGTACGTCTGTCCCACTAGGATTCGGTAAGAGAACATTAACCGGTTATACTGCAGTATGACCGGGAACTGTGCCGGGAAAACGAGTGAATATGACTTTGGCGGGGCAGAAATCAAATCTTATGTAAGCTGAAAGGCATATTCACTTGTTCTATCCGTGCAGAATAGGCTGAACCGGAAAGGGGATGAGGGACGTCGGATGCTGGAAGTCATTAAGGAAAACCGGATATTCCGGCGTTTGTACAGCAGAGGAAAATATCAGGTACACCCCATACTGGTGACATATGTCCAGAAAAATCGGGAAGGCCGGACGCGGTATGGTATATCTGCCAGCAAGAAGACTGGAGGAGCAGTAGAGCGCAATCGGGCGAAACGGGTGATCCGTGCAGCGTTTTGGGAGTTAGAAAAGAGATTGCCGGAAATGGCGGGCTGGGACTTTATATTTGTCGCGCGCAGCCGAACATCAAAGGTTAAGATGGATGAAGTAAAGAAGGTAATGGAGCATCAGGTCAGGGCCTTGACCGCGGGGGGCGGGAAGGGCGGAAGGGAAAAGCAGAGGGAAGCGGTTCCGCCTGCTGAGAAGCAGAAAGAATGAAAAAGCTTCTGCTGCAGCTGATAAAGGGATATCAAAGATGGATATCCCCGCTCAAGCCGCCTTGTTGCCGGTTCTATCCCAGCTGTTCGCAGTATGCGGCAGAGGCGGTGAAACGGCATGGGGCGGGAAAAGGCGGTATCCTGGCAATTTGGCGGGTGCTGCGCTGCAATCCGTGGAACCGGGGCGGAATAGATCGCGTGCCGGAGGACTGGAGGAGTGCGTTTCCATATCTGTCCAAAAGAAAGACGAAGTCGAACGAGGAATAATCAGACAGATCATAATCCCCCTAGAAAATTGCTGCTCTGTCATTAAAATATTTGTGTTTGAGAAACCCTTTTTTTAGGAGAAGAGCAGAGGGATGAATATGCATTGAAAAACAGAAATTCGCAGATGTTGGTTGCTGGATGCTGATTTCTGTTTGCATAAAAAATGGAAAGCCGGATTGGAAGGAAGCGTTCCTCAGTTGGGAGAGTGGTCCCAGGGGGAGCGCGTTTTGATAAAAAGTTTTTCCGGCATGTATCGAAAATTGAGATATTAGAAAAAACAGAAGGAATAACGAGAATCGGGCCGTAAAGCGGCGGAATGGATGATTGTATGGGATTTATAGCGGAAATTATCGGCTGGCCCTTAGGCTGGGTTATGTGGCTTGGATACCAGGTTTTGAGGAACTATGGCGTGGCGCTTATCTTCTTTACCTTTGTGACCAAGCTGCTTATGCTCCCTTTAATGCTCAAACAGCAGAAGTCCAGCGTCAAAATGGCTTTGATCAAGCCTAAGCTGGACAACATTCAAAAGAAATATGCCAATAATAAGGAAAAGCTGAATGAGGAAATGATGAAGCTGTACCAGGAGGAAGGATACAATCCCATGAGCGGATGTCTGCCTCTGCTGATCCAGTTTCCCATTTTGTTTGGATTGATCAATGTTGTATATAATCCTCTAACCCACATCATACGCCTTTCTAAAGATGTGATTGAGCAGGGGCTGGAGATTGCCAAGGGTATGGAGAACATTATTGTAAATGTTTCCATGCCGCAGATCAGCATTATTCAGGGAGTTAAGAACCAGCCGGAGCTATTTAGCTCCCTGCTCTCCCCGGATCAGATACAGAGAATATCCAATTTTAACATGTCCTTTTTGGGGATTGACTTGACAGCAGTGCCCACTATGGCTATCAATACATTGCTGCTCATCCCCATTTTATCAGGAGTTACATCGTTTTTGATTTCCATTCAGTCGATGAAACAATCTGAAACGACTGCCGCAGGAGAAAACGGCGGCGCCATGAAAGGCATGATGTATATTATGCCGCTGTTTTCCGTGTTTTTCTGCTTCCAGGTACCGGCAGGTGTTGGCCTGTACTGGGTCATTTCCAATGTGCTCTCTTATCTCCAAAGCATGTATATGAACAAAAAGTACAACCCCCAGGAAATGGCTGAAAAGGCCAGGGCAGAGCAGGCTGCGCTGGAAGAGGCGGAACGAAAGGAACGGTTGGAAAATCGGAAAAAGGCAAGGCAGGAAATGGCGGAATATCAGGCGGAAGTAGAGGCGGCAGCCCAGGCTTCCAAGGGGAAGAAGAAAAAGAATGTCGAAATAGAAGAACCTCAGGCCCCGGACGAGGAAACCATGAAGAAGGCTATGACTGCAAAGGAGATCAACAGGATGAAGCTGGCCGCGGCCCGTAAACGGGATGCGGAAAAATACGGCGAGGAGTATGTGGAGGTCACAGACGACGATTTAAGGTAGAAGGGCATCCTGAGCATTGAAAAGATAATGACGTTTTAACAGTAATCCAAAAGTTCAAAATTGGAGGTGTTTACCTTGTTGAGAGAACAGATCGAGACGGGAAAAACGGTAGAACAGGCAATCGAAGCGGCATGCGGGAAGCTGGGCCTTTCCTCTGACGAGGTGCAGTATGAGGTGTTGGAGCTGCCCAAAAAGGGGTTTTTGGGATTCGGTGCGTCTATGGCTAAGGTACGGGTATACAAGGAATACAGCAAATCAGCAAGGGCAGTGGAGTACTTAAAAGAAGTTCTGGCGGCCATGGGTTTCTCTAATGTGGAAATTGATGTTAAGGATGAGGAACAAGGTGCGCTTTTGACTCTGAGCGGGGAAGGATTGGGCGTTGTGATTGGCCGCCGAGGAGAAACGCTGGACGCCCTCCAGTACCTTTCGGGGCTGGTGGCCAATAAAATGGAAGGGGATTATTTCCGTATTACCCTGGACAGTGGAAATTACCGGGAAAAAAGGGAAAAGACTTTGGAGGAGCTGGCGAAAAAGCTGGCGAATAACGCTGTGCGGACTGGGCGTTCCAGTACCCTGGAGCCGATGAACCCTTATGAGAGAAGAATCATCCACGCTGCGGTGCAGCAGGTGCCGGGGGCGACTTCCTCTTCCATCGGCGGCGAGCCGAACCGCAGAATTGTGATCAGCTCTACAAATCCAAGAAGGCCCTCCGGCGGACGGGGAAGATCTCGGGACGGCGGCGAAGGAGGAAGGCATTCCAGATATGGGGAAAGAAGAGGGTATTGGAAGGATAACCAGAGTACAGCCAGTGAGGAGAGCAAACCTTTACCGGACCAGGAAGATAGCATCCAAAAGCCAGGAGAAAGTGGAGCTGCGAGAGCAAATATCAACGAGGATAAAGATAAACCCCTTTACTCTAAAATAGAGCTGTAACGCGTAAGGCCGGTTACAGGCTGCGCAAGGGACGCACCGGAAAAAATCGGCTGCGTCCCTTTTTCTATATATCGAAAATAAGGAAGGAACCAGGATGGAATCATTTGGAAGGGAGAGCCAAACCATTGCCGCCATCTCCACAGGGTTGATCCCCAGCGGCGTGGGGATGGTACGGGTCAGCGGCCCAAAGGCCATAGAAATCGCAGACCAGGTTTTTCAAACCGTCGGCCAAAAGCCTTTGCAGCAGCGCAAGGGCTATACCAGCGCCTTTGGGCATATTCACGATGGGGATGAGATGATTGACGAGGGAGTTGCCGCCGTCTACCGCGCCCCACACAGTTATACAGGTGAGGATGTGGTGGAGCTCTGCTGCCATGGCGGCGTGTACCTGATGGAAAGAACCCTTCGCGTACTTTTGGACCACGGAGCAAGACTGGCGGAGGAAGGGGAATTTACCAAGCGGGCATTTTTAAATGGAAAGCTCAGCCTGGACCAGGCGGAATCGGTAATTGGTCTGATCCAGGCTGAATCTGCCGGAGCCGCCCGAGCTGCACTGGCAGGAAAAGATGGTGCGTTAAAAAGGGAGATCCTGTCAGTTCAGAAAAGGTTGACGGGGACAGCGGCTCATTTGTCGGCCTGGGTGGATTATCCCGAAGAGGATGT
Source organism: uncultured Oscillospiraceae bacterium (assembly GCA_949737515.1). GTDB lineage: Bacteria > Bacillota > Clostridia > Oscillospirales > Ruminococcaceae > UBA1405. The sequence goes on along the minus strand of CATJCP010000179.1, from coordinate 21,364 downwards.
GGAGGAGCTTTCACCTCAGTCCCTTGTCTCCGAAATGGAGGGGAGCCAGAAGATACTGGAGTCTTTATACAAAAAGTATGATACTGGAAAAATGATACGAAAGGGAATTTCAACAGCCATTGTAGGCAAGCCCAATGTGGGAAAATCCACTTTGATGAACCTCCTGTCCCGGTATGAACGGAGCATTGTGACAGATATTCCCGGCACTACCCGGGATGTGGTGGAGGAAAGTGTGCTGATAGGGGGATATGCGCTGCGTCTGGCGGATACTGCTGGACTGAGGGAGACCGAAGATCAGGTGGAGGCCATAGGGGTGCAGTGGAGCAGAAAAAAGATGGAGAGCAGCGATCTGATCCTAGCGGTCTTTGACCTGTCACGTCCCATGGATGACGACGATCATGCCTTGTTGGAAACCGTTGAAGGAAGGACATTCATCGCCATCCTCAATAAAAAGGATGCTGCCTCTGAGGCAGACATCAGTGCTGGGGAGCGGCTGATTCGAGAGAAGGCGTCGGATGTTTTGGTTATGTCTGCCCAAACGGGAGAGGGTTTGGAGCAGCTGGAGCAGATGATCCCCAAGGTCCTGGGGTTAAACAAAATAGATCCTGCTGCCGCTATGATCGCCAACGAACGGCAGCGGGAATGTGTCAAGAGAGCGCTGGACGCGCTGGCGGAGGGGATTGAAGCTCTTCGGGCTGGAATTACCCTGGACGCAGTGTCAGTTTGTCTGGAAGACGCCCTGAGTCCATTGATGGAGCTGACAGGGGAACGGGCTTCAGACGCGGTCATAGAACAGGTCTTTGAACAGTTTTGTGTGGGAAAATAGTTTTTATCAGGCAAATTAGGGGTGGTAATTTTTGGAATATTTAGCAGGAGATTATGATGTTGCTGTGATTGGAGCAGGCCACGCGGGGGTGGAAGCAGCCCTTGCGGCGTCCCGGCTGGGGGCGCATACCATCTTGTTTACGATATCCCTGGACGGAATCGCCAATATGCCCTGTAATCCTTCGATTGGGGGGACGGCAAAGGGTCACCTGGTTCGTGAAATTGATGCGCTGGGAGGACAAATGGGCCTGGCAGCAGATGCGACCTATCTGCAAAGCAGAATGCTTAACCGGGGAAAGGGCCCTGCAGTACACAGTTTACGCGTCCAGAGTGACCGCGTTCAGTATCACATTTATATGAAGCATATCCTGGAGCAGGCCCCAAATCTCACCATAAAGCAGGCGGAAGTCACAGAAATCCGTGTAGACAGCACAAATCATGTCTCTCAAATTGTCACAAAGCTGGAGGCTGTCTATGATGTTAAAACGGTTATCATTGCCACAGGGACCTATCTGAAGGGGAGGGTTTATGTGGGAGAAGTCAGCTATGAAAGCGGTCCTGATTCCATGCAGGCTGCAACCAGCCTTTCGGAAAGTCTGCGGAAGCTGGGAATTACTTTGCGCCGCTTTAAGACAGGGACCCCTGCCAGGGCCCGGCGCTCTTCCATTGATTTCAGCCAGTTGGAGGTCCAGGAGGGAGATGAGGAAATTATCCCCTTTTCCTTTATGACCGAAGGTGAGATGAAAAACCAGGTGGTCTGCCATATCGCCTACACCAACGAGGAGACCCACAGGGTGATTCTCGCCAATTTGGACCGCTCTCCTTTATATTCTGGAAAGATTGAGGGAATTGGTCCCCGGTACTGTCCCAGCATAGAGGACAAGGTGGTGCGCTTTTCTGAGAAACCCAGGCATCAGGCCTTTGTAGAGCCTATGGGGCTGGATACCGAGGAGATGTATCTCCAGGGACTGTCTTCCTCCTTACCGCTGGATGTACAGGAGGCGCTTTACCGGACCATTAAAGGGTTTGAACAGATTGAATTGATGCGCAATGCCTATGCCATTGAGTACGATTGCTGCGATCCGTTGGAATTAAAGCCTTCTCTGGAGTTTAAGGCAGTGACAGGCCTGTATGGAGCGGGACAGTTTAACGGGACCTCCGGCTATGAGGAAGCTGCCGCTCAGGGACTTGTGGCGGGAATCAATGCGGCCCGACAGGTGCAGGGAAAAGAACCGGTGCTCTTTCCCAGGAGCGGTTCCTATATTGGGACTTTGATCGACGATCTTGTGACCAAGGGATGCAGTGATCCCTACCGGATGATGACCTCCCGCAGCGAGTACCGGCTGATCCTCCGCCAGGATAATGCCGACCTGCGTATGACCCCCATTGGCAGGGAGATCGGACTTGTGGGAGAGGAGCGCTGGAAGCGTTTTTGTCAAAAGAAGCAGGCAGTGGAGCGGGAGATCAAACGTCTGAAACAGACTACCATCCCGCTGTCGCCAGAATTGAATCAGATGCTTGTTTCACGTGAAACATCGCCGGTGACAGCGGGAACCAAGGCGGTAGAACTGCTGCGCCGCCCTCAAATTGGCTATCAGGACATTCATCCCTTTGATTTGTTGGCGCCAAAGCTTTCCAAGGAAGTTTGGGAGCAGGCGGAAATCGAGATCAAATATGAGGGATATATTAAAAAGCAGCTTACCCAGGTGGAACAGATGAAAAAGCTGGAAATCCGCCTTCTGCCGGAGAAGGTCGATTACAGGGAGATTTCCGGGCTGCGGCTGGAGGCACAGGAAAAGCTGAACAAGGTGCAGCCGCTGAACCTGGGTCAGGCTTCCAGAATATCCGGGGTCAGCCCAGCGGATATATCTGTCCTATTGATATGGCTGGAACAGAAGAAAAGAAGGAATACACCGGAAGAACAGGAGAATAAAAATGGCCATTGATGAAAATCGGCTGCGAGAGTATTCTCAGTCACATGGAATTCCATTGGATGGAAAAATGCTGTCAAGTTTTAGGGAATACGGAGAAATTCTGAAAGAATGGAACGAAAAGACAAATTTGACTGCCATTGTAGACGATGAAGGGATCCTAGTGAAACATTTTGTGGACAGCCTCTTGCTTTTGGAGGCATTAGAGCTTCCAAGGGAGGCAAGGATAGTCGATGTGGGAACAGGAGCAGGGTTTCCCGGGATCCCCCTGAAAATCGCCAGACCGGATATAGAGCTTGTGTTGATGGACAGCCTGAACAAGCGGCTGCTTTTTTTGGAGGATCTTTGTAAACGCCTGAACATTTCCGCGGAAAAGGTCCATGGCCGGGCGGAGGACTTAGGGAGGAAAGAAAGTTACCGGGAAACCTTTGATCTGGCCACAGCCCGTGCTGTGACGGATATGAGAGAGCTGTCGGAGTTCTGTCTTCCTATGGTGAAAAAGGGGGGATTTTTTGCTGCCTTAAAGGGGTTTGATATAGAGGAAGAGCTGGGACAGGCGGGTAGAGCGATCAAGGTACTGGGAGGAAGGATAACAGAGGTAAAGAAGTTTTCACTGCCCGATGGTGGAAAACGCTCCATTGTTCTGGTCAAAAAAATATCGCAAACCCCAACAAAATACCCCCGACCTTTTGCAAAAATCGTAAAAAGTCCCTTAATATAATAGAAAAATACCAATGATGGTGTCAAACCTCGCGATGGAAAATATTGGTATTCATGAATACGCTGTGGTAAAATAGAAGTACCCAAAAGGACAGTGGTTTTAAACCGTTGAATGTTGTTTGGGGAAAATAGAATGCCGGCAGCGTATTTTTGTTGTGTAGGAGGACAAGTTCTCCCTGGTTGAAAAAGGCAGGGATATTTTAGAGTATAAGAACTGGTGGAAAGGTGGTTGCAATGAGCGTATTTACCAAGACAAAGGCTGTGAATAAAGTGTGTTTAATTCCTGTGGAGTGTATTCGGCCAAATCCCAATCAGCCAAGAAAAGTATTCCGCGAGGGGGAGATCCAGGCACTGGCGGAAAGTATTTCGGCAAATGGGCTGCTGCAGCCAGTCACCCTGCGTAAGGAAGGGGAAGGTATTTACCTGCTCATTGCCGGGGAGAGACGGTTTATGGCCTGCAAAAAGTTAGGAATGAAGACCATACCATCTATTATTTGTAATGTTTCTGCAGATGACGCGGCGGTACTGGCACTGATTGAAAACATTCAGCGGAGTGATTTAAATTTTATGGAAGAAGCTGCCGCCATACAGGGGTTGATACAACAATTGGGCATGACCCAGGAACAGGCAGCCAGAAGATTGGGAAGGTCTCAGTCCTCTGTGGCCAATAAGTTGAGATTGCTGCGTCTTCCGGAGGCGGTTCAGGGCAAACTGGTGGAAGCCGGACTGACAGAACGGCACGCCAGATCCCTTTTGCGTCTGCCTGAAAACCAGATGGAGGAGGCCGCAGATTACATAGTGGAGGCCATGCTCAATGTGGCCCAGACAGAGGAATTTATTGACGAGATTGTTTTGAGAAATCAGATGGTCAAGGACAATGCTGGTCAGGTGGCGGTAGTAGTGGCAGAACGATCTGTCCCCGAGGAGCTGCCGCCAGAGCCTAGAGAGGGCGTAAAAAGGAATGGCAGAAAGCTAATGGTGGTAAAGGATTTGAGGATCTTCACCAACACCATTTCCAGGGCAATCGAAACCATGAAGCAGGCTGGAATCCAAGCCTTTTCACAGACAAAGGAGGAGGACGAGTTTATCGAATACCTGGTACGGATTCCAAAGGAATCCGCGTATCAGAAGAAAAGTTCCTGATTTTTACACAGGTTTGATTTAACTAAGATGGTATTTCTTGTTATACCCTATTCCCAAACATGATCCCAAAAGGGGCATTCGGTCATGTCTCCCTTTTGTGATATACATTCCCTTCCCGGTTTTATTCTATCCTTTTCTCCGAAAACGGCGGCCTGTTAAGGGCCGCCGTTTTCTGTTTCATGTGAAACAATGAAGAGTGTGGTTTTACACGATCTTGCTGTAACTTGCAGCGTGGCAACAATATAATCTCCTAAATAAAGGAATGTCAATTTATTTTTTTGCGAAATTCATCATTTTAATCCAGTAAATACAGGAAAAAAGGTATTATTTTTTCCAAAAACCAAAGAATCCCTTTCCATGAGGAGAGGGATGTGCTATAATTTGAAATAGCAGAAGCACATTGACAGGAAGGATGAAACGCAATGGGGAAGATCATAGCCTTTGCAAACCAGAAGGGCGGCGTGGGAAAAACAACCACAGCAGTAAGCGTAGCCGCCTGTATGGGGGCAAAGGGCAAAAATGTTCTTCTGGTGGATATTGATCCCCAGGGGAATGCCACCAGCGGCATGGGCGTCAACAAGCGAAATGTGACGTTGTCGACCTATGACCTTTTGGTGATGGATCATGAGAAAATTGAGAGTGTCATTCAGAAGACAGAATTCCAAAATGTGGATATTTTGCCTTCGAATATGCGGCTGGCAGGGGCGGAAATTGAGCTTGTAGACCTGGAAAACCGGACGAGCCGGTTGAAACAGGCCCTTTTGCCTATAAAGGATCAATATCACTATATCATCATTGATTGCCCGCCCTCTTTGGGATTGATCACCTTAAATGCTCTTACTGCCTGCAATACCATATTGATCCCCATCCAATGCGAATTTTTTGCGCTGGAGGGACTGTCCCAGCTTATGTCCACTATGCGCCAAGTCAAACGGCTGTACAATCCTTCTATTGAGATAGAAGGAGTTCTCTTTACCATGTACGACGGTAGGCTGAACCTGACGATGCAGGTGGTTGAAGAGGTCAAGAAATACTTTCCCAAAAAGGTTTTTAAAACTGTGATTCCCAGGAATGTGAAAATTTCTGAGGCCCCCAGCTTTGGGAAGCCGGTGTTTTATTATGATAGGTATTCTAAGGGCTCTATCAGTTATAGTGAACTGACTAATGAGATCATACAAAACAATAAGGAGGTATAATACTTATTGCCAATGGAATTTGTGGTAAAGTCAACAGAAATGCAGCGCTGATGGTCCTGGCTGATCCGTTTGGAGAATATAATACGGATCTGGACCGTCATCACAAATTCCAGTGCAGAGTATAATGAAGGAAATGGCAAAAGCAAAAGAGAAGCTTGGCAGGGGGCTGGACGCGGTATTTTTGGACAACAACACCAGCGACGGCGCCTCTATTATGTTGCGCATCTCTGAGATTGAGCCCAATCGTTCTCAGCCCCGCCGTCATTTTGATGACAACAGTCTGACAGAATTGGCAGATTCCATTCGTCAGCATGGAATTTTGCAGCCACTTGTTGTTCGTCCTCTGGCCTCAGGGGGCTACCAGATTATTGCCGGGGAGCGCCGCTGGAGGGCCTGCCGCATGGCAAATGTAATGGAAGTTCCCGCAATTGTCCGGGAATTGACCGACCAAGAGGTAATGGAAATCGCCCTCATTGAGAACCTCCAGCGGGAAGATCTGAATATCATGGAGGAAGCAGCGGGATACCAATCCCTGATAGAAGAATATGGTTTAACACAGGATCAGGTCGCCGCCCGGGTAGGAAAATCCCGCCCAGTAGTCGCCAATGCCTTGCGTCTGCTCCATCTTCCGGCCTCTATTGCAGATATGGTAAAAGCCGGGAGCTTATCAGCAGGCCATGCCCGCGCCCTGCTGTCCATTACTCAGCCTGACCTGATGCTGGAACTGGCCCGAAAAGCCGCCAACGGGACTGCCACCGTGCGGGATATTGAGCGCATGGGCAAAAAGCTGCGGGCCAGCGGAAATGAATCTGTTTCCCCGCAAAGGGATCAGCCAAATCCAGAGGGAGAACGGTCTCAGGAGAGAGATCCGTATTTTAAGGAATTAGAAATCTCTCTGTCGGAGGTCCTGAGCCGCCGGGTACAAGTGCATTTTATCCAGGGGAGGGGGGCGCTTGAAATTGAATTTTACTCCAAAGAGGATCTTCAGGGCTTGGCACAGGAGGCATTCGGTCATTTGGGATAGAGAACAGCAGACAGTAGGGAGGTACATCCGCTGTGGAAGAGGAACAAGTAGAAAGGAAAACTGTTTCACGTGAAACACCTAGGTTTTCCTCCGAAATGGATAAAACCGGAAAATTATCTTGGCGAGAGACACAGTGTAAGGCCGGCATATGGGGCAGCGGATGGCTTTCAGGAGAAAGTGCAAGGCTGTTTCGGACGGTTTGGAGTTATATGATCAATCTGTTTGTCGACCATGGTTATACAGAGATGATGATCTATGGGGAGAACGAACACTTTCCGGCTATTTTAAAGTTGACGCTCCATGGTAAGAAAGAGGAGTTTAGTTTGGATGAGCTGCCGGTAAAGTACATCTGCCATCAGTCGGGATATAAGGCAATGGTTCAAGCCGTGTTCCAGGAGGAACAGGCGTCGGACTGGCTGGAGGCAATATCCAATGACTTGGAACAGTTTCTGTTTCAGATGAATGTTCCATACCGTTCTACTCGGTTGGATTCCCAGGAGAATCAGGAGGGAAAAGGGGTGTGGAGGATAGATGTATGGCTGCCGGAAAGGCAGGAGTATTTGGAACTGTGCCGAATCGGGTGTAGCCAGCAGGATAACTCTGGGTTCCTAAAGTTGGAAAACAATAAAAACCTGTGGGCTGGCAAAATTGAAGACATATCCGGAAGGAACCTCTTTCTGGCAGTTATAGAAAATGGCTATAACCGGCAGGAGGGAGGGATTAGAATTCCCTCTGTTCTCATTCCTTATATGATGGAGGAGTGGATCCCGTAAGGAAGGATGGACAGAAATATTGGTGCAGACAAGACAAAGAACAAGAGGTATTTTTCAGGGCGAATGTTATCTCCAAGGCTGAGAATGAGCCTGCCTCTCATTGGAACGCTTAGGGCAGCGTTATTTTATGGTATTGTTGTGCCCCGATCGCGTACAACGGCAAGCAGCACTGCGTATTTTTACGACCGGACATTGACTGAAAAAGAGGGCGGGACTGGGGAATGATTCTTTGTTAGAGGAAAGATCAAACACATAAAAAACGAGATACACCTTAATGGTATATCTCGTTTTTTATGTGAACCGTTTACATTCCCAAGAATTTTACATAATCTCTGACAGACATCAAAGGCATTTCAAGCCTTTTTCTTGTCTCTTCAGAGACGCTGCCCTTATGGATCATCTCAAAACCTGACTGTTCCACAGCAGAAAGATATTCGCGGACATGGGGAGCAGCAGATTGGTTGTGGCTTTTTAAAAGCTTGCCGCAGTTCCTGAAAATTTCAAGACAGGGGCTGCAGCATTCAAAGACCGCTTTCATAACTTTAAAATTGTTTTCTCCTGGAAATCCACAGTTTGAAATAACAATAAATTTCTGCTCTTTGACCTTGGTATCCGCAAGGTCGAAATCCCCATTATGCTCAGTGATTTTTGGACTTTTTAAAGGGGCGAGCCGGTCGACAAAATTTTTCATCAGCGCTGTCATATTCCAGGTGTAAACAGGGGTTGCGAAACAGACAATGTCCGACGAATCGTATAATTCCATCAGCTGCGGCATATCGTCGTTAAAGACACATTTACCGGGTGTTTTGAACCAGCAGGAAAAGCATCCACAGCACTGTTTGATATTTTTTTCTGATAGAAAGACATTATGGGTTTCCGCTCCTCCGCGTTGTGCTCCAAGAAGAAAAGATGAAACGATTACATTTGTCGTACTGTCTGCACCGGCAGGACTTCCATTGAATACTGTAATTTTCAATTTGACCATTTCCTTTTTTGTTTTATTGTTATAACAAAAGTATATCCTGGCGGACTGTTTGCTGTCAATCTACGCTTCGTAGAGTCATACGAATGACAGCACGCCTTTATCCAAAAGAGAAAGGTTAAAGTTGTATTCGGCGTTATTTTAAATCTCTTGACAGAACATATGTTTTTAATGTACAATAAAGAAAAAAGGAGTTGAATCAATGGATCTATACAAACAATGCCTGGAATACAGTACGCCCAGCTTCCATTTAAGGCTGGTGAGGACGGAGGATGCGAAATCACTCCTGGACTGTTACTCGGACTGTGAAGTTGCTTCCAGGGCAAATTCTGACAGCTGCACCAGCAATTTTTACTATACCACAGAGGAACAGATGGAAAAATGTATCCGCTTTTGGTTGGAAGAATACCAAAAGGGGTATTATGTCCGGTTTGCAATCATCCCCCAAAAAGGGATTCCCCAATTGGAAAAAGATGCGGACCGCGCCATCGGGACGATGGAGATTTCCGGCGGGAAGACAGGGGTTTTGCGGCTGGATATTGCCTCCCGTTATGAACAGGAATGTTACATAGAAGAGTTGCTCCGACTGGTAGTTTTAGAGCTGATACCAGATTTTCAGGTGGAAAGTCTGAAAGTCAAGGCGGTCAATATACCTGAACGGATTCCAATTTTGGAAAAATATGGTTTTCTTCCCTCTGAGACATTCCGTCCCGGGATGGGATATTACGAACGATCCAAAATACAGTTTTTCGATGCATCAAAAGGTCTTGCATATTGCGGATTGGCCTGCTGCGTATGCAGTGAAAATAAGGACTGTGCAGGCTGCCGCAACCACGGCTGCAGGGGAAAGGACTGGTGCAAAAGCTATGTCTGTTGCAAGGGAGGAGGGAAGAGCGGCTGCTGGGAATGCGGGGAATATCCCTGCGGATACCCCATGCTGGACAAGCCTCGGGTGAGAGCGTTTATCGAATACATGAAAAAATACGGGGAACAGGATCTCATCGCTGCCCTGGGCAGAAACGAAAAAGCTGGGGTTTTATATCATTACCCAAGAGAACTGATAGGGGACTATGACCAGTTCCAGACACAGGAGGATCTGTTCCGGTTTTTGCGGCGAGAGTATGAATAAATATGTCAAAAGAGCTTCACCCTCTGCGTTTGCAGGAGGTGAAGCTCTTTTGACAATTTAGTCTGAAGGTATAATCAAGCTGGTGAGTTTTCATTACATACTGTCGACAGAAAGAATGCCTTTGATCTTCATCAGGCTTTCCACATACTGTTCCCGATTCAGCCTGTGGGGAATGCGGACCGTAAGCGCAATGGTAAAGGAACTCACATTGGTTCCTGCCTTTTCCACCTCAAATAGATCTACAATACACCCGTCTGCCTTCAGCTTCCTCATAAGCTCTATGGAAGTTCCTCCCTCTGCCGCCTCTACCTGGAGGACCATGTATCTGGAGTGCTTATATACCCTTGCCTCCACAATTGGGAGGATATGAAGCCCAGACAGCAGGATCAGCGTTGCTATAATGGCGCCATCCACAAATCCAATGCCCACAGCCAGCCCAATACAGGCGCAAACCCATATTCCCGCTGCCGAGGTCAGCCCTTTTACCTGATGTCGGGATACAATAATGGAGCCAGCACCCAGAAAACCCACGCCGCTTACCACCTGGGAAGCCATTCTGGCCACATCTGTAGTGCCCTGATAACGCATTTCCATATATTGGCCCGTCATCACCACCATTGCGGCTCCGAGACAGACCGCCGCATCTGTTCTGGCGCCTCCGCCCCTCCTCTTTGCCCCGCGGTCTATGCCGATTAACGCCCCCAATACCAAAGCGGCGACCATCCTGAGAATGACATTTTGTTCTGTCCATGCAGACAAATCCGCGAAAAACATTTTCATGTTCCCCTTTCCCCATAAGGAGCTTTATACCATATCTTATCGTAAAACCGTAAAAAATGCAACCTTTAAGCTTTCATGCATAAAGTCCAATCTCCTTATATTTTTATATTGTTTTTTCCGAAAAAAAGGACTGAAAAACCTGTGTTTGGTCTTTCAGTCCGCAATGGGTCAATGGTTTGAATTATCCCAGCTTGGCGATCTCCTTGAGACAGGTATCCAAAACCATCTCTCCTTCCGGCGAAATGATATCTGGTTCCGTCCCAAATTCCTGGCTGCTGGCTCCGTCTGGGGTCACGCCATAAATAGGGCTGTACCGCACTAAAAATCCGCTGTTAGGCAGTACAATGGGGTTCGGATCAATCCCAATCCCATCCCCGCCGGTAGTGGTTCCCACCAGCTCTGCAAACCCTGTCGCCTTGGCAAACATCGCCGCGTATTCTGACGAAGAAAATACATTTTCGCTGACCAGCATCCACAGCTTCCCGTTAAGCATTTTTTCACTGGACAGCGGCTCAACCTGATAAGTTATTGGCATATACAAGTCAAATCCTGCAAAATCCTCCTGGTTCATGCGGGGAAGGGAAGGGGCTTCATCAATTGGCCGGAACTCTGAAAAATCTATAAATTTCCCATTGTAATCCCCGGATTTTATAAACATATATACATCTGTGGAGAGCGGTTTGTCAATATTCGGCGCAGCGATTAAATCATCAAAATAGGACATCCCGCCGCCCCCGTTCTCGCTGAGGTCAAATATAACATGGGGATAATCCTTTACCTGCCCATAGAAATCAAACAATACCTTTTTATCCTGTTCATATTCCGCCATGTCAAAGGAAATAATTTTAATATAGGCGGTTTTTCCCGGCTCCAATATTTTGGTTTCCACGTTGCCGGGTTCCTGGGGTTCGTCCTGGTTTTCCGGGGCGCTGTCCGGCTGGGAACTGTCTTCCTCCAAGCTGTCGTAATATTCCATAACTTCATCAAATATCGGCCAGAATACTTCATCCATTTTTTCATAACAGAAGGCTGTCCGTTCATTGGTATACGCCTCTCCTATGCGTTTCATGCGTGCCCCGTCTTCGTAGCCGTCCCCTGAAAGGTTTTCATATGCCTCTTTGAACCATGGGTAATCCAGCGGCGATATGGTGCTTAAATGGCCGATCATATCCGCTTCCCTGGTGAACTGGTCAAGGATTACAAAAAACTTTGCGTCTGTCCCGCAGGTTTTCACCTTTTCCCTGTATTCCTGGTACAGCTTTTCCATATCCTTTCCCGTTATACGCTGGACAACGTGGAAATAAGGGTAGTTTTCTTTTAGGGTTTGATAAAGATAATCAAAATCCTCCTGCCTTTGTTCCGGCGTAAGGTTCAGCCAGTTCCCCTTTTCATTATCAAGTTTCACAAATTCCCCTAACACCGTCGGTTCTTCGCTGGGGGTTGGTTCAGAAGGCTGCGGGGCTGTACATCCTACCAGGATCCCCGCCAATGCTGCGGCGGCCGCCAATTTTACAAGATGGCTCTTTTTCATGACAGATACCTCTTTCTTTTTTAGACTATCTAAATAGTCTATTTTGGACTATTATAATAGTTTGTTGTTAAGACGATTTGAATAGTCTTAAAATTTTTTGTTCTTCCTGTTTTGATAACAGAGGTCAAAGGGACTTATGCGGCAAACAAGGATATATTGATACTGGTTTTCACCGAAAATTCGTATCAATATATCCTTGTTTTTACCTTGTAATGTTTTATTGTTTTGACGGCTGGTCAACCTCCAAAACTTCGGGGTTGTATCTGACATAGTGAAATAAATATTGCTGTACTACGCCAGCCATAGGCAGCACCTCCTGAGGAAACCCTTCCGGGAAGAGCTTATCCATTGCCCGGCCAATCCAAACATCTCTGGGTAGGCAGTCCATCTTATGGAGCCCAAAGAGCAATGCACACTGTGCCACCTTGGGGCCCACCCCTTTGATGCCCATCAGGATGTCCATTGACTCCGGCGTTGAAATCTTCTCCATACCTTCCAGATCAATTTCCCTGGAAGCAACCTTTTTTGCAGCATCCAGGATGTATTTTGCCCGGAATCCGCACCGCACAGGGGCCAGATCCTCCACGGTCAGAGGGGCCAGCGCCTCCGGAGCGGGGAAGGTGAAGTAGGTTCTGCCTTCCGCTGCTGGGATCGGTTCTCCAAAATGCTCACAAAGCCGGTTTACCAGACCGGTGATCCGTTTGATGTTATTGTTTTGGCTCAAAATAAAGGTACACAAAGCCTCCCAGGGATCCTGACGCAGAATGCGGATTCCCTTTGAAAATTGAGCCGCCTCTTTTAAAATCCGATGTCTTTCGCACAATCCTTGAATGGTTTGGTAGTCGGTGCCAAGGTCAAAGTATCTATGGAAAAAGCTGGCCAGCTCATCTGGCGGCGGAGCGGGATTTGACAGACATGTGGCGAGAATTTCATTCTTTTTCTCCCTTAGGCTGTATACCCTCCGGCCTGCAACACCGGTCCAGCTTCCGTCAGGCTGGAGCTCCCAGCGGAAGCACTGCCCGCAGTCCAAAGTCTGGGCAAGTGACAGCCCGAATGGATTGGATAAGGCCAGCGGAGCTAACCCTGAAATGGTCTGTAACATAAAGCGTACCCCCTCCTTTTCTCATCATAGCATATCTGCATCCCTTGGACAAGAGTCGAAAAGGAGAAGTTTTACAATTGCCACAGTACAAATGCCCGGTGCTCTATGCTATAATATGGTATATAGAACAGGTCCAGAAAATATCTGTACCCATTCCAAAAAGGAGGACAAAGGCTATGCGAGATTCAATCTACACCATCCCTGTCAGTGAGGTATTTGAGCCCATGGATGGCTGCCCCATCTGCCGGTTGAGGGACACTCTGGAGAAGCGGTGTGTCGAATACATTATGGGGGCTGCAATGATGGAGCCGGACATTCGGGAGGAAACAAATAAGGCAGGGTTTTGTTCCTTTCACTTTCAGAAGATGCTCCATTCCCGCAATCGCTTGTCCATAGCGTTGATGTTGGAAAGCCATCTGGATTATATAAAAAAGGATATATTTGGACAAAAACAGCGCGTTGACGTCAAACAGGGCATTTTCCGGAAAGGCGACAGCCGTCTGGACCAGACAAAGAACATGACGAAGACCTGTTATGTCTGCGATAAAATTCAGTGGGCCTTGTCCCGGATGGTGGATACCACTCTGAATCTTTGGGAGAAGGAGGAGAGCTTCCGGGAGCTATATGCCAAGCAGCCGGTATTGTGCCTGGAGCATTACACCCTTCTGGCAGATCGCGCCCAGGCCAAAATGTCCAGGAAATCCCTGCCTGGCTTTATGGAAGCTACCACTTCTCTGACCACAAAGTATCTGGATCAGCTGAAAGAGGACGTCAGCTCCTTTTGCAGGCTTTACGATTACCGCAATGCCGGAAAGGGCGAACCAGAGGAAAGCGTGGTGACCTCTGTAGAACGGGCTATATGGTACCTTACATCCAGAAATCCCTCTCAGGATGACAACGCTTCGACAAATTGACGGGTGGATATTGCCGGTTTGTCAAAAATCTGGTTATTAACAAGTTCTGGTGCAAAGTTAACGGGCTGTTGTTTCCACATTTTCAACAGAGTTTTCAACTAGAAAAGAGGAAAACGCGGTTATACATTTTGTATAACCGAAGCCGGGTGAATTTTGCGCCGCGCAATTTTGCAGCAAGGATCCTGCAGAGACTATAAAAATTTCCCAATATATGTATAATATTTGCAGAACAGGCGGAAGATAAGCAATAATGGGAAGTGGAAAGCAGCGGCATATTAGGAGAAAATCCGTGGAAAGCTGTTTAAAAAGAGGCCTTTTTATGATATAATAGACCGCGTTGCAGGATGCGGATATCGTTTTTGACAATTCCATTTCTTTCCGCTTCATGCTATAATGATAAGGCAGTCCTTTATCCGGGTGGGGAAGCCTATGACAATAAGGGAGGACATCTGATTGAAGCAAATAAAAAGGGATTCCTGCAAAGCGGCTCCTTTAGATGCAGGGGAATCCGGGCCTGCCAGCCTTGATATGATTGTGGGACGTAATGCTGTGCTGGAAGCCCTGAAAAGCGGACGCGCCCTGGAGAATGTCAATATTGTAAGAGGAGATATTAAAGGCTCTATCCTGCAGATCATCGCAATGGCCAAGGAAAAGGGGATACCGATCAAAGAGGTGAGCCCTGCCAAACTGGATGCCATGTGCGGCGGTGGAAACCATCAAGGGGTGATCGCCGTGGCGTCAGCCCATCCTTATGCGGTGCTGGAGGATCTGTTCCAGTTGGCCCAGGAGCGGGGGGAAAAGCCTTTTTTTATCCTGTGCGACGAGCTGGAAGACCCTCATAATTTGGGAGCGGTTATTCGTACGGCGGAGGCGACAGGGGCTCATGGCGTGATTATCCCCAAAAGGAGGACAGCTGGCCTGACCCCGGCGGTGTATAAGGCGTCTGCCGGGGCAGTGGAGTATCTGCCTGTGGTTCGGGTGGCCAATTTGTCCTCTGCAATCCAGGAACTGAAGGAACGGGGCGTATGGATCTATGCCGCGGATATGGGTGGAAAAAATTGGTGTGAAATGGATTATACTGGGCCGTTGGCTTTGGTTGTTGGTTCGGAGGGCAAAGGGGTCGGCAGGCTGATCCGGGAGAACAGCGATTTCATTGTATCTATGCCCATGCGAGGGAAGGTGAATTCCCTCAACGCCTCTGTAGCTGCGGGGATCCTCATGTATGAGGTGGCCCGCCAGCGGGCGGGGATAGCGGCCGCCCAGATTAGGAAATAGACGTTTCGCCGGATTTTGCGGCATGGCGGAGGCCGCCTAAGCGCGGGAATATCAGCAAGCAGGAAATAAAGGAGGCAGTCAAATAACCGATGAGCAGTCACGATGAATTGGACGACGTCCTTTCGGAGATAAAGAAGAAAAAGACAACTGCCGGGGGCAGCCCAAGGAGAGCAGAGGAGGTCTTTGAGGAAGCGGAAGAGGAGATGGATTCCCCAGAGATACGCCGAAGCGGGAGGCTGGAAACTACGAGACCGGCCATTGAGGAAAAAGCCGCTGCTGTGGCGGTGGCTATGCCAGAGGGCTGGGGCTGGGGAGAGGAGGAGGCAACAGACCGAGACCTCTCCACTCCACCGGATCAGCGCAAAACCGAGCGTCTCAGCCGTCAATTGGCTCAACAGGCCCTCCCGTCCTCACCTGGGACACGGGCGGCCCAGGAGCAGCAGTGGGACGCTTTGTGGCAGTCGGTAGCTGTCAAAAAGAAAAAACCGGAGCTGTACGATTATGAGGCGGAGGAACTGGATTACCCGCCAAAAAGCCGCCAACCGTCTGCCCCATCTCGTCCGGTTCGACGGCCCCTTGGGGAGGAAGAGGAGCTTTTCCCGGAGCGGGCTTCCGCTCCAGCCCGTCGTGGGATATCCTCCCAGACGCCTCCCACCTATCAGGATGTGGCGGAGGAATTGCCGGACCGGCCTGCGCCCCCGGTGGAACAGGAGGTGACCGGAGCTCACAGGACAAGGCAGTTTCATCTGTCCATCCCAGAGCTGGACGAGGCTCCTCCTCCCCAGTCCCGCCGTGCACCGGTGCCGGAGCCTGTTGAAGAGGAGCAGGAAGAAGAGTTCCTTCTGGGGGTAAACGATCCCCCTGCTGTCCAGCGGGCTGGCAAGAGGCAGTCTCCCGTCCCTTCCGCAAAGGGGAGGACAGAGGAAATCATGACACCTTCTATGCCAAAGCCCCGGAAGGATTTGGCGGAGGAGCCTTTGGAACAGCCGGAACCCAACGCTTCCCGCCGTCGTTCCCTCTTTGGGGATATGAACAAAAGTATTTTTGAAACGATGGAAGATGAGGATGGAACGGAGGAATCCCGGGGAGGAGAGCCTGCAGCCCCTACCATCGACCCAGAGGAGGAGATGCAGCTCCACTCCCGTCGGAAGAGCAAGGTCAACGCCTTTTTTGCCAAAAAGGAATTTGATGTAGATGAGGAAGAGGAGAACGGCCAGGAGGATATTTCCCAGGAAAGTACTTCCCAGGAGAACTCCCGGGATCCCCGTCCCCGCGCCCACATGGGGCGGATGGGACGGCTGAAGGACAACTTTGGCCGGGAGGATAACGAGGAAGAGATGCGTGAGCAGATCGAACAGACCCGCAGCAACACCCTCATCCGAATGGGGGTCACAGCGGTTCTCTTTGGGCTGCTATTCTATCTGCACCTGGGCAAGGTCCATATGCTGATGATGCCAGGCTTTTTGTGGCCGGAAATGCATCCCCTGACCTATATTGCCGTTACCTTCGGACTGCTTCTGACCGCTGCCCTGGTCAATGCCAATATTGTAGGCGGAGGTCTGATCTCCCTGTTTACCCTGAAGCCGGACAACGACAGCTTGACGGCCCTTTCGGTGGTGGCCTCTGTGGTCCAGTGCGCAGTGTTGACCATTATGCCGGAATATGTCATGGATACCCAGAACGTCCATCTGTACTGCTTTATCCCCGCTCTAGCCCTGATGCTGAGCAATGTGGGCCGGTTTATGTATATCAACCGTGTGGACAGGGGCAGCCGTATTGTTTTGGGCAGCAGCGATAAGTATGCGATTTTAAAGGTGGAGAACGAGGATCTGGCCAGGGAACTGACTAGAGGGCTGGATATTGAAGAACCCTCTGTCGCCGTGAGCGTTAAGACGGAACGCCTGGCGGAGTACACTGAAACCGCCTATGCCAACGATTTCAGCGAGAATATTTCCCGTATCCTGGCTCCCATCTGTTTGGCGGCCTCCATTATTGTTTCGTTGGCGGGGTATTTCCTATCCGATCCCAAAAGCGCCTTTGGGGCCTTGACCTCTTTTGCAGCCTTGACTGCCGTGTGTTCTCCCCTGACTGCCTCCATTGCGGCCAGTATGCCCTTGGGCAGGATGTCTAAGCAGCTCCACAGGGAGGGGGCTATGCTGGCCAGCTACCAGGCCGCCGACGAATTCTCCGATGTTTCCGCAGTGGTGCTGGATGCGACAGACCTTTTTTCCACCAAGGATGTCACCCTCTTTACTGTCAAGCCCTTTGCGGAAAAGCGCATTGACGACGCCTTGCTGGATGCCGCCAGTCTAATCTGCTCCACCAGGTCTACCTTGACGGGAATATTCAGCAACATCATCCAGGGGCAGAAGAATCTGCTGCGGCCGGTGGAGAATATCGTCTATGAGGATGGGATGGGTCTGACCGCCTGGGTCAACAAAAAGCGTGTTCTGATCGGCAACCGTGCGTTGATGCAGCATTACGGGGTGGACACCCCTTCCAAGGACTTTGAGGCCAAATACTGCCGGGATCACAGGGACATCCTTTATCTTTCCAACTCTGGGGAGCTGTCCGCCATGTTTGTGCTGGGGTATTCCGTGAACGAGGATGCTGCCGAAATGCTGGGGGATCTGATGGACCAGAATATCACCATCTCCGTCAGTGTCAACGACCCCAATGTGACGGCGGAGAAAATCTGCAGGCTGTATGAGTTCCCCATGGAAGATATCCGCATTATCCCAGCCCAGACCCAGGAGGCCCTGCAGCTTTACTGCCGGCCGAGGGAAAAGGCCAGGGCGGAGGCGGCCCATATCGGCTCTACCGCCTCCATGGTCCATGCGGTCTGTGCCGCTTATTCGGCCAAAACTGCCGTGGTGCTGGCAACGATGATCCAGTTTATCGGCGTTTTTCTGGGGTATGCGGTACTCACTTTCTTTGTGTTTACCGGTTCCTTTGCCAGTATTACACCAGATCTTTTGGCGGTGTATCTGGCTATCTGGGCAGTCCTGGTCGTAGTGATACCCAGGCTGCGAAAAATCTGACGACGATCTATCACTTAAAACCGGAGGGGGGAGCGGAAGGCAGAACCCAATCGTGGACCCTTCCGGTTTTTTGAAATGAAGGGACGAAAAATGCTATCCTCTTTTCTTGGAAGGTCCTCTGTTTTGCTGGGCGCTCTGGCAGCCTTTGTGTTCACCTGCCTTGCGGTGCAGTTTGGCTCCCCCAAGCTTCCGCGGGATATGGGCCGGGAATATGCCGTACAGGGGCAGCTTTCCGCCGGCAAACCCAGGGGAGCCGGCTTTCTGTTTATACTGGCTTTTACTGCCGCCGCCCTTTTGTTCCTCCCCTTTTCCCTGGAAACCGGCCTATACCTTCTGCTGACCTGTGCCTCAATGATGACTGGTTTTCTGGACGACTGTGCCAGAACCCCTTGGGGCGAGTACAAAAAGGGGCTTCTGGACTTGGTCATCTCCGTGGTGGCGGTGATTACCTACATTAACTTTAACGGCACTCAGGTGCAATTCGCCCTTTTGGGCTTTACCTGGGATGTGCCGGTGTGGCTGTTCGGGGTTCTTGGGGTGGTCCTGCTGTGGAGCGCCATCAATGTGACCAACTGCACCGATGGAGTAGATGGCCTTTTGGGTACCCTCTCCCTGGTGACGCTGGGAGCTTTCTGCCTGTTGGATTCAGCCCTGGGCACAGGGTTCCAGTGGACCTCCGCTGTTCTCCTGATGGTATCCGCTGTTTTGGCCTATTTGTGGTACAATACCTCTCCCAGTTCCCTGCTGATGGGGGATGCAGGCTCACGGGCCCTGGGGCTTTTTACCGCCATTGCGGCCCTGAAAACCCGCGATCCCTTTTTGTATCTCCCCTTTGCCCTTGTGACCATTGTGGACGGCGGGGCGGGGCTTGTCAAAATATCTCTGAAACGGTTTTTAAAAATCTCAGTGCTCAAAAATATCCGAACACCTATACATGATCATGTGCGGAAAAACAAGGGATGGTCGAACCCTCAGACAGTGTACCGGTTTGCGGCGGTGCAGGCGATCCTCTGTTTTGCGGCGCTGTGGTTTGTAAAGAGGTAGCTCTAAAAATTGGTATTCAGATTTCTCCTGAGGAGATTTTTGAGGAGCTCCAAAAGAAAAAGGCCTCCGTCAGGGGGTCTTTCCTTTGAATATTTGTACAATTATATACCCTAAATGCGTTTTTGGAGGAGTTTTCCCACCCCTTTTCCTGATGCAGGGAAGCGAAAAAGCCAAGGCAGTTAGGGGCGGCAGGAAGCCAATGCCCCATCGCCATGGCCCTAAGGAAGGAACGTCTATGCAGCGATAAGCGGGGGACCTGAATGCAGCGAAAGATATATGGATATATCCGGGTATCCAGTACGGACCAGAATGAGGACCGTCAGCAAATTGCTCTGCGGGCGAAGGAAGTGCCTGCGGAGAACATATTTCTGGATAAGCAGTCTGGGCGGGATTTTGACCGCCCGGAGTACAACCGTATGCTGAAAAAGCTGCACGCCGGGGATATTTTATATGTACAGAGTATAGACCGCCTGGGGCGGAACTACCAGGAAATACAGCGGCAGTGGCAGAAACTGACCAAAGAAATGGGGGTGGACATCTATGTGATCGATATGCCCCTGTTGGATACCCGCATGGGCAAGGACCTTTTGGGGACCTTTATCGCGGATCTGGTGCTCCAGGTGCTGTCCTTCGTGGCGGAGAGCGAGCGGTCGAGCATCCGGGAGCGGCAGATGCAGGGAATAGAGGCGGCAAAGGCCAGGGGCGTAAAGTTCGGCAGACCCTCCAACCCATTACCGGAGAATTTTATCAAGGTATACCGGAAGTGGAAGGAAGGGCTGATTTCCGGCAGCGAGGCCGCCAGAGAATGCGGGATGCCTCTGTCCACCTTTTTATATCAGGCGGAGAAGCTTAAATAAGGGAGCGGACAGCAACCTGTTACAAAAAGTCCCCACCGACTTTATTGTAAACCGCCCTGAAGGGGCTGGAAAGATTGGAAATTTTCAAAAATGGACAGGAAACAGCGGTTTTTCGTTTCCTGTCCATTCTTCTTTTCCGCAGTTTTTCCCATAACTAAGCCAAAAATAAAGATCCTTAAAACCGAAAGGGCTTACGAAAAAGTATACTTTTTCGTAAGCCCTCTTTGTATGTCTACAGCTATGATAATACCATAAAATAAGTGTCTTTTCAACCCCTTATCAAAAATTTTTTTCAGTTTTCCTCCTTACAAAAAAGTATACTTTATTGTAAATTTAGGCCTTATAGTAAACTGTATGTCTTATATTCACAAAAGGAGGCAGGATGCCATGTTATTGCTGGGAAGGAACCTGGGAGAAAGCATCGTGATAGGGGACAACATCTACATCACCTTTGTGGAGAGCGACAAGGGCGGCCACAAGTTCAAGCTGGCCATCGACGCGCCCAAGGATGTGAAGATCGCCCGGGGTGAGTTATACGCCCCTGACACCATCCAACACGAGAAGCTTTCCCAAATCACCACAAGCAAACGGGCGCACCAGAGGAAGAGGGCCCGGGAAACGGCGGAACAGGCCGTTTGATTTTGGTTTAGGCGTATCCCAAAGTCAGCGCGCGGCGGAGGGATGCGTTTGAATAAATATTATTTTTAATTTAGCCCTTTCCCTTATGAATAACGCATGACGCGGAAACGTTCGGGGAGAGAGGCCACATGGAGGTATTATCATGGGAATGGTCGTAAGGACTAACACAATGGCGCTCAACGCTTACCGTCAGCTGGGCATGAACAACAGCGCAGTATCCAAGTCTCTTGAAAAGCTGTCTTCC
Organism: uncultured Oscillospiraceae bacterium; assembly: GCA_949737515.1. Taxonomy (GTDB): domain Bacteria; phylum Bacillota; class Clostridia; order Oscillospirales; family Ruminococcaceae; genus UBA1405. The sequence continues at coordinate 214 of CATJCP010000179.1, read as the reverse complement.
GGCTTCCGTATTAACCGGGCTGGTGACGACGCCGCAGGCCTGGCAATCAGCGAGAAGATGAAGGCACAGATTACTGGCCTTGAAACTGCGGCTGCCAACGCCCAGGACGGCATTTCTCTGATCCAGACCGCAGAAGGCAACCTGACAGAGGTTCACTCCATGCTCAACCGCATGGTAGAGCTGGCTACCAAGTCTGCCAACGGCACCTATACTG
>CATJCP010000178.1 GCA_949737515.1 uncultured Oscillospiraceae bacterium | reverse complement strand
TATTTCAGTCTTTCAATTTTTGCAGCCATGTCCCCTGCAAACGCCTGGGCATTTTCAGGAGGAGATAAAAATTCCCCGCTGCCTGTATAGGCGGCAAGCGCGTTTTGAATCAGCGGGCGGTATGTTTCCGAAAGGTTGTCCATCCCCCACTGGCCGCCCGCTTTTTTGGATAAAACCAATCCGTCCCGCAAGTATGCCAGCACGCGGCACAGGTTTAAAATAATATAGACAGGATTGGATACAACATCTGCGCAGGCATTTTCAACGTCAAGACGGATGCTGTCGATGTAATCTTCTCTGGGAACTTCGCCAAAAACTTCCCTGATTTCCTCACCAAAAAGGGTTTTCCCATAATGGCTGATAATGGTAAAATGCGCGGCTAAATCTTTATCAACCCCCTGCATTTTCCGAATATAGTCAATTGGGTTTTCCTGAAACCATTTTAAATGACTGTTGGAAAAATGCAGTTCATAGGGAGTTGGGTATGTAAAGGGTTTACAGAATTCTTTTTTAACAACGCTCCACTCAAAACCCTTTGAAGGAGCTTCCTCATTCAACTTTACCGCTTTTTCCATAAATCCCAGTTTTATTGTTTCGGGGACGATCCCGTTTACCACAATAATCAAATCCAAATCACTTTTTTGGGGATTGAAGCATCCCATAACCGCCGAGCCATGGAGATAAACCCCCACAAGGTTATCCCTCAAAACATCCCTACTCATTTGGGCAAACCGCGAAAGCAGCTCCAAAGGAAGGGAACTGTCTAAATCATTCCACTCCATAAAACCCTCCGTTTCCATCTGAACCGCCTTCCAAAATAAAAACCCCAACCCTTGGCCTCCTTTGACGGAGACCAAGGGTCGAAAGAAAATTTTTTACTTCCCTGTCAATGGCAGCCCGCGCAGGTGGCGCAGCTTCCAGTACAGCTGGACTGTTCAACGGTATCTGGATCCTGGCCGTTGACGCTGAGAACCAAAATTTGGTTGACAAAGTTCATCAGGCTGTCGATTTCCTCCTTGGCGGCGTTAAACTCCGCCATGTTGGGATTCTCCATGATCTCCTTGTACAGGGCGCGGATGCTCTCGTTGAGCTGGTCCAGCTTGGCCTGGTCCTTGTCGGGACGGGCGGCTTCCTGGTTGACCTCTACCCGTTTCAGGTTAAAATTCCCGATCATCTCCTGAAGCTTTTCATCGTTGTCATTGTTGTCCCGAGCCAGGGAGAGACGGATATACCGCTCATCTTGCTGGATTGCTTTGCCCAATGCCCTTGCCATTTCGATGATATCCATTTTAACATGCTCCTTTATTTATCAATCTAGCTGGCCCAATAAGGCCCACTTTTTTACAGACCGAACTTTTACCTGGACAAACTGCCCCACTAGGGACGGTTCGCCCGGGAATTCCACAATCAGATTCGACTCAGTTCTCCCCTGGAGAAGTCCGTCTCCCACCTTGCCCCAGTCCTCAGCCAGCACCTGGACAGTCTGTCCAATATAGGGCTGCATCTGCTCCAGACCAATCTCATCCTGAAGGGCCAGCAGCTCCCGGAACCATCTCCCCTTTTCCTCTCCTCGGACAGGATCAGGCAACTTTGCCGCCTTTGTCCCTGGGCGGGGTGAAAAGATAAAAGTGTACAGTGAAACATACTTTACCTCCCGCAGCAGGGAGAGGGTTTCCTGGAACTCCTCATAGGTTTCCCCTGGAAAGCCCACAATAATATCACTGGTGAAGGTAATACCCGGAATTTTTTCACGGGCGTAACGAACAAGTTCCAGATAACCTTCCCTGTCATAATGGCGGTTCATTTCTTTCAAAATCCGGCTGCTTCCGCACTGGACCGGCAAATGAATGTGACTGCAAACCTTTTCACAGCGGGCAATGGTATCAATCAGCCGATGGGTACAGTCCTTGGGATGGGAGGTCATAAAACGAATGCGGAAATCCCCTGGAACGGCGTTTAGCTGTTCCAACAGAGAAGAGAAATCCACCGGTTCTTCCAATCCCTTTCCGTAGGAATTGACGTTCTGCCCCAAAAGGGTGATGTCCTTGTACCCGGTCTCCACCAGTTCTCGGAATTCCGCCAGTATCCGTTCCGGGCGGCGGCTCCGCTCCCTGCCCCGCACATAGGGAACCACACAGTAGGAGCAGAAGTTGTCACAGCCATACATAATGGGCAGCCAGGCCTTTACACCCTCTTCCCGCACAGCAGGGATCCCTTCCGCGACGCAGCCGTCGTCCGGGGCCACCCGAAAGATGCGCTTTCCCTCGTCCAGGCAACACTGCACCAGCGAGGGCAGCAGGTAAGCGGAATGGGAACCAAAGACAAAGCTGACATAGGGATAGCTTTTCTTCAGTTTTTCCACCACATGGGACTGTTCGGTCATGCAGCCGCAGATACCGATCAGCATAGAAGGCTTGGCAGCCTTCAACTGCTTCAGGTTCCCGATGTTGCCGAACACCTTTGTTTCTGCATTTTCCCGGATGGCACAGGTGTTGAAGAGGATCAGGTCAGCCTGTTCCGGAAAACCGGTAAAGGAAAAGCCCATTTGGGCAAGTATTCCCTTCAGCTTCTCCCCGTCCGCCACATTCTGCTGACAGCCAAAGGTATGCACCATGGCCAGAGGGTTTGGGGTATGGAACCGTTCCCGAAGGCGCGGCCGAAGGAATTCGGCGATACGGTTCTGTTCCTCAATGGCATCCACAGGGACTTCCCTATGTACGTTTATTGGCAAAATGATCCCCCCAGTCAGTACATTACGCTTTATCTTACCACAAATTGACGTTTCTTTCAATCCTATTTTCGTGGATATGGATTATTTGGCCAGCTTCATTTCAATACAATTCCACACTTCCCCCATACAGCGGTAGCTTTCCGGCTCCGGCAATGAAACCCTTTGAAACCCGCAGGATTCATAGCACCTGATGGCGGCCCGGTTGTTTTCAAAAACCCCCAGCGATACCTTGTCAACCCCAAGAATCTCAAAGGCATATCGAACGGCAAGGGAAAGCATCTCTTTCCCATAGCCTTTCCCCCGCTTTTGATCGTCCACAATGACAAATCCCAGCCGTATTTCGCCGAGGTTGTTTTCATTGGGAAAGCGCATGGTAAAGTGCCCGATCACCCCTGAATCGTCAAAGGCGGTCATGCCCCAAATTTTTCCGCTGTCCTTGTCCCTGTCATAGTAGGCGTTCATATCGCCGGGGGTGATGGGATATTTTTCATAGCGGTCCGCGCTCCACTGGCGAAAAGCATATTCATCCTTCAGCCACCTAGTAATGGTCTGTGCGTCACATGCCTTGTAGGGTCTTAGTCTCAGCATAAGCAAGTCCTTTCAAAATCCCGTTTTAAATAAAGCAGAGCCGCGAAAAGCTCAGCCCCGCAGCTCTGCTTTAAACTTTTATCTTGCCAATGTACATCGTATGGGTGCTGCGCGGAAAATGCCGCAGGCCTTTTTTCACGACGGCTGCTTCCGCTCACGGGGCGATGGAACCTATTTGTTTTGAGAATTCTGCACTCCTGGCAGGCTCTTTCTCAGCTCCACCCGGCGTATTTTCCCGCTGATGGTCTTGGGCAGTTCATCCACAAATTCCACAATACGGGGGTATTTATAAGGGGCTGTCTGCTTCTTTACATAGTCCTGAATTTCTTTCACAAGGGCGTCAGAGGGTTCCGTCCCCTTGGTCAAAACAATACTGGCCTTTACCACAACGCCTCGGACAGGATCAGGGGCGCCGGTAACACCGCACTCCAGAATATAGGGCAGCTCCATCAGGACGCTTTCAATCTCAAAAGGACCAATGCGGTAGCCAGAGGCCTTGATCACATCGTCCATCCGGCCCACATACCAGAAGAATCCGTCATCATCCCGCCAAACAGTGTCAAGGGTGTGGTAAACTCCATCCTTCCAGACCTCCTTGGTCTTTTCCGGCCCTTCGTAGTAACCCACAAACATTCCCAGCTGATCCTCTCCCCGGGTGTGGACCACCAACTCTCCGACAGTACCGTTGGGGACAGATTTCCCCTCCTCATCGACGACATCCAGATCATACATGGGGGAAGCCTTGCCCAGAGAACCGACCTTGGTTTTGGTGCCCACATAATTGGCCGTCAGGGCAGTGGTCTCAGTCTGTCCAAAAGCTTCCATGATCATCAAGCCGGTGTACTCCTGGAATTTACGGAACACCTCCGGGTTGAGAGCCTCTCCGGCTGTGGTAACGTATTTCAGGCAGGAAAGGTCGTAGTGCTCCAGTCCCTCTTTGATTAGGAACCGGTAAATGGTGGGAGGAGCGCAGAAGGTTGTTACCTTATATTTTTGGATCCGCTCCAGCAGATGGGAGGGGATAAATTTATCAAAGTCATATACAAAGATCCCCGCCGCCAAAAACCACTGTCCATAAATCTTCCCCCAGACAGATTTGGCCCATCCGGTTTCCGATACGGTCAGATGCAGGCCATCCGGCTGGACGTTGTGCCAGTGCTTGGCGGTGACAATGTGGGCGAGAGGATAAAGGTAGTTGTGGCACACCATTTTGGGATACCCCGTAGTGCCGGAGGTAAAGTAAAGAAGCATTAACTCGCTGGATTTAAAGTCTACCCGCTCAAAGGTATCTGGATATTTCTCCATTTCACGGTCAAAGGAGCGCCAGCCTTCCCGCTCTCCCCTTGCCAGGAAACGTACTTTCAAGCCATCGTAAGAACCAGCAGCATCCTCTACATGGCTGGCAAATTCCCCTTCGGCGGTACTGACAATGGCGGAAATACCGGCGGCGTTAAAGCGGTACAGCAAATCCTTTTTGGTGAGCAGGTGGGTTGCAGGGACGGCTACAGCCCCAATCTTATGCAGCGCCAAAAGGGCAAACCAAAACTGATAGTGGCGTTTGAGGACCAACATGACCCGGTCCCCCTTTTGAATGCCGCTGGCGGCGAAGAGATTGGCAGCCATGCTGGAATACCGGCTCATCTCTCCAAAGGTAAAGGTCCGCTCCTCCCCTGCCTCGTTGCACCAGACCATGGCCCGGCGTTCCGGCTCTAGACGGGCGATCTCATCCACTACGTCGTAGGCGAAGTTAAAGTTATCCCCGTGGACAGCCTCAAACCCGGAAATGACCCCGTTTTCATCAAAGGCTTCCCGACAAAATTTTGTGTAGTATTTTTCTGCTTGTCCCATAACCGATTCTCCTCTGCAAAATAGGATGGTCTTGTACATTCCGCAGACGTTTGATCAGACGATTCTGCAGCCTGCTGTCTCTGTCTGACATAGCGTGTCAATGGAAAAGTCGGAAAACAGATAACAGATAGCAGATGGCCCAAAACAGGCGGCGAAAACATATAGACAGCAAGGCCCGATATTGTTATATAAACAAAAGGTCCTTTGTATAACTTTAATCGTTATCCAGCCATTTGTCAATCCTGTTTTCCATTATTTCCACACAGTTTCTCTTTAACAGGCGGCGGAATTTACAAAACCGTATAGAAGAAGCGCCAAAAATGTGTTATAATTTCTCTATTCACTCAAAGACTCCGAGCCAGTGAAGATATCGGAATGGGGAAGGAGGAAGCCTATGATGGAACAGAGCGGCGGACATTTTACCTTATCCCAGGCGCTGGACCGTTCCCCTATTATCGCCGCAGTAAAAGATGAGGATCAGCTCCGCGTTTGCCTGACCTCCGACTGTGCGGCCGTGTTTCTGTTGTTTGGAAACATCTGCAGTATCGGCGGGCTGGTAGAACAGGTCAAACAGGCGGGGAAACTGGCGTTTATACACATAGAATTTGTAGACGGCCTTGCCCTGCGGGAAATATCCGTTTCCTTTATCCGGCAGTATACCCAGGCGGACGGTATTTTATCCACCAAACCAGCATTGATCCGTCGTGCCAAAGAACTGGGGCTGACAGCGGTTCAACGCTTTTTCCTCATTGATTCCATCGCCTTTGAAAACGTACAGAAGCAGCTTGCCAGCGGTCAGGCGGACTACGTGGAGGTGCTTCCAGCGGTGCTACCTAAGATTCTGCGCGGCGTGTGCCAGGCGGCGGACGCGCCGGTCATTGCCAGCGGGCTGATCACCGATAAGGAGGATGTTCTAACCGCCTTGGACTGCGGCGCGGCAGGGATATCCTCCACAAATCCCCAAGTATGGTTTATGTGATTAAGATAATTAAATAAAAGGAGCGGGCAGACATGACAAAACAATATTTGATAGCCTTAGATCAGGGAACCACCAGTTCCCGTGCGATCCTTTTTAACCGGCAGCAGGAGATTATGGCAGTTGCCCAGAAGGAGTTCCGCCAGATATACCCACAGTCCGGCTATGTGGAGCAGGATCCTATGGAGATTTACTCCTCCCAGTATGGGGTATTGATGGAAGTTGTAGCCAAGAGCGGGGTTTCCCCTTCGGAAATTGCAGCTATTGGCATCACCAACCAGCGGGAAACAACCATTGTCTGGGATAAAAATACCGGCGAGCCGGTTTATAATGCTATTGTTTGGCAGTGCCGCCGAACCTCCGCCATTTGTGAAAAGTTAAAGGCCGATGGATGGGAGCCGTACATCCGGGAAACTACAGGTCTGGTTATTGACGCTTACTTCTCCGCGACGAAAATCGCCTGGATTTTAGACCAAGTTCCAGGGGTGCGCCAGAAGGCAGAGGCTGGAGAGCTTTTGTTTGGGACTGTCGATACCTGGCTTATCTGGAAACTTACTGGTGGGAAAGTCCATGTTACTGATTACACCAATGCTTCCCGCACCATGCTTTTTAATATTAAAACCTTGGAATGGGATCAAAAACTGCTGGATCTGCTGAGAATCCCCCGCTCCATGCTGCCGGAGACAAGGCCGTCCAGCGGGTATTTCGGTTCCCTGAACTTGTCTGGGACGGAAATCCCCATCAGCGGCGTGGCAGGCGACCAGCAGGCTGCCCTTTATGGCCAGACGTGTTTTGACCGGGGAAGCGCGAAAAACACCTATGGAACAGGCTGTTTCCTGTTGATGAACACAGGGGATAAAATCTGCCAAAGCAAAAACGGGATGCTCTCTACCATTGCCGCCTCTCAAAAGGGAAATATCCACTACGCCCTGGAAGGGAGCGTATTCACAGCGGGGGCAGTGGTTCAATGGCTGCGGGATGAGCTGCATCTTATCACCGAGTCTTCAGACAGCGAGTATTTTGCCCGAAAGGTATCCGACAGCGGCGGGGTTTACATGGTGCCTGCATTTACAGGGCTGGGCGCTCCCCATTGGGATATGTATGCCAGGGGCGCACTGGTGGGTTTGAGCCGGGGCAGCAATAAAAACCACATTATCCGGGCCTGCCTGGAATCCATCGCCTATCAGTCGAGGGATTTGCTGGAAGCTATCCAGTCGGACACTGGGATCCCTTTGGATTATCTCCGGGTAGATGGCGGCGCCAGCGCCAACAACTTTTTGATGCAGTTCCAGGCTGACATTCTGGGCTGTGAAGTCCGCCGCCCCAAAATACGGGAAACAACTGCCCTGGGGGCTGCTTTATTGGCAGGATTGGACGTTGGAATGTGGAAGGACGAGGAAGAAATCCGCCAGAGCTGGACTTTAGACCGGGCCTATATTCCCCTTATAGGAGAGGAACAGCGCCAGAAGCTGATCCGGGGCTGGAACAAGGCAGTAGAGCGGGCAAAAAACTGGGAAACGGAAAACTAATTCACATAAATGGAATATAAATGGAAGAGGCGATACTATGTGGGCGATTCAGATTGTTGATGGAAAAAGGGGTATTATTTACCTGCGGGAAGCCCTTTTAGATGGAAGAATCATACTTTTTGACAAAGAGGAAGCAGCCTTGAGGTTTATGGAGGCAGTTAAAGATAAGGTAGAGAGCGCCTTGGGGGTACGGCTTAGGCCCATCCGCTACAGCGACGATCCCCGAAAAGACAAGCCCTACAAAGTGCCGGATTCTGCTGTCGGCTCCCTGGCGGAATGTATCTGTGCTTATGCAGGATGATACATGATGAAAGGAGAGAGTCTATGACCAACAGGCAGATTGATATAGCCGATATGCAGTGCCGGGCTTTCCGCATGGCGCAGGTGAGATGGAAGCTCTCCCCTGCCCAGTGCGCGGAGCTGTTTGAAAAGTATGATCTTCTGGGGTTTATCTCCGAATGTTACGGTTTGCTGCATACCAGCGGATATGAACATCTTTTAGATGATATGGAAGGTATTTTGAAAAACAACGGGGTGACTATATGAAAAAACTTACAGATGAAATGTCAACCGTCCCTGATACCCTTAAAGAATTTTGTGCAGCGTCTACCATGCGGGATATGCTGTTCAAATTAGCTAAAAAGGACAATATCACCTATGAACAGGCACTATTAAAATTTGCAGTCTCCCCTATTTACGAAACCCTCTTTGATTTTGAAACCGCTGTCTGGAAGGAAGGGCCGGACTATTTAATGAGTATGTACGAACGATATCTTTCCCGGATTGCAGGTTGATTTAAAAAACGTGGAAAGGAGCCAGCCAGCATGGAATTATGGGACTTATACAATGAAAAGAAGGAACGGATCGGAAAAGACCATATCCGGGGAGAAAAGGTTCCCGATGGCTGTTACCATTTAGCAGTCCGCGCCTGGATACGCAACAGCAACGGACAGTATTTAATTGCCCAGCGTTCCGCAGACAGGAATTCTTTCCCCCTTTTATGGGAATGTGTAGGCGGCTCTGTGCTGAAAGGGGAAACCAGCTTACATGCCGTTATAAGAGAAGTGAAAGAGGAAGTAGGCATTGACCTGGACGAAGCCAAAGGCAGGCTGATGTTTACCGAAATCAGGAAGCAGTACAGCTATATTCTCGATGGCTGGTTTTTTCACTATGACGGCGATATCCCATTGGAACAGGCAACCACCAAAGAAGTTGAACAGGCGGAATGGATGTCTCTGGAACAGATTCAGGAATTGTATAAACGCAAACTGCTGATTCATTCACTTGATTATTTTTTCGGCTGTAAGGAATAAAGATGGAGGCTGTATCATGACACTGGAAGAAGCAATGCAGGCAAGGCATACGGTTCGCAAATACACAGATGCACCTATACCGAAAGAACTGATTTCAAAACTAAACGCCCGTATATTGGAACACAACCAAAAATACGGGCTGGCAATCAAATTGATTACAAACGATGGAAGCGCCTTTGGGCCAGCCG
>CATJCP010000177.1 GCA_949737515.1 uncultured Oscillospiraceae bacterium | reverse complement strand
TATATGAACGAGCTTGACGAGGAACTTTGGAAGTTAGGCGTTCTGGCCAAGACCAAACACAACGAGGTGGCCCCCGCCCAGCATGAGCTGGCCCCGATTTACACCAGCACCAATGTCGCCACCGACCACAACCAGCTTACCATGGAAGTGATGAAAAAGGTGGCTGCCCACCACCATATGGTCTGTCTCCTCCACGAAAAGCCCTTTGCGGGAGTTAACGGCAGCGGCAAGCACAACAACTGGTCCATCTCCACCGATCAGGGGGTCAACCTTCTGGATCCGGGGAACACCCCCTCTCAGAACGCTCAGTTTATGCTGTTTTTGACAGCGGTGATCAAGGCAGTGGACGATTATCAGGACCTGCTCCGTCTGACTGTGGCCAGCGCAGGCAACGACCACCGCCTGGGCGCCAACGAAGCACCCCCTGCCATTGTCTCGGTGTTCCTGGGCGATGAGCTGGGGGGGATTGTGGAGTCCATTGTCTCCGGGAAACCCTACAAGGGTGCGGAGGAAACAATGATCCAGATCGGCGTCGATACCCTCCCGGCTATTCCCAAGGATACCACGGACCGCAACCGTACCTCTCCCTTTGCCTTTACCGGGAACAAATTTGAATTCCGGATGCTGGGGTCTTCCGCCTCTATCTCCTGCCCCAATATTTTCCTGAACACCATTGTGGCCGAATCCCTTCGCCTGTTTGCCGACGAGCTGGAAAAGGCTCCTAAAGAGAACTTCAACGCTGCTGTCTCCCAGCTGATTAAGCGCACCCTCACCGAACACCAGAGGATCATCTTCAACGGGAACAACTACTCTGCCCAATGGGTGGAGGAGGCGGAACGCCGGGGCCTGCTCAACCTGAAGACCACCGCCGACGTCCTCCCATATTACATTGCCGAAAAGAACATCCAGCTGTTCGCCCGGCACAAGGTCTTTACCAAAACGGAAGTATACTCCCGCTACGAGATCCTGCTGGAAAACTACTGCAAGGTCGTCAACATTGAGGCCTTGACTATGCTGGATATGGCCAAGAGGGACATTCTCCCTGCGGTAATCGGCTACAGCCGGGAGCTGAGTGATTCCATTCTGTCCAAAAAGCAGGTTTCAGAGGATATTCCCGTAGAGGCGGAACAGACGCTGCTGAAAAAGATATCCAGCCTTACCGCTTCCCTTTACCACAAGATAGAGGATTTAGACGCCGCCCTGATCGGGGTCAAGGAGCATCCGGAAGGGGATGGCTGCGCCAGGTATTACAGCACCGCCGTTTTGGGCGCCATGCATGAGCTGCGGGCGGTGGCGGACGAACTGGAGGTGCTCACCTCCAAGGAGTACTGGCCCTTCCCAACCTATGGAGATATGCTGTTCAGCATCCAATAAGGGACGCTCTGCACATAGTATCTAAATTTAAAGATTTATGTGAAATTTTATTGTAAATCCCTACGGCAAAATCTTTTCATTTTTCCAAGTCTGTGTTATAATACGGGTGGAAACAAGGAAAACGCTCCGTACACGCTGTCAGGCGCCTTCTTTCCAGGGACAGGGAAATTCAATTTTTAGGCTCGGGATTCTCAAAATTGAACTCCCTATCCCAGAGGGGAGGCGCTTTCCTTCCAAAGGGCAAATCTATTTTTGAGGAGGCGTCATTATGATGACCGCTGTGACCAACACCTTATGGCTGCTGATGGGAGCTATGCTGATCTTCTTCATGCAGGCGGGCTTCTCCATGATGGAGACAGGCTACACCCGCGCCAAAAACGCCAGCAACATTGTCCTGAAAAGCCTGTTGAACGTATCCGCCTCGATTCTGGTATTCTGGGTTCTTGGGTTTTCGCTGATGTTTAACGGCTCCGGGCCGGTTTTGGGGAGCTTTGACCTTTTTACCCGGGGGGATTACTCCATGGGCGGGGTCTTTGCCAGCTCTGCCTTTGTCCTGTTCCAGACCGTGTACTGCGCCGCAGCGGCCGCCATTATCCTGGGGGCCATGGCGGAGCGGACCAAGCTGTTGGCTTTTGTCCTGTACAGCGCTGTCATCTCCCTGGTGATCTTCCCCATTGTGGGCCATTGGGTTTGGGGCGGCGGATGGTTAGCCGGCATAGGCTTCCACGATTATGCTGGCTCCGCCGTGGTACATATGGTTGGAGGCGGCGCGGCATTCTTTGGGGCCAAAATGGTTGGACCCCGCATCGGCAAGTACAGCAAGGAGGGCCGGCCCCGGGCCATCCCCGGCCATAACCTGACCCTGGGGGCCTTGGGCGTCCTGATCCTATGGTTCTGTTGGTTTGGGCTGACTGCTGCCGCCGAGATCTTCCAAGGCGGCGTGGAGGCGGTGGACGCGGCCTCCAATGCAATCCTCAACACCAACCTAGCCGCTGCGGCCGCTACCCTGGCTGGTTCCTTTATCACATGGCTCCGGTACAAAAAGCCGGATATTTCGGTGATCATGAACTGTTCCTTGGCAGGCCTGGTGGCCGTTTCCTCCGGTTCCGATGTGGTCTCTCCCTTGGGGGCAATCTGCATTGGCATTGCGGCGGCGGTTGTGGCTGTGTTTGGAATTGAGTTTGTAGAGCGCAAGGCCCAGGTGGACGATCCGGTAGGCGCTTCCAGCGTCCACGGGCTGTGCGGGATGTTGGGTATCTTTATGACCGGGCTGCTCTCCACCTCCGGCGGGCTTTTGTACGGCGGCGGGCTCCAGCTGTTGGGGGCACAGATCCTGGGGATTGTGGTAGTGGGGGTTTGGATTATGTTTATCTCCTATCTTGCCCTCCAGGCCATCAACAACACCATCGGCCTGCGGGTGAGCAAGCAGGAGGAGATCAAAGGGCTCAACACCGAGGAATACGGCACCCTTGTCAATTCTGAGGACTTCTCCACCACCGGTATGCTGGACACGCCCCAGGCGCCCATTGCCAATCCCAACGACCAGTTTATCACCTTTACTAAGGCCATCCCTGTTGACGAGTCGGTTCCTGTGGAACATATCCCCCAGAAAAAGCCCACCGCTGAAAAGGAAGGCCTGAAAATGACCTTGGTGTCCATTATCGCCAAGGAGAGCAAGTTCGAGGCGCTGAAAACCGCTATGGACAAGATCGGGATCACCGGTATGACCGTCACCCAGGTGATGGGCTGCGGCCTGCAGCGGGGCAACACCGATGAATTTTACCGCGGCGTCCCCATTGATATGACTTTGCTGCCAAAGGTCAAGGTTGACATTGTGGTCTGCAAGGTTCCGGTGGAAACGGTGATCAGGACCGCGAAGAAGGCTCTTTACACCGGCCACATCGGGGACGGGAAAATCTTTGTCTACGATGTGGAAAACGTCATTAAGGTACGCACCGGAGAGGAAGGCTTCGACGCTCTGCAGGATGAAGTGGAGTGAGCAGAAGGGGTTGTCCAAAATCACTGAAGAGTTTCTGTTTGTGTGACAATAGAAGGGCTGTGTATCCAGCGCAGGAATGCGGGGATACACGGCCCCTTTCGTTTTTCACAATCCCACCCGGCAGATTGGGAAAATTGATTTCCACTCTTTCCCTCCCCGTGGAATTGAAATATTTATAATTTGGAGATATAATGAGGGGAGAAGTTTGTTCAAAGTACAATCTGCCGGGAAATCTTGGCTGTCCTTTATCAGCCAAGGCCCCAGGATTCCGGTTTCTGCAACGGAGGAACGCCATGAGGCAAAGAACCTTGATTGCAAAGATTTTGGTAATGCTCTCCCTGCTGCTCCTGATCCCTGTCAGCGGGTCGGCGCTGTATTCCACGCAGCGCATCCAGCGCAACGCGGAAGAGGAGATTGGCGAATTCAACGCCCAGTATCTCAAGAGCATTGCCCAGTCAGTAGAAGTTATGACCCATTCCCTGATGAAATCAGCCACCCACACGTCCTTAAACAATCAGATCAGCCAGCTTAGCTTTTTGGCTGACTCCAGACATATACGCAGCGGAGAACAGGCCCTCGCCTGTATGCGTACCATCAACCTGCTGGAAGAGCTTGTGGCGACCAACAACAGCCTGCAGTCCGTCTACCTTTATTTGGAAAGCTCGCCCTATATCTTTGCCTCTGATATTGGCGCCATTGAATCCTCCCAGTTCAGCGATCTGGAATGGCTTTCCATTTATGAGAACCGTCAAGAGCCCAATGCCGCCCTTTGGCTGCCCACCCGCTTTGCGCCCAGCAACAACTACCCCTTTTCCAAGCGGGGGGAATGGGTGGTGAGCCTTTTATACCCTTTGGCCAGCTATACCTCTAACCTGAGGGGCGCCCTGGTGTTTAATGTCCGGGAGGAGGCATTTTCCAGCCTATTCACTGCCTTTGACGTTTATGCAGATTCCCATATTTCCATCCTCTCATCCGATGGGCAGACTGTCTCTGCATTGGATAAGCGGCAGATCAGCCGGCCTGCTGATGAGGAGCTGATCTCCACAGTGTTGTCTGCGGAAAAGGATACAGGGTATTTTATCCGGAAGACAGAAAATGGAGACTCTATGCTGGTCAGCTACCACCGTTCCTCCTTTCAGGGGTGGAGCTATATCGGTGAAAGGTCCATGCATTCCCTGCTCCAGAAGACCCGAATGCTGAATATTCAGCTCATCGGCTTTCACTTTTTATTTGCCTTTATCGCCCTGTTGGTATCTTATTATCTGGCAATTCGTTTTTCCAGCCCGTTAAGCCGTTTGATATCCGATATCCAAAAGCGGGCGGGGACCAATATACAGGATAACGAGATCGCGCTGCTCACCCGCACCTTTGACAGCCTGCTGAGCGAAGAGGCCCGGCTGGAAAACCTGCTGAAGGAACGGCAGACAGACCGCCTGGACCGCGCCCTTTGCGACCGCCTGATGGGGCGGCACACAGAGGAGGACTGCGGAATCAGCGGCTTTTGCTATATTGCTGCGCTGCGGATTGATAACGCCAAAGCGTTTGCCCAGCAGTATACCCCGGAGCAGCAGTTCTACATCCGCAATATGCTGACAACCCTCTGCGTACAGAGTGCCCTTCCGGAGATGAAGGCAGTTTCGGTTCTTTTGGACCATGAGCAGATGGCGGTGATCTTTCCGCAGGCACAGGATCCGGAGCGGATTAAAACCTGTCTGTCCCGCTTTCAGGGGACAGCCGCGTCTACGCTTGACCTTTCCCTGACCGTTGGGCTGAGCGTTCTGCATACAGCCCCCGAAGGGCTGGCAGAAGGGCTGAGGGAGGCGATGGAGGCATCTAAAATGCGGCTGCTCTGCGGGTATGGAGGGCTGTTTTCCTATCTTCCCGCCTCTGCGGAAAAATACTACTATCCCTTTCACCTTGAAAAAAAGATTTTGAGCTGCCTGCAGATGGGGGACAGGGAGGGAACCCGGGCTGCCCTCAGCGCCTTTATGAAGGATGTGGGAAGCAGGCCATGCCTTTCGGCGGACAGCGCCCTGCAGATCATCAACCAGTTTACAGGCTCCCTGCTGCGCTATATTTCCGACCAACACTACAATATTAACCGTCTGATCCCAGCGGGTGGGGGAGAAAATATTTTTCTCCAGATTGACTCGGCGGAGACTCTGGAGGAGATGGATGACATTCTGTTCCCGGTGATGGAGCAGCTGATCCAGCTGCAGACCCAGGAGGTGGAGGAGGACGGTGACTACGCCGAGCGGATGCTGGCCTATATCCGTCAGAACTACCACAAGGATTTCGGCATAGAGGAGATGGCGGACAGCATCGGGCTGAGCTATTCTCACACCCGCCGCCTGTTTAAAGCGGAATTTGGAAAGACCATCGTGGAGTATGTCAACCAATTCCGCATCGATGAAGCCAAAAAACTGCTCCAGGATGAATCCATAGGGATTGGTGAAATCGCCGTAGAGGTGGGATACAACAACGACCAGAGCTTTTACCGGTTCTTTAAAAAGTATGTCGGGGTAGCGCCTGGGGAATATCGGAAAAAGTTGAGCCTGCACATGACCACGAAAGAAAGCCCTGCAGATCCCTGACCCGTTCTATATATCAAAACAAAAGAGGAGGAGAGCCATGACGGCCCTCCTCCTCTTTTGTTATCTGCTCATTTCCATCACTTTTGCTCATTTTCCTTCTGGCTTTGGTCAAAAAAGCAAAAGCAAGGCATTTAAATCAAATCCAACGATTGTAAAAGGGAAGCAATTTTCTTAAAATGGGGACACAGCTAAAACCTGCACAATATGGCTGGCGAAAAACCTGAGACAATCATGTATAATCCACAAAAGGAGGGAAACGATATGAGCGCTTCTGACGCAAGGCAAATGCAAGGACCGGAGAAGCCCCGGAAAAAAAATATCTTCTTTTATCTGCGCCGGGACAAATACCTGTATTTGCTGCTGCTGCCGCCCATGGTCTATTTTCTGATTTTTAAGTATGGGCCCATGTACGGGATCACCGTCGCCTTTAAGGAGTACAACATTTTTAAAGGCATTGGCGCCAGCGAATGGGTCGGTCTGGAATATTTTCGGGAAGTCTTCAGAATGAAGGAGTTTTACCGGGTCCTTCGCAATACGCTGCTGCTCAACGGGGTGGATCTTTTGTTTAGTTTTCCGGCCCCTATCCTGCTGGCACTGCTGCTGACCGAGCTCAACAGCAAATGGTTTAAGCGGCTCAGCCAGACAGTCCTCTATCTGCCTCACTTTATCTCCTGGGTCGTCATAGGTGGGATTATGTATCAGCTCCTTTCCCCTGATTCAGGCTATGTGAACATTTTGATCCGGGCCTTGGGCGGCAGTTCTGTCCCATTTTTGACAGAGCGGGTCCATTGGGTGGCCAGCTATGTGCTGATAGGCGTATGGCAGTCCATGGGCTGGGGTTCTATCCTCTACCTTGCCTCCATCACCAATATCCCGCCGGAGCTGTACGAGGCGGCCATGATAGACGGCGCAAGCCGCCTGCAGCAGATCCGCCATGTCACCCTGCCCTGCATCCGGCCAACCATTGTCACCATGCTGATCCTGAATGTAGGTAAGATGATGACCATTGGCTTTGAGCGTCCCTATACCATAGGCAACACCCTAGTTCGGGAAGTCAGCGATGTGATCAGCACCTTTGTCTACCGGGTGGGCCTCCAGTCCTCCAACTATTCCCTGGCCACGGCGGTGGGGCTGTTCCAGTCGGTCATTGGCCTGGTTCTGATCCTCTCCACCAACTACATTTCCCAAAAGCTGGGGGACGACGGTATCTGGTAGCTGCTTGTTTTTTGCTGCTTACTGTTTAACGCTTGAATTGATAGGGGGCCTTTGGCAATGAAAAAAACTGCTTCATGGTATTTGAAAAACACTATTTTATATGGCGTAATGGTCATCCTAATCCTCGCCTGTCTCCTCCCGTTTATCCATGTGGTGGCCCTTTCTTTCAGCTCCAACAGGGCTGTCACCTCCCGGGAGGTGTTCCTTTGGCCGGTGGAGTGGAACCTGTCCGCCTATCGTCAGGTCATGGGGGATGCAAGCATGGTCCGTTCCCTGTGGTTTACCATTCTGCTCACTGTCCTTTACACCGTAATCTGCATGGCCATGACCATTATGGCGGCATATCCCCTTTCTAAATCCCGTCTCAAGGGCCGCCGCCTTTTTATGGGCCTGATTATCTTCACCATGTACTTTTCCGGCGGGATGATCCCCGATTATCTTCTGGTTTCAGGGCTGGGGCTGGTCAACAGCATATGGGCTCTCATCCTCCCCGGCGCAGTCAACGCCTTTAATCTGATTATCCTGCGCACCTACTTTATGAACTCGGTTCCCGGGGAGCTGGAAGAGTCCGCCAGCCTGGACGGGCTCAACGATATCGGGATTTTAATCCGCATTGTCCTACCCCTCTCCCTGCCCATTATCGCAACCCTCAGCCTGTTTTACGCGGTCAACCGTTGGAATGGCTTTCAGGATGCGGTGTTTTATATCAACGATCAGGCGAAATATCCCCTGCCATTGAAGATATACAACATCATTTTCAACAACTCCCGTCCGGAGCTGTTAATGACCTCCGGAGCGGACGCCACGCCGGTCCCCGGGGACGGACTGAAGGGGGCCTCCATCGTCTTTTCCACCCTGCCCATCTTGGTGCTGTACCCATGGCTGCAGAAATATTTTGTCTCCGGCGTAATGGTCGGGGCGGTCAAGGCCTGAACAGGCCTGGAAAACAGTGTGCCCTTCCTTTGATAAAAAGGGTTCGTCAACATATATCGATTTAAAGGAGGAAACAATTATGCGTAAAATTTTGGCGTCTCTGTTGGCAGTGTCAGCCGGCCTTTCGGTCCTTTCCGGATGCAGTGGCTCCAGCAGTTCCAGCGGCCCAGCAAGCCAGTCCGGCTCAGCGCCCGCTTCCAACGCGCCATCCGATTCAGCCCCGGCTTCACAGGCGGAGAATAAACCCAGCGGCGAACGCAAGACCCTTACCGTCGAGATGTTTGACCTGGGTTCGGACAGCCAGCAGCCCATCGGCAAAAGCTACTGGTATGACTGGATGCAGGAGCAGTTCGGAGATCCCAACAACATTGACCTGGAGTGGATGGCCATCCCCCGGGCGGAGGAGGTCACCAAGCTGAACATCCTCATGTCCAGCGGCGACGCCCCTGACATCATCTACTCCTATGAAATCAGCCTGGTCAACAACTATATCAAGCAAGGCGGCCTGGCGGACCTGACTGAGGCGGTGGAGAAAAACGGCCAGCACCTAAAGACCTTCCTGGGAGAAGAGACTCTGGCCTACGGCCAGTTTGGGGGCAAACAGTACGTCATCCCTCAGAAGAGGCTTTTTAACGGCATTGTTGGCAGTCAGATCCGCAAGGACTGGCTGGATCAGCTGGGCCTGGCGGTCCCCACCACCCATGAGGAGTTTCACAGTGTCCTGAAGGCCTTCCAGGAAAAGGATCCTGCCGGCGGCGGCAAGACGATTCCCTGGGGCATGGCCCTCAACGACATGTCCATGGGCTATTTCTCCATGCAGTATGCCTTTAAGGAGGCCATGACTGAAGAACAGTTTTACACCGACAATCCCTGGGTGCAGCCGGGTTATAGGGAGGGCATACGCTTTGCCAATACTCTCTTTAACGAAGGATTGATCAGCAGCGAATTCTCTTTGGATAAGGATTCCTCTCAGCTGAAAGCAGCTATCTCCAACGGCCAGGTCGGTTTTGTCATCTGCAATGTGGGCGATTACCACCTGAAGAGCCAGGGCGTCGTCGCGGCCCTCAACCAGAATATCCCCGAGGCCGAATACGTCCCCTGCGATCCCTTTGAGAACTACGAGGGCAAGCATCCCAAGCTGAAATATTACCCCTATGGTCACTATCTGATGGTCCCTGCCGCCAGCAAGGTTCCGGAGGAAGCCGTTCTGTTCCTGGACTGGATGTGTCAGGACGATGTGCTCTTCACCCTTTCCAGCGGCTTTGAAGGGGTACACTATGAGATTAAGGACGGTATACCAGTGGACCTGGATTACAATGGCGACCAGAAGCTGTCCTCTGACCACAACAACGATATCCGCATTATCATCAATGGCCGGGACGCCGGCGGCTTTGACGCCAGTCTCAAGCTGCGGTCCGAGTCCGCGTCTCCCTATCAGGATTTCTTTATTGAGTCATACAAAATGTCCGAGGTGGACGGCATTGTAGACCCCTGGTACTTCAACGGCTTCCAGGAGCCCATTGAGGCCGAAGCCAAGTACACCAAAACTCTCAATGACAAGCGCACCGAGATGTTCGTACGCCTTTATATGTGCGACCCCGCTCAGTTTGACGCCACCTATGACGCCCTGGTGCAGGAGTACATGGAAGCCGGCGGCACAGAGGTTATGAACGCCCGTAAGGAAGTATTCCAGCGTACCATGGCGAAATAAGCCTGATTTTTCTCCTTTTCCCAGGCTGCCTGGCAGCCCATTCAAAGGTCCCTTTCCGTTTCACCGGAGAGGGACCTTTTCTCTTGAGAGAATTGCTGGCCCCATTCCCGGAAATTCCTTGCACCCACTGGGTTAATATGATAAAATGATGAGGCAAGCAGACGGGAAACGCCTGCCATAACCATACCAACCCCTTTAACATATAATAGAAACAACGAAAAACAGGAAGGTGATACTCATGTCCAAGCTGCGGATCGCCGTGCTGTTCGGCGGCGCGTCAACAGAATACGAGGTTTCTCTGCTTTCAGCGTCGTCGGTGCTGCGCAATATCCCGGAAGATCAATATGATGTGATTAAAATCGGCATTACGAAGGAGGGGGCCTGGTATCTGTACAGCGGTCCCATACACCTGATTGAGCAGAACACCTGGCAGACCAACCGCTATCTGACCCCCGTAGCCCTTTCCCCGGACCGCAAGTCCCCCGGCATTCTCCACTTTACCGGGAGAGAGGGATACGAACACTGCGAGCTGCTCAATATCGACTGTGTGTTTCCGGTCCTCCACGGGAAAAATGGAGAGGATGGGACCATCCAAGGCCTGCTGGAGCTGTCGGGCATTCCCTATGTGGGCTGTGGGGTTCAGGCCAGCTCCGTCTGTATGGATAAGGTGCTCACCCATACCATTCTGGATAGCGCCGGGATTCCGGGGGCAAAGTGGAGAAAGGCGTTTCCCTCAGATCTGGACCGGCTGGATGAGCTGGAGGCGGAGTGGAGCCGGGAGCTGGGGTATCCCATGTTCGTCAAGCCGGCCAACGCAGGTTCCTCTGTGGGCGTGACCAAAGTTAAAGATTCTTCCCAGCTGCGCCCTGCCCTGGAGCTGGCCTTTACCGTTGACCAAAAGGCCATCATCGAAGAGGGGATTGACGGGATCGAGGTGGAAACCGCCGTATTGGGGAACGAAAATCCCCAGGCCGCCGCGGTGGGGGAGATTGTCCCCACCCAGGAGTTTTACAGCTATACCGCCAAGTACTCCGACGAGAGCACCGATCTGTATATCCCCGCCCGCATTTCCCAGGAGGATACCGAGAACATCCGGGAGACCGCCGTCCGGGCCTATCGGGTTTTGGGCTGCTCCGGCATGGCGCGGGTGGATTTCTTTGTCAAACGGGACGGCAGCGGTATTGTCCTCAACGAGCCCAACACCATCCCCGGCTTTACCTCCATCAGCATGTATCCTAAGCTGTGGGAGTATTCCGGGCTGCCTTATCCGCAGCTTCTTGACCGGCTGATCCAGCTGGCCCTGGAGAGAAAAAGGTAAAAAAACACGTCAAAAAAGGAGGATGCTAAATGGTCGTTTCCCCCAATGTGACATTTTATGGCTGCTGCCGGGATGCGGTGGAGTTTTACAGCCGTGTTTTTTCTGTGGAATCCAAGACAGTCCTGCTGTTCCGGGATGTTCACGGGCATTTTTCCAACTGGATCAATCCCCAGAACGAGGATCTTGTCTATTCCGCCGCGCTGCGCTTCCGGGGCGGAACTACGGTAACCTTCCGGGATTCCATTGCCATGATCTACCAGGACAATGGCAGCGGCGGAAAAAACAAGGACAACGTCACCTTTGACGTGTCGGACCTGACTCTGGAGGAGATACAGCATATCTACGCCGCCTTTATGGGGGATGGGGCTATGTCCAATATCGCCCTTGGACCCAGGCCGGACCATCAGCTCTATGCCAGCCTGATCGACCGGTTCGGCATCTGCTGGAACCTGACCGGTTCCGGGGATTGACCAACTGCCGTTCTGCCAGGGGAACTCCGTCAAAAACAGGTGATAAGGGGGAGAGTGAAGATGTATAATAGGATCTGTGCTGTCCTCCAGACTGGATGCAGAAATTCCAGCACTTTATCAAAGGAGGGAAGGCTCCGTGGATATTGGAACAGACGGCGCTTTTTGGAAAGGGGTGGGGCCTGTTGCGTATAGAGCAGAAGATCAACGTTTCTCCTTTGGACTTTGACAATCGTCCCATTGGGGTGTTTGATTCCGGCCTGGGAGGGCTGACCGCCTTTAAGGAGCTGAGGCGGCTGCTTCCAAGGGAGGATATTGTTTATTTTGGCGACACCGGACGCCTGCCTTATGGCACTAAGAGCCGGGAGACCATCATCCGCTATGCTGGGCAGGATGTGGAGTTTCTGCTGCGGCATCAGGTGAAGATGGTAATCGCCGCCTGCGGGACGGTCAGCGCAAATGTCCCCGTGGATTTTGGGGATTCGGTCCCGGTGCCCTTTACCGGGGTGGTGGCCCATGCCTGCGCCGCTGCCTGTGCCGCCACCCGGAAGGGACATATTGGGGTCATCGCCACCCCGGCCACCATCCGCAGCGGCGCCTATGAAAAGCAGCTTCATGCCTTTGCCCCTTCTCTGCAGGTCACCTCCGCCCACTGCTCCCTCTTTGTGCCGCTGGTGGAGAGCGGGTTTATCCAGCGGGATAACCCCATCACCTGCATGGTAGCGGAGCAGTACCTGTCCCCTCTGCGGGATTCCGGCGTGGATGTGCTGATATTAGGCTGTACCCATTATCCCTTGCTGGCAGAGGTGATCGGAGACTATATGGGGGACTCTGTGACGCTGATCGACTCTGGCCGGGCCGCTGCCGGATATGCCAGGGACTTTTTGACCCAGCGCCATATGCTGGCGGACCCTGGGAGGGGGGCGGGTACAAACCGCTTTTATGTCAGCGATTCTATTGAAGGCTTTTCGGAGATCGCCGGAATCTTTTTGGGGGAGACCATCCGGGGGGAGGTTTCCCGGGTGGCGGTTGGATAAGCGGCCATGGTTGGGCATTTGGAAAGGATTGGAGGTTCCTCCTTATTATGAAAAAGGATGTTTTAATTACCATCAAAGGGGTCCAGACCATCGACGGGGAACAGGACACGGTTGAGCTGACCACAACAGGGAGCTTTTACCGGAAAAATGAAACCTATTACATCACCTATCAGGAAACAGAGCCCAGCACCTTTGAGGGGCAGAGGACGACTTTAAAGCTGGAAAAGGGCCGCCGGATCTCTATGATCCGCCATGGAGGCGCGGATTCGTCACTGGTGGTGGAGGAAGGGGTGCGGCATCAATGCTGCTATGATACCGGGTATGGAGCTATGCTCATAGGAGTATCGGGAAGGAGCATTGAGAACGATATCAGCGACAACGGCGGAAGTTTTCATTTCCAGTACTCCCTGGATATCAATACAGCCCTTACCAGCGTCAACGATGTCTATGTGACCGTTAAAACCTATGAGAGTTAGGTTTGTTAAAAAAGAAGATACAGAATTGGAGGACGTTTAGATATGTCAAATTTGATCGCGGCTGCTTCCCAGCAGGCAGAGGGGCTTTTGCAGAAGGCCTTTTCCACGGCCATGGAAAGGGGTTTGCTCCCCCAGGGGGAAATCCCGTCGTTTACCATAGAGATCCCGGCGGATACCTCCCATGGGGACTTTGCATCCAATGCGGCGATGGTCTCTGCCCGCGCCTTTAAAAGCGCTCCCCGGAAGATCGCGGAAGCGCTGTGCGGCGTTCTGGATCTGGAGGGCAGCTTTTTTGAACGGTGGGAGATTGCCGGACCGGGCTTTATCAACCTGTTTTTGAAAGACAGCTGGTTCTCCCAGACGGTGGAAAGCATCCTGGAGGAAAAGGAAGCCTACGGCCGTTCTGATTACGGCAGGGGCGAAAAGGTGATGATTGAGTTCGTCTCCGCCAACCCCACCGGGCCCATGCACATCGGCAACGCCAGGGGAGGGGCCCTTGGGGACTGTCTTGCCGACGCCATGAACTGCGCCGGATTTGATGTGACAAAAGAATTCTATGTAAACGACGCAGGCAACCAGATCGCCAAGTTTGGAAGATCCCTGGAGGCCCGGTATCTCCAGCTGCATTTGGGGGAGGAGGCGGTGGAGTTCCCGGAGGACGGGTACCAGGGGGAATATATCCGGGAATCCGCCAGGGAGTTCAGCGCCATCCACGGTGATTCCTATGTAAAAGCTGAACCGGAAGAGCGCCGGAAGGCCCTGGTGGACTTCGCCCTGCCCAAAAACATCCAGCAGATGAAGGAGGACCTGGAAAAATACCGCATCCTCTACGACGTGTGGTTTTTGGAGAGCACCCTTCATGAGAGCGGGGCGGTGAAGGAGGCCATTGACAACCTTTCCAAGAGGGGGATGACCTATGAGCAGGATGGGGCAATCTGGTATAAGGCCACTGCCTTCGGCGGGGAAAAGGACGAGGTGCTGGTCCGCGGCAACGGGTTTCCCACCTATTTTGCGGTGGATATCGCCTACCACTACAACAAATTCGCGGTTCGTGGCTTTAACAGGGTGATCAATGTCTGGGGGGCCGACCATCACGGCCATGTCGCCCGGCTGAAGGGCGCTATGGACGCCATCGGCCTGGATGGCAGCAAGCTGGACATTCTGCTGATGCAGATGGTCCGGCTGATGCAGGGCGGGGAAGTGGCCCGGATGTCCAAGCGCTCCGGTAAGATCCTCTCCCTCTCCAACCTGGTGGACGAGGTCCCGGTGGACGCCGCCCGGTTCTTCTTTAACATGCGGGAACCCAACTCCACACTGGATTTTGACATGGACCTGGCGGTGGAGCAGTCCTCCTCCAATCCGGTTTACTATGTCCAGTATGCCCATGCCCGGATCTGCAGTATTTTAAAGAACTTGGCCGCAGAAGGGATCAAGCCTGTGGAGGAGGCGGGCAAGCGGGATCTGTCTCTGCTGTCTGCCGCCGAGGAGCGGGAGCTGATCCGGCTGCTGGCCAAGTACCCCCAGGAAATCGTAGAGGCCGCCAAGGCCTATGACCCGGCCCGGATCACCAGATATACCCTGGACCTGGCCACCCAGTTCCACAAGTTCTACAATGCCTGCCGGGTAAAAGGCGAGGACGAGGGCCTGATGCAGGCAAGGCTTGCCCTCTGCCTTGCGGCCCGGATCACCCTGCGCAATGCCCTGCAGCTTTTAAAGATCAGCGCACCAGAGGTAATGTAACTGATAAAGACAGAATCCGCGCCTATGGGTTTCATCCCATAGGCGCGGCAATTGTTTTACCGGTATTTTTCTGCCCAAAAGTCCACGAACTTTTTCCCAATCTCCGAAATAAACCCATTCCTTTTGTACACAGCCGCTGTCCGGGTCACCAGCTCTTTACAGGCAATTACCCGGGCTGTCAGGCCGTCCCGCTCCACCAGGCAGCTGATCGACTTGGGCACCACCGCCACCCCCAGGCCTGCCCTGGCCCACATCAGCGGCGTTCTGGCGTCGTCGCTTTCGCAGAAGACGTTGAGCGTCACCCCGTTGTTTTGGAACACTGGGATCAGCATATGCTCAAACCTGCGGTAAAAATCAATGGGCAGCTCCGCAAGCTGCGGAATGCTGATGGGGCTGTCCGAAGTCCCCAGGTATTCCCCGCGCCCCACCGCGACCAGCGGCTCCTCTCTGCCATACATGCATTCCAGGCCGTCGGTGTGGAAGGGGGTCCGAACCACCGCAGCTTCAATCATGCCCCGGTTGAGCATCTCCAGCAGCTCGTAGGTGTTGGCCTCGGAGATCTCAAACCGGACATGGGGATTCATCTGGCAGAACTCCACCATACAGTCCTGGATCAAGGAGCGGCTGCAGGAGGAGATCACTCCCAGCCGCAGCACATGGGGCCGGTTGGACCCAAAGGACTCCATCTCCTCCGAGGCGCTTTCCATCATGGTGATGATGTTTTTGGCCCGCTGGTACAGCAGGAATCCGGCGTCGGTCAGGGTGATTTTCCGGGAACTGCGCTCCATCAGCTTGACGCCCAGCTCGTTTTCCAGCAGCATGATCTGCTTGCTGAGGGGCGGTTGTGAAAGGTTCAGCTTTTTAGCCGCAGCGGAGATATTCCCAGCTTCCACAATGGTGACGAAATAGAACAACTGTTTATAACTCATCTTAATCTGAACACCAGCCTTTCCCCCAGCAAACGGCAGGGATTGTTTTATGCCTTATATTTTACCCTCTTTTCAAGGGAAAATCAATGTAAAAACATTAAAAGTTTTAACGAATTCCTTGGCAAATGCTGATATTTTGCTCTTTACTAAGACAAAAAGGCCGCCTCCCCAATACTTTTGTAAAGCCAACCGAAAGTGATTGGATTGTAGGGAGTATTCAACGCTTTGGAGGTAAATATCGTGGAAAAGGCTATTGCAATTTTTCCGGCGATAGAGTAAAATAATCCTGAAAACACAAAAGCGGCAGGCCGCAGAGCGCTACCAACACCCTGCGGCGGGAAAGATAAAAGGAGTATAATGATGAATATGAAAAAAACACGTTCCTTGCTCTGCCTGATGTTGGCGGCTCTCATGCTGTTCCTATCCGCTTGTGGTAAAGATGATGGGGGGAACAGTCAGGATGGCGGCACAGATGACGTTCTGCTGCCCATCAGCATAAATGGGAAAGAGATCAGGGTGGGGGAGACCACTGTCCAGGCTCTGCTGGACGAGGGGTTGGATGTGTCCTGGGTAGACGAGGACTATAATCGGAATACCGTAGACCCTGCCACCCAACTGGAAGCGAATTCCTATTACACAGGCGGCAGTATCAAAGTGACAGATAATATGCATTTTGCAATTTCCTTTGCGACGGACGAGGAGGAAATTCCTCTGGGCCAGGCAGTAATCGCCCGATTGGAGCTGACTATGGCCGCCGAGGACGATAAAAGCGTTCTCGAGACAATTTCCTTTGACGGAGTGCCGGTCACTGAGTTGACCCAGGAAAAGGCTGCGGAGAAGTACCCTGACTGGACGGGAAACGAGGTTATGTGGCTGCACTACGGGTTGGAATACAAGTACGACCTGAACTTTGATATTTCTACAGGCTATCTTAACAAGTTTGCTGTGGAGAGAACCTACGATGTGGATTGGAATGGTTAAAAAGTAGGCCTCCAGAGGGCGTCCGACACCAAAGCTTTTAGGCGGTACATAGACAACCAAATCACACACATACGCCAGCCCCAGCGAGAGGAATGTTCCCGCTGGGGCTGGCTTTCTATCCGGCTTCCCTTGTACAACCTCTGTCACAGCTCCCAATCCGCGCCGCAGAGTTCCAAGGCCCTGCGAAGCTTTTTCTTGGCGGAGACCATCCGGGAGCGCAGGGTGGAGGCAGGGATCGCCAGGATCAGCTCCATCTGCGCGCTGGTCAATCCCCGGCCCTTATAGTTCAGAAGTTCCTGTTCCGCCTGATCCAGCATCTCAAAGGCCTGCTGGATGGGGATGGCTTTCAGGCAGTCCTCTGGGTTGCCGTAGGGGGAGGATTCTCTATCGGAGATCACATATCCGGAATGCTCCCATTCGTCCGCCTGTGGGGAGCGCTGCTTTTTCCGCAGCCAGTCGTTTTTGACGTTGGCCACAATGCTGAAAATCCAGGCCTTAGGCTGAAAGGGGAGAAAGTATGGATTTTGCCGCAGGTATCTCCAGATCTTCTCAAAGGTCTCCTGACTCAGCTCCTCTGCCGTAAAGGGATCGTGAAAGCAGGACATAAAGTAGGCGTATACGATTTTCTGGTTTTCCTCATACATGAGGCGGAACTTTTCTTCGGCAGAGTTTTCATCGTTCATTTTCAGATATATCCTTTCCTCGTTGTCCCAGGTCAGCCCTCCAGCGCAACGATTTTGTCGCCCACCGTCGCGGTGGCGGAGAGATAGGGGATCAGGTGCTTGGGGGCGGTAATTTTATTTCCTGCAACAATGGAAACCTTTTTATCCAACAGCATCTGCGGGGTGACGTCCTCCGCGAACCTCAGATTGTTCCCAACCATCAGGACTGCGTCCTCCATCAGGTAAGAGACTGCTTCCGCGTTCAGCTCCAAATTGACTGCGGCCTTTACCGCGTCCTGGTCAAATTCCTTGTACAGGGTCAGGCCATTGACAGTGCATTCAAGGCTGGGGTATTTTTTCAAATTTTTGTGGATCAGGCATATTCCGTTTACACAGAGATAGATGGCGGGGGTATCCTCATTGATAGCGAGGTCCGGTATGATACAGGCGCCGTTTACGGTGAGAAGCGTCACCTTTTTGGGGATAGTGTTCATGGTATGGAGGCCGTTTACATTCTGTATCGAAATGTCCAAATCGTCCTCCAGGGAAAGGATCCGTCCGATACGGTTTTTAGGGATCCCCGCAATGGCGGCCTGGACCTCGCCGCTGGCATTGGAGGGAATGACCAGAAGCTCTACGTTGTTGATTTCATCGATTTTTTCCAGGGCTGCAGGCTCCTTAAAGGGACGGAGGTCCACAACTTCCATGTTGTTGTAAACAATCCTACCCTCCGTTTCGCCGCAGCTCCCCATTTGGCTGAAGTCCAGCTCCTCCCCCACCGGCTTGTATAAAACGTTTTTGACGCTTTTTTGAGGGATCAACGCAAGGGCGTTTTGGATTTCGGCCGGGGCGTCAGAGGGGAGGATCAGCGTGCCGATGTTCTTCATCTCCGTAATGGAATTGGCCGCCTCTAAGGTGGTGATGGAGCGCAGGTCAAGAACATTGACGTCCTTATAAGAGACAGACTTTTTGAAATATTTGGAGAGATCGAGCTCCTCCTGACTTCCCAATTGGATCACATTTTTAATGTCGTTTTTGGGGATTCCCGCCAGTGCCTGGGTGACGTCCGGTGGCGCGTCGTTGGGCAGGACCAGCAGCTCCACATCGTGGATGGAGGTGATCGCCCTTGCTTCCTCCACTGTACGGATGAAACGGAGATCGCATACCTTCATGTCATGATAATCTGCCATAATAAATCCTCTCTTTCCTTGGGGGCAGTCCTCAGCCGGAGAACCCGCCTCTTTTTTGATGTTTACAATCATTAAGACGAAGCGTCCCCGGAAATTGTCCAGCCTTTTTTTAAGGTTTGAAATTTTTTGTAAAAAATCCGTTGACATCCCAGGGAGCTCTGTGTTATAATCCTACTAAACCTATATGAAATATAGTATTTGAAAGGAGGCGTTGTGCTGTGAAAGAAAGGCTTGTCCAGATGGAGCGGCACAACTTCCGCAACGGGCGAATGTGTCTGGAAAAACGCGGCGCAATTGTTTCATTATGAAATAAAGGAGTGTTTTTCCATGTCAAATAAAAAATACCGCTTTGAAACCTTACAGCTCCATGTGGGACAGGAACAGGCTGACCCTGCCACTGGCTCCCGGGC
>CATJCP010000176.1 GCA_949737515.1 uncultured Oscillospiraceae bacterium | reverse complement strand
TTTGAATACTGCTGCTGAAAAAGGGATAGCAGAACAGTTTCAATTCCGTGGTCAGTTGAAGGATATAAAACCCGCCCTTGCCGGAATGGATGTGTTTTCCTATCTTTTAAATCCGCAGCATTTTGGGGCGACGGAAAACGCTCTGCTGGAAGCAATGGCGGCTGGGCTGCCTGTTGTGGCGCTGGACCAATGTGTGGAGCATCACATCATCCGGGACGGTGTGACGGGGCTTTTGGTACATTCGCCGGAGGAATATGGAAAGGCCGTGCAGTTCTTATATGAAAATCCGTCTAAGGCGGCGGAAATTGGGGCAAACGCGCAGGCCGAGGTACTACAAACATATAAGGTTCAGGACAATCGGGAACGCTTTTTATACTCCTGTGAAAGAGCAGCACAGCAACCAAAAAAAGGGCATTATTTTGATGATTTCTTTTCCGGTGAACCGGCGGACTGGTTTTTGTCCTGCGTGGGGGCAGACAGGCAGTGCTTTGAGGAGAATTGCACGCAGGAGACAGGGCTTATCTTCCATGAAAAAACAAAGGGCTCTCCAATTCATTACCAAAGTTATTTTCCGGAAGATAGGAAACTGACATTGTGGGCAAATCAGTTAAGCAATTTATAAGAAGGAGAGATTTTCCAATGGCAGTCAGAGGAATTAAAGGCAATATGGACCGCCTTCGGCTAGAGGAGCATATCCCCTTGGATACACCGCTGCACATTTTTATAGATGCTTCCAGCGTATGCAACTTTCATTGCCAATTCTGCCCTCACGGAAATGGAGAGGCAGCAAAAGTAATGCCGCAGACAATCATGCCTGTTGAATTGGCGAAAAAGTGTATTGATGATTTAAAGGAGTTTCCGCGGAAAATAAAAAGAATCTCATTTTCCGCAGTAGGAGAGCCTTTGGCCAATCAATCTTTGCCAGAAATTGTGTCCTATACCGCACATCAAAATGTGGCGGATTGTCTGGGGATTACAACAAATGCCTCTCTCCTTACCCCGGAGATGGGCCAACGGTTATTGGAAGCCGGGATGACCCATTTTGATATCTCTATTTACGGCTTAAATTCAGAAAAATATCGGGAATTTTCTGGTCATACCTTTTCTTTTGAGAACTTTGTCGATAATATCGCATATTTTTATTCCATTAAGAAAAATGCCAATGTTGTAATAAAAATCAGCGATGCTGTTTGCAGGAGCGCAGAGGAGAAAGAAAAATTCTATCAGATTTTTTCTCCAATTTGCGACAAAATTTGTATTGAACATGCAGTTCCATTTTGGTATGATCTAAACTCCAAGGTAAAAGGTGATGGACTGACGATTTATGGTGAACCAATTAAGAAAAAGGAGATTTGTCCCGTTCCATTCTTCTCTATGGCTGTTCAGGCCAATGGTATCGTAACTCCATGCTGTATTGACTGGAGAAACAAACTTCCAATAGGTGATGCAAACGTACAATCGCTTTACTCTATCTGGAACGGAAAAAAATATAGGGAACTTTATATTAGCTTATTGAACGAAGGAAACTCCGGTGTCTCACCCTGCGATCATTGCCATTACCATGAACTCGTTGCAATGGATAATATAGATCCGTATCGTAAGCAGCTTCTAAGACGACTGGAGGGGGCCAATGCAATATAGAAACTATGGGAATACATTAAAAAGAGTTTCTGTACTCGGTATGGGTACATCAAGACTATCTGGAAAAGAGACGGATTTTAAATCAAATATTGAATTGATAGATCGAGCTTTGGAACTAGGTATCAATTATTTTGATACTGCTCCAACATATGCCAGTGGAACGAGTGAGAAAATTTTAGGCGCTGCCTTTCAAAATTACAAAGAGAAGAACTTTATGGTTGCCTCAAAATCCATGCTGAGCATGGAGCCCACTGCTGATGATGTGCTTCGCAGGGTTGATTCGTCATTAAAAACCTTGCATATCGAAAAAATTGACTTTTTTCACATGTGGAGCATTTTGACAATGGATCAGTACGAACGTATCATTGCCCCCGGAGGACCCTACGAAGGTGCTTTAAAGGCAAAGGAACATGGTTTGATCGATCATATCTGTGTGTCGGTGCATTGCGGCGGAGAGGAACTGAATCGGATCATTCTGGACGGCTTGTTTGACGGCGTTACACTGGGATTTAACGCCCTAAATTACAGGCACCGTCTGGACGGCCTGCGCCTTGCCGCTTCCAAAGGGATGGGAACGGCAATTATGAATCCCCTCGCCGGAGGACTGATTCCCCAGAACCCTGTATATTTTCAAAATCTTTGCCAGCCTGGTGGTACGGTAATTGATGGGGCTATTCAGTTTGTGGCCTCTCATCCGCAGGTCAGCACTATACTGATTGGTATCAATTCGGAGAGGGATATACTGGAAGCGGTAAAAGCTCTGGAAGCTGTGCCGGCATTGAATGAGAACCAGTGGGAGGAGATTGCGGATCGTCTGCCAGTTCCCGCCGAGGCGCTGTGTACCATGTGCGATTACTGCCGGGGCTGTCCCGCAGGTATCCGGGTAAGCCGCCTGATGGGGGCCTATAATGAATATGTGCTTTCCGGGCGGGATGAAACACATTTCCACGAGTGGCGAAAAATGTACTACGGTGCATACCCCTTTGAAACCACGCCCTGTGTCAAATGTGGTCAATGTGAGAGCAAATGCACCCAGCATCTTCCGATTATTCGCCGGATTCAGATAATGAATGAAATTTGCGGGAAAGAGGCGGATAAACAGCGCACCCTGTGCGAAAAATATTTTCCTGAAACAGGCTATCCCAAAACGGGAATCTATGGTATGTCGATTACAGCGGAAACACTGTTAAAGGCCTATCAGACCTTTTATGGAAGGCTTCCCCAGCAGACATACTTTTTGGATTCCAACCCCGCTAAATGGGGAAACAATCTGTTTGATACCGATCAAACGATCCATTCACCTGAAGAAATTCAAAAACTTGGCATAGAAAGAATCATCATTGCCGCGCCCAAGTATGAAAAGCCAATTCGGGAGTTTCTAAAAAACTATGTAACAGAAGGAACGGAGATATATGCATTATAACGCCCATATTCTTGCACAAAAGCGAACCTGCCTGCAAGATGTTCTTCCGCTGGATACGCCGTTTACCCTGCTGGTGGAAGTATCCCGGCTGTGCAATTTCAAATGCAGGTTTTGCCCGCAGAGTGAGAAAGATAAATTTCTGCTTTTTGAGAAAAATCTGCTTTCTCTTGAGGATTTTCGGATGATTCTTTCTCAAATGAAGGACTTCCCCAGAAAATTTAAAAAGGTGTATATGCACGGGACAGGGGAATCCCTGCTCAATCCAGAACTACCGGAAATGATCCATTTGTTAAAACAGAGCGGGGCAGCCGAGTCAATTGATTTAACCAGTAATGGCGCACTGCTTACACCAGCCCTTGGACAAAAATTAGTGGAAGCGGGGCTGGATCATCTACATATCTCTGTTGAAGCGCTATCCAACGAGAAATACCGGGAGACAACCGGTGTCAGCCAAGTGGATTTTGACGAATTTACAGAGAAGATACGCGCTTTTTCGGCGCAGCGCGGAAGCTGCCGTCTTACCATTAAAATAGCGCAGACCAGCCTTGAAAAAAGCGGGGATCGAGAAAAATTCTTGGAGATTTTCTCACCTCTTTGTGATGAGATTTTTATAGAGCAGATTTACCCTATCTGGCCGAACTTTCAACTGCCGGAATCCATGTGCAGCAAGGGTAACCAGTCCGGGCAATATGGACAGACCATCGAAGAAAAGCGCGTATGCCCACAGATTTTTACCGTTTTGGCAATCAAATGTGACGGAAGCGTTTCCCCGTGCAGCGTAGATTGGGCCAACGGCATAAAATTAGGCAGCATTCATTCGGAACGCCTCAAGCAAATCTGGGAAGGAGAGCAACTTCAAAAACTACGTCGGATTCACCTTTCCGATGGCAGAATATGCAATCCATACTGCGCATCCTGCGGCCTCCCTAAGTATTCCTGTGTGGATAACCTGGATGCCTTTGCGTCGGAACTGCTGCAAAAAATTATTTAAACGGGAGATGAAACGGAATGCAGTCTCATCATCAGGAATTAGAGCATATTTTTAAGCTTCGCAGAGATAATCCGCCCATGCAGATAGCAGAATATATGGAACCGCTGAAACAACGGACAATCCTGCTTTATGGTGCAGGAGCGTTCGGATGTGAAAATTTGAGCCTGTTCCGAAAGTACGGTGTCCAGCCTGCCGCCTTTTTGGATAAAAACGCAAAGCCGGATGAAAAAAAGATGGGTATACCGGTGTACCATCCGGATGATATCCGAATGACAAAAGAATTCCGGGCTGAATGTCAGGTATATATCTCCATCACCTTACCTAAGCAAATCATGAATGGGATCAAACATGATCTGGCTCAGTGGGGTTATAGCAGGATAGAAGAGGTCCAAACGATTACCGCACGGCAGATTTTATTTGAGGGAATTACCGACGAAAATCCTCCAGAATCGTATGTGGAAGAGCAGAAAGAAAAAATAAATCTCGCGTTTGCGCTGATGAACGACGAGGAGAGTATACTAACATATCTATCTTGTGTAAAGGCACATCTGCTGCGTCAATATAAGAATTGTATGGAAACCGATTATCCGTGCCAGTATTTTGATGCAGGAGTTCCGCTTAAAAACGACTTTTCCTGCCTGATAGACTGTGGCGCATATACTGGAGACTGTCTGGATGCAGTACTCAACCGCTATGGCTACATTCAATCCTATATCGCGTTTGAACCCATTCAAAATAATTTTGCGGCCTTATCCAAAAAAGTTAACCAGTGCGGCAAAAGTATAGAACATTCATATCTATTCCCCTGCGGCGTCTCGGACCAGACGGGCACGGCGCGTTTTACTCTAGCGGCCAGCGCAAGCTCCATATCAGACCAGGGAGAAAGCATTTTACCGATTATCACTTTGGACGATGCGATCAAGGGGGTTCCAGCGACATTTATCAAAATGGATATTGAGGGTGCGGAGCCAGCTGCTCTGCGGGGCGCTGCAAACCTGATTCAGCGCCAAGCGCCGGAGTTGGCTATTTCGGTATATCATGCTGCAAATCACTTTTGGGATATCCCCTGTATGATTCACAAGCTTAACCCTGATTACAAATTCTATCTGCGTTCCCACACGCCAGCTACTCTGGAAAGTGTACTATACTGCACCTGTTAAAGGAGGCCATTTAATGGATAAATTTTCCTTTCAGACAACTAAAATTTCCGGTTTAACACTGATCACCCCGTTTTGCGCCCCTGACGACAGGGGCTATCTCTCCAAACCATTTGAAAAATCCATCTTTGAAACCAACGGCATCGCCCTTTCCCCCTGGGAAGAGCTGCGCTCCTTCTCCCACAAAGGAGTCCTCCGAGGCCTCCACTTCCAGAAGAGGCACAGCCAGGACAAGCTGGTGCAGGTGCTGCACGGCGCGGTCTACGATGTGGCGGTGGATTTACGGGAAGGTTCCGAAACCTTCGGCCAGTGGGAGGGATTTTATCTCTCAGCGGAAAACCGGAACCTTCTCTATATCCCAAAAGGCTTTGCCCACGGTTTTCTGGCGTTGGAGGAGGATACTCTGTTCAGCTATCTGTGCGGCGACCGGTACGACCCGGAATCGGACGGAGGCGTCCGCTGGAACGATCCTCAGCTGGCTGTTAAGTGGCCTCTTGAGAGGATTGGCCAGCCAATTCTGTCTGAAAAGGACGCGTGTCTGCCGTTACTATCGGAGCTGAATTTCTAAAATGTAAGGGGATTTATTTTTGATTCAGACTATATCAATTCAGCCAAATCAAATTAAGGCATATACAACTATAACATTAAATGCGCAAGGCCCGCTGAACGGGTTCCCGCTTCTTTCAATTGACAGGGATAGCTATTTGTCCGGAGTGACAATTCAAAGTGGAATCAATTTTGATCCCGCTGGAGGTAGGCATTGTGTCTCAATCGGTAAATGCTGTTCCCTGGCTGAGTCCATTACCTTTATGATTGACCTGAATCATGATTACAAGTCAGTCTGCCAGGGAGAGCCTGCCTGTTTGCGGGGAATAGACAGAGGGTGCAAAATAAGAAGAAAAGCATCCATTATTTTACAAAATGATGTCTGGATCGGGCATGGCGCGATCATTATGGCTGGGGTTACACTCCACAATGGCTGTGTGGTGGCGGCAGGTTCTGTTGTAACAAAAGACGTACCACCATATGCAGTTGTCGGAGGAAATCCTGCTAGAATTCTGCGCTATCGGTTTGATGAATCTGAAATTGCAGGTCTGCAAAAGATTGCATGGTGGGATTGGGACAGCCAAACGCAGTATTCCCGCAGGCAGGACTTTACCCTTCCCACATCTGACTTTATCTCTAAATATCTACCCGGAGCAGAAAAGCGGCTTAAAAAATCCCGGGGGGGGTAAAACAAAAAGATACATATCTGTTTATCCCTGATTTTGGCGATCCATACCCTCTTTACCCAAAGGTTTTAAAACAGTGTTTTAATGAAGAACGTCCGGGAATGGAATTATTCCTTTACCTGCCGAAACATATTTCCACTCCAAAGAATCTGCGGATTCTGAATCAATTTTTTGAAGAATATAAAGACAAGAACTGTGAGGTGGTCCTGCAAGCTGGAGAAACCTGGGATGAACATGTTTTATTCCAGTATGCGGACTATTTTATTACGACCCGAAGCAGTGAAACTGTATTGAGAACATGTCTTGCGGATTTGTATCAAACAAAAATACTCTATGGAACGGACGAGCCTTTCTTCCGCTCAGAAAGAACAACATGAAACGAGTTTTAATCACCGGAATTACCGGCTATATTGGCTCCAGCTTGGCCCGGCGGCTTCTACCGGACTGCAAAATATACGGCTTGGCTCGGGAGCCCCTTCATTTAACTTATCTGGAAGATATTCAAAATCAAATTCAATTTGTTTATTATGATGGGACCTACGAGAGTATGTCCAAGGCGTTAAACCTCAGCCAGCCTGATTTGGTTTATCATCTGGCCGCATATTACACCGGAGCACACGGTAAGGAGCATACGCCGAGGCTCATCAGCTCCAACATCACCCTGGGCGCATATCTCCTGGAAGCTATGGCGGGCTGCGGCTGTCCCGCGCTGGTCAATGTCTCCACGGTAATGGCCCACTATCAGGGGGAGGACTACCGCCCCCTCAATCTCTACGCAGCCACCAAACAGGCTTTTTCCGATTTGCTGGCATACTACACAGACGCCGGACAGATCAGGGCCGTCACCCTGGTCCTTTCGGATACCTACGGCCCCAACGACCATCGACCCAAAATCCTGAACCTAATTAAAAACGCCGTTCAAACCGGGGAACGACTGGCCCTTTCAGACGGCAGGCAGGATTACGATTTGGTATACATTGATGACGTTACAAGGGCATTTCAGACAGCAGGAACACAGCTTTTGCTAAACTCCAATTGGAAGAATGAAATCTTCCAAATAAGAGCCAAAGAAATTTTTACTCTGCGGGAAACAGCAGAACGTATGCTGCAAATCAATCAAGCAAAATTGAATGCCGGATGGGGAGAGCGTCCTTTACCTGAAAGGGAAATCCGTCGGGCAGTAAAGGTGTATCCAGTATTACCTGACTGGGAGCCAGAAGTATCATTAGAAATTGGGCTGCGGCGTTTGATGGACGGATGAGATTAATCATTTGTTCTATTTGCCCATTTCAAGAATAGGCAAACCTGGCAAATGATCCTGTAAATCTGATCTTTCATGAGAAGAGAAGGAACTAATCCATCGGTTGGGCTTTTTCCAATGCCAGATCGCCCGCTTCAGCCATTTTTCCATTTCTACAGATTGTTTTTCATCGCAGTTTCATCACATCATAAAAGATAGGCAACGCTCTCTTTCCTTGGAGATCGCTGCCTATCGTCTTTTATCTGGGGGCTTTTTAAGGCCCTTTCTTCTTATTAAATAGTCCCAATGAAAGGTTAATAATTTTATCACTCCTGAGGAAGATTTTCAATGGGCTTAATCACCTTCACATAGGTTTTCCAGAGGAAATACCCGCTCAGGGCAACAGAGGCTACCTCCGCAATGGGGAAGGACCACCAGACAGCCTCCAAATTCCCTGTGAGGGACAGCAGAAACGCCACTGGAAGGAGCACTACTAACTGCCTTGCAACCGAGACAATCAGGCTGTGGATGCCGTTGCCCATGGATTGGAACACGGAACCGGCCACGATACAGAACCCTGCAAACAGGAAACTGACGCTGATGATCCGCAGGGCGGGGATGCCGATGGCCAACAAATCGGCAGAGGCGTTGAACATGGCCAGCAGCTTGTCGGAAAACAGCTGGAATACCCCAAATCCTACCACCATAATCCCCACGGCGTAGGCAATGCTGAGCTGGATAGTGTGAATAATACGGGACTTATTCCTGGCCCCATAGTTATAGGAGATGATGGGCACCATCCCGTTGTTCAGGCCAAATACCGGCATAAAGATAAAGCTTTGAAGCTTAAAGTAAACGCCAAAGGCGGCAGTGGCAGTGGAGCTGAACGCGAGCAGAATCTTGTTCATGCCAAAGGTCATGATGGAGGAGATGGAGGCCATGACAATGGAGGGAACGCCTACCGCATAGATCCTCTTGATGGTGGGGCCATGGGGCCGGAAGCCGCGCAGGGACAGCTGGATTTCTGGGTTTTTGGCGGCGTTAAAGAAAATGCCGACAAGCATCCCGCCGATCTGCCCCGCAACCGTTGCCACAGCCGCCCCGGCAACCCCCATCTTCGGCACACCAAACAGCCCGAAAATAAAGATGGGGTCCAGGATGATATTCATAATCGCCCCAACCCCCTGGACG
This sequence comes from uncultured Oscillospiraceae bacterium, assembly GCA_949737515.1. GTDB lineage: Bacteria > Bacillota > Clostridia > Oscillospirales > Ruminococcaceae > UBA1405. Next base: position 15,915 of record CATJCP010000176.1, on the reverse strand, counting down.
ATCATGGTATAAAAGGTTTTGCCGGTGGACTGGAGAAGGCGCTCAAAGCAGATCTGCAGAAACAGTCCAAAGGAAGCAATGGAGCAGATCTGCAGGTACTCTGTCCCATACTCCACGATCTCCGCAATATCGGTCTGGGAGGTGAAGAAGGGCCTGACTCCCACCAGCCCAAAGATCAGGAAGACCAGATAGCTGCACACATACAGGAAAACGGCGTTGGAAGCAGCCTTATTCACTTGGTCAAAGTTCTTTTCCCCCAGGCTCTTGGAGAGCAGGGCGTTTACGCCAACCCCCGTACCAGTGGAGACAGCGATCATCAGGTTTTGAACGGGAAAGGCCAGGGATACTGCTGTCAAGGCGTTTTCCCCCAACTGGGATACAAAAATACTGTCCACTACATTATAAAGGGCCTGCACCAGCATGGCCATCATCATCGGCAGCGCCATGGAAATCAACAGCCTGGGGATGGGCATGACGCCCATTTTGTTTTCCGGCTGTCCCGCCTTTTGGATGTCTGACATATTGTTTCTTCCTCTCTAAATGCTACGGGTTTCATAACGTACAAAGTTAAATTAAAACATATTTTTTGAAAATTGTCAATATGCTGAGGATCATCTTCAGGAGAAGTTTTTTTAATTAAAACATACTGCCTGCTTAGAAACTTTTATAGGATAATGGTGTTTCCCAGGCCTTCAGGCCTTACGGGACCGGCTTTCATTGTGTCGAACCGTCGGCGCGTTTGCCGCATATAGTAGTAACGGGAAAACACATCTTTTGTAAAGGGGAAATTACCGTGTCCAAAAATCACATACGGCCTCTGGCATCCCTGGCAGAAGGGCAGACCGCACAAGTCGCCTCCTTGCTGTCCGGCGGAACCATGCGCAGGAGGCTTCAGGATATCGGCTTTATCGAAGGTACACAGGTGGAGTGCGTCCAAAAAAGCCCTGCCGGGGATCCGGTGGCCTACCGGGTACGAGGAGCCCTGATCGCCCTGCGGTCAGAGGATTCCGCTAGGGTCCTTGTCGTCTGATAAGAAGCCCTGCCCTTTTAAACCATTGGTCAAGGCTTCCTACGATCTGTTCGGGAGGGCTGCAATGGAGCATCCCTCCCCTTCCCCTCACTAAACTGAAACCGAGGTGACTCCTATGGGATTGACCCATGAATCTGTCGGCCGCGGCGCCGCCGGCAGCAGTCTGACCATTCACAAGCAGCATGAAACCGACAGGATTATCGCCCTGGCCGGAAACCCCAATGTGGGCAAATCCACTGTCTTCAACGCCCTCACTGGCATGAACCAGCACACCGGCAACTGGCCCGGAAAAACGGTCTCCAACGCCCAAGGATACTGCGAAGCGGACGGCCGGGGATACGTCATGGTGGACATTCCCGGCTGCTACTCTCTTATGGCCCACTCTGCCGAAGAAGAGGTAGCCCGGAACTTTATCTGTTATGGAGAACCGGACGGCGTCATTGTTGTCTGCGATGCAACCTGTCTGGAACGCAACCTGAACCTGGTTCTGCAGACGCTGGAAATAACCTCCCAGGTCGTCGTCTGCGTCAACCTGATGGACGAGGCCCGCCGTAAGGGCGTTCATCTCAATACCAGACTTTTGTCCCAACGCCTCGGTGTACCGGTGGTCTGCACAGAGGCCAGAGGTAAAAAAGGGCTGAAAAAACTGATGCAGGCAATGGAAAAGCGCCTGCAAGAACCGTCTCCTTCTCAGCCGGTTCAGGTACAATACATAACGCCCTTAGAAGAAGCGATTTCTCTGTTGGAGTCCAGTCTAAACAAGGTGGACCTCCACAGCCTTCCTTCCCGCTGGCTGGCCCTACGGCTGTTGGACCAGGACGAAGCCCTCCTCGTTGGCCTGGAGGAATACCTAGACTGCGATCTTCTCTCCCTCCCCGGCGTCAGGGACGCCCTCTCCCAGGCTGAAGAACTCCTGAACCGGCATGGCCTCACCGGGGAAACACGGCTGGACGCTATTGTCTCCTCCCTGGTCCGCCAGGCGGAGGCCATCTGTGATGGAGTGGTCTTTCAGTTCCCCTCCTCGGCAGAGGAAAGGGATCGGAAAATCGACCGGATCCTCACCAGCAAAGGCACCGGCTTTCCGATTATGATACTGCTTTTGGCTGTGGTATTCTGGCTCACCATAACCGGGGCCAACTATCCGTCCCAGCTGTTGGCAAAGGGGCTGTTTTTCCTGCAGGGCAAAATTTCCCAGGGACTGCTGTTTTTGGGAGCTCCTCCCTGGCTGGAGGGGCTGCTGGCAGACGGGGTCTATCGTACCCTGGCCTGGGTGGTCAGTGTCATGCTCCCGCCCATGGCCATCTTCTTTCCCCTCTTTACCCTTCTGGAGGACCTGGGGTACCTGCCCCGGGTGGCCTTTAATCTGGATAAATACTTTAAAAAGTGCAGCGCCTGCGGAAAACAGGCCCTGACCATGTGCATGGGCTTTGGCTGCAACGCTGCCGGAATCGTAGGATGCCGCATCATCGATTCCCCTCGGGAACGGCTCATTGCCATCCTCACCAACAGCTTTGTTCCCTGCAACGGAAGGTTCCCCACCCTGATCGCCATTCTCACCATGTTTTTTGTAGGGGCAGGGACTGCCCTATTCCAGTCTGCGGCCTGCGCCATTCTGCTCACCGGGATCATCCTTCTGGGGATTGTCATGACCTTTCTCTCATCGAAGCTGCTCTCCTCCACCATTTTAAAGGGGGTTCCCTCCTCCTTTACCCTGGAGCTCCCTCCCTACCGCAGACCTCAGATCGGCAAGACCATCGTTCGCTCTATTTTTGACAGGACTCTCTTTGTGCTGGGGCGCGCCGTCTCTGTCGCCGCGCCGGCGGGGCTGGTCATCTGGCTCATGGCGAACGTCTCTGTAAACGGCCAGTCCCTCCTGACAGTCTGCTCTGGATTTTTGGACCCCTTCGCCCAGCTGCTGGGAATGGACGGAGTGATTCTGCTGGCGTTTATCCTGGGGTTCCCTGCCAACGAGATCGTAGTGCCGATTTTATTAATGGCCTATATGTCCGCTGGTTCCCTGGTGGAATATGAAAGCCTGGACGCCCTGCGGACCATTTTAGTGCAAAACGGCTGGGACTGGGTCACTGCTGTCTGTGTGATGCTGTTCTCCCTGTTCCATTGGCCCTGCTCCACCACCTGCCTTACCATCTATAAGGAGACCAAAAGCTGGAAATGGACGCTGATATCCATCCTGCTGCCCACTCTGACAGGGATGGCTGCCTGTGCCATTTTCGCCAACATCGCCAGATTATTCTAATTTAAATAGGAAGGCTCCGGCACAAAACACTGTACCGGAGCCCTGGTTTTATCTTTTGGTATAGGGAATATACTTTTTTGGGGGGTCTGATATGTCCCGTAAACCGGGCCCTGCCCTTCATACAGGTTCGCTAGAAAGGTAAAGATACCGTCCGGATACAGGGACATCACCGGTTGGAGCTCCGGAGTTTCCCCTCCGTCCTTTTGGATATAGTACTGGGTCTTTACAGAGCCGCCGCTGGAGGTCTCCGGTACGTCTATATACGCCGGGTACATGTCTATCCGCCAAGCTGTGCTGTCCCTGTTTTCCATGGATACAGAAAAAATCCAGCTGTCCAGGGAAAAGTCCATGGTATAACCCCAGCCGCTTTCCCCCTCCCATTCCGGGACAAGGGCTCGCTCAGGAACTCCGCCGCTTCATCTATAGAAAGCTGGACAAGCTGGGAAACAGGGACGCCCTTATACCGCACAGCCTCTTTCTCCCAAGACCGCTCTCTGTCCTTTTTGCCGCGGGAGGAAGTAAGCTTCTCATCCGCAGCAGACCCTAAGTCCTTTGTCCCCTTGGGCTCCCCCGATTCCCGGCCCTTGACAGCTAGGACTAAAATAGCGGTGGCAACGATTACCACTGCTGTGACAGCTCCGCCGGTACTGTTGCCTGTCCGCCATAAAAGGACAGTTTGGCGCCGCATTTATGGCAAAAACTGGATTCCTCTGATACCTCTGTCCCACACTTGTGGCAAAACATGGTCTTCACTCCTTCAGCAGCCGCAATTTTCTACCTATCATTATAGATAGATTTCCGTCCATTTTGGTATGCTGGCAGCAGACATTTGCAAATTATTCTTTTCCCTCTTCTGTGGCAAGGGCCAACACGCCTTCCCGTACAATATGGACTGTGCTCTTCCCGCTCTCCTTCAAAAGTCTGATTTCCTCGAATTCTATTCCCCTCACACCCAATCTTGTCATATTGGCGGCAATCTACTATAATTATAGCAGATAAACCAAAGGCGGAGGCAGTGCGCAGGTCCCAGTTTGACAGAACATACGTCTACCAGATCTTTTCCGGGAAGAAAACGCCGTCCCGGAATCAGCTGATCGCCTTGGCCTTTGGAATGGAACTTTCTGTCGATGAGACCCCAAAAATGCTGAAGCTCTCCGGCAACCGGGATCTGTACCCCAGGGATGCGCGGGACGCCTTGATTCTGTTTGCCATACATCGGAAAAAAACGGTCTTTGAGGCCAACGAGCTGCTGAACAGCCACGGCCTTGCCGTTTTAGACCCGTAAACCGGTAATCTAAAACATAGGCAATAGGCCATTAAATCCGTAAATTCTCGCATTATTTTCATTTTATCTATTTTTAAAGGGAGATTTTATGGTACAATAAACATATTCTTTCTCCCTGCGGCTAACCGTCCTGTCAAAAAAGGCGGTATACGGCGTACATTATTTTATAGTTTAGGGAATGGTGTGAAACATGAATAACGACACAATGACATGGATCCTGCTGATTGTAATGGGCGTAGTGCTGCTGACCCCTTCCGTGCTGCTGACTGTTTATTATTTTGCCCGTATCCGAAAAAAAAAGCCGGCCTATTACGGCAAAAAGGTCAGCTCTATCCTGCGCAAATACGGCGGTATCCGCCGCTTTAAGGTCATTGACTACCTCCAAATGGACGACGGAAGGGAAGTGGTGATCATCCCCCATCTGCTGATCGGGTATTTTGGAATCCTTCTGGTCTCCACCCTGGACCGGCGCGGTTCCTACTTTGGGGACGCCAAGTCCGCCAGATGGGTCTATGACGACTCTAAATTCAAGACAGACATCCCCAACCCCTTCCAGGAAAACCAGCGGGCCATTCTGCAGATACGAAACCTGCTGTCTAAAAATAAAATCTACAACGTACCCATCCAACAGCTGATCGTCTATGATTCTTATGCCAAAAAGTGTTCCTGCTTTGTGGGGAGCGACGTTCCCCTCCTGCGCATCAACAAGCTAAACGGATATCTGCAAAAGGCCATGTTTGACAAGGACAATGGCCTGGATGTGGAAAAGATCAGCGCGCTCCTGATGGAGAACGGCGCGCTTGTGGACAATCCCAGCCGCAGTCTCAAATAATCCACTTGTGGCCGAATGGCATCTAATCTATATTTTAGGAGGTATTTGTTTCTATGAGTATGAATGGTAACGAACCCATTGATCTGGACAGGAGAAAGAGACAGAAAAACATGACCCGAATTGTAATTCTGATTGTGATCCTGGTGCTGGCGGCGCTCCTCTCCTTCACCAGTTTTGTCACCATCTCAGAGGGATATATTGGCGTTAAGTACCGGTTCGGCAAGATTGTCGCCGATAATCTCCAGCCAGGGCTCAACTTTAAAATTCCTGTGGTCGAAACGGTTGTACGGGTGGATGTGCGCGAGCAGATTTACGAGGCAGACACCAACGCCTATACCAAGGACACCCAGACGGTGGAAAACCTGCGCTTTAAGCTCAACTACTACTATGACCAGGCCAAGCTTTCGGAGCTGATCCGCAATGTGGGGATCAACAATGTGGAAAGCAAGCTGGTTATCCCCCAGGTCCTTTCCATCACCAAAAACGAGATTGGACAGTTTAAAGCCGAAGAGCTGATACAGAACCGCACGGTGGTCCAGGAGAACATTGAGCAGAAGGTTTCAGACAGCCTGGCCCTTAACGGCATCGTGGTCGCCTCTTTTGCCCTGGAGGACGTGGATTTTGAGGATGGCTTCGAAGAAGCTGTCCGGGCAAAGGTTGTGGCAGAGCAGGACGCTTTAAAGATGCAGAACAAGACCAAGGAAGCGGAGGAAAAAGCCCGCCAAACCGTTATCTCCGCCCAGGCGCAGGCGGACAGCCAGCGCATTGAGGCAGAAGCCCAAGCGTACAGCATCCAGGTTGTCCAGGAACAGCTGGTGAATTCCCCCCAGTACATTGAATACGAAAAGATTCAGAAGTGGAACGGCCAGTTCCCTCAAGCCATGGGTGAAAACATCAACCCCTTTATAGCGCTGGATGGAAGCTCCAATGCGTCCCAGAGGACGCCCAGCCAGCCAGTCTCCCCTTCTCCAGAGGAATCGGAATAAAACCGTTGGGGCCTTGCAGCCCAATAAAAGCTATCCGTGAACAGCGGAAATCGCTGTTCACGGAATTTTTTATCCCGGATTTGGCTGTTAAGGCTGGACGCAGTCCCGGCAGCTGGTAACCGGCAGCATCTGAAGCTCATATTCCCTTGAAAAAACGTCGTCTTCCCAGGGATGGGTCATACTGATCATAGGGGTGCTGACAATTCTGTAGGGCAGCTCAAAGGAAACGGTTGTTCCACTCACGCCATCGGAGACAATATGCAGCCCCTTCCCCACTGTCTCCAGCCACTGCTGCACCAGGGTAAGCCCCAGGCCGCACTCATAGGGGCCGCATATCTTGGGGTCATAGGAATAAAATGGAACAAGTATGCTTTTTATCCGGTTAGGCGTAATGCCGCAGCCGTTGTCGGTGACCGTCACCCGGAGACACTTTTTCAGATCCTCTGCTTTCAGTTCCACCTTTCCCCCCTGGGCAAAGTATAGGGAGTTCGCCATCAGACGCAGGATCCCATTCAGCAATAGGTCAAGGGGACACTCCGCAATAAGCCGCTCAGGGAGAGAGTAGGTGAATTCCGTATGCACCTCGCCGGCTGTCCGGTGCAGCCTGTCGCAAAGCCCCTGGAGCTGCCGTGTAATATTGACGTACTCCCAGTTTTCTCCCTCCTTCCGGTCGGCTTTGAGCTTCTCAAGCCTGCCATAATTCTGTTCGGCCCTCTCCCTTTTCGCCATCTGGGCCTTTATCTTTTGAAAGCCCGCCTCAAAAAGGCTTTTTCGATTCCCGTCTTTGTCTCTGTCCAGAAAGGACATGACCAAATCATAGGTTTTATCAAACTCCGTCTGCACAAGGAAGTCCGCCTCTCTCCTGTACCTTTCCATGCCTGATACGGCGATGAGCTGCTCCTCGCTCAAAGATCGTTTTGGCACTGTGGCGTTTTTCCAAAGCAGTACCCCCAGAAGCTCATCCTTCTCCATAATGGGGGATAGGCAGTACCTGCCGTCTGCCGTCCGCCCTTTCCTCAAAGAATATGCCTTTCCTCTTTGAAAACAATCCACGATTTCCGGCAGATGGACAACCTCCTTCAGCCCTTTCTCCACAGTACTCCTGATAGGGTTTTCGCTGTAGAAAGCGGGATTGCTCCAGCACATCTCTAAATTGTCCCTGAGGATTGCAAATGGTGCCGTATTCCTTTCATAAGTTGCGGAAAATTTTTCAATCTTCCCCTCCAGCAAACGGTTCCTTTGTTCCTGATCCAACATGGTCTGTTCTCCCTTCCAAAATATGGGGCGCAACTTTTCCGCATATGGGGCCCCGTAAGTGTTGTTGGCAGCTGTTCCGGCATAATCCGATTTTTTATTGTCTTTTTTTACAAGCGCTTGTCCTTTTTTAGGAAATTAAAAGAAATAATTGGTAAATATAGGTTATTATGTCGAATTTTCTGCTATTCCTAGATTACCATAATTTCCCATATCTTGACAAGAGGGAATAATCGCTATATTTCAAAGTTTAAAAACTAATTTTTTTGTTAAGGACAGGAAAAATTTTACATTTAAAGATATTTTTTCGGTTCTTACAACTTCTGTCCAGGAGTGTTTTTCTTCAAGTCGTTATTATGCACAGAAATAATGAAAGGTTCCCAGGTGTTTTTTTACATCAGCTGGAAATTTTTTTAGTTAAAAGTTTGACAGGGTTCTTGTATGTTTGGGAAAAATGGTATAAAATAAGGTTACAGTCTATTTCTCTAAGGAGGTCATTCAAATGAGCATTAAAGTTGGCATCAATGGTTTTGGCCGTATCGGCCGTATGGTTTTTCGCGCTGCGGTCAATCATCCTGAGATTGAGATCGTCGGCATCAACGATCTCTGCCCCGCCGATTACCTGGCCTATATGCTGAAGTACGACACTATGCACGGCCAGTTCCAGGGCGAGGTTTCCGCCACAGATAAGGCCATCGTCGTCAACGGCAAATCGATTCCCATCTATGCTGAACGCAACCCTGCCGACATCCCCTGGGGCAAGCTGGAGGCCGAGTATGTAGTTGAGTCCACCGGCCTGTTCCTGACCAAGGAGAAGGCCCAGGCCCACATCGACGCCGGCGCCAAAAAGGTCGTTATGTCTGCTCCTTCCAAGGACGATACCCCCATGTTCGTCTGCGGCGTAAACCTGGACGCCTATACCTCTGACATGAAGTTTGTGTCCAACGCTTCCTGCACCACCAACTGCCTGGCTCCCATCGCCAAGGTTCTCAACGACAAGTTCGGCATTGTCAACGGCCTGATGACTACCGTCCACTCCACCACCGCTACCCAGAAGACCGTTGACGGTCCTTCTATGAAGGATTGGCGCGGCGGCCGTGCGGCGGCTGGCAACATCATCCCCTCCTCTACCGGCGCCGCCAAGGCAGTGGGCAAGGTTATCCCCGAACTGAACGGGAAGCTGACCGGCATTTCCATGCGCGTGCCCACTCTGGATGTTTCGGTAGTAGACCTGACCGTGAATCTGGCCAAACCCGCCACCAAGGAAGCTATCTGCGCAGCAATGAAAGAAGCCAGCGAAGGCGAGCTGAAAGGTGTTCTGGGCTACACTGACGAGGCGGTTGTCTCCTCCGATTTCCTGGGCGATCCCCGCACCTCCATCTTTGACGCCACTGCTGGCGTGTACCTGACCGACACCTTTGTAAAGGTTGTCAGCTGGTATGACAACGAGATGGGTTACTCCAACAAGGTGCTGGATCTCATCAAGCACATGTACTCTGTGGACCACAAGTAATCCTGTATTTCGTCTATGCAACCACACAGGCGCGTTTACCTGGGGAGGCGCTGGCTCAGTGCCTCCCGCTGGTGGATGCGTCTTTTTTTGCGGGATCAGATCAGCGCGTTTTCCCTTCGCTGTGACAGATTCCGCAGAGCAAAGGTGTTATAATCATATATGGCCGAATATCATTTTGTGCCTTAAAGCGAAAAAAAGTTCTTGGATTTGAACAATATATACAATTCACTTCCTTAAATTTAATCAGAAACTAATTGATTTTAACAATTATCCCTTGCAATAATCGAAAAATGTGATAAAATGGGAGTAGCTAGTCGTTTGGGATGGTATTACATTTCCCTTTTTCAGCTGGAAAGCGGTACAGGCGCCCCCATGGAACCTAATTTGGGTTCCCGTCAAAGTTATGTTTTATAGTGCGAGGATCGGTATGCGGCCTGTCGGGAAGTGAAAACAGGAGGAAAACACATGGCAGAAAAAAAAGAGACAAAAACCAATTTACCCGTTTACCTGTTCCATCAAGGGACAAACTATAGGGCTTATGAGCTCATGGGCTGCCATCCGGCCAAACGGGGACGGGGCAGCGGATATATGTTCCGCGTCTGGGCTCCCCATGCAAGGTCAGTATCCGTAGTCGGAGACTTTAACGGATGGTCCCGGGATGCAAACCCTATGAAACGGATCTCCGACCAAGGCCTTTGGGAGGGATACGTCTCCAAGGTAGATCAGATGGAAATCTATAAATACAGTGTGGAAACACCCCAGGGGGAAATTCGCCTGAAAACAGACCCTTATGCCTTCCATATGGAAACCCGCCCCTCCAATGCCTCCAAAACCTACAACATTGAGGGCTACGAGTGGCACGATGGGGACTGGATTGCCAAGCGGGAGGCCTCTAATCACATCCAGCAGCCCATGAACATTTACGAGGTACATCTGGGCTCCTGGCGGACCTATCCTGACGGACAGCCCTTCGACTATGTGAAGATCGCCGAGGAGCTTTCAGCCTATGTGTCAGAAATGGGCTATACCCATGTTGAGCTGCTCCCAGTTACGGAATATCCCTACGACGGCTCCTGGGGGTATCAGTGCTGCGGTTACTTTGCGCCTACCTCCCGTTACGGCAAGCCCGAGGATTTTATGAAGTTTGTGGACATCATGCATCAGAAGGGCATCGGGGTCATTCTGGACTGGGTCCCAGCCCACTTCCCCAAGGACGCCCACGGGCTGTATGAATTTGACGGCGACTTCTGTTACGAGTATCAGGATCCCCAGAAGCGGGAACATCCCAAGTGGGGGACCTGTGTCTTTGATTACGGCCGCAACGAAGTTCAAAGCTTTTTGGTCTCCAGCGCCATGTTTTGGATCGACAAGTACCATGCCGACGGCCTGCGGGTGGACGCCGTGGCTTCCATGCTTTTGCTGGACTATGAGCGGGAATCCTGGCAGTGGCACCCCAACCAGAACGGCGGGCGGGAAAACCTGGAGGCCGTTGCTTTCATCCAGAAGCTGAATTCCGCGGTGCTGTCCGAGTTTAAAGGCGCGCTGATGATCGCCGAGGAGTCCCACGCATGGCCCAACGTCACCAGGCCCCCCTATACCGGCGGGTTGGGCTTTAACTTTAAGTGGAACATGGGCTGGATGAACGATACCCTTTCCTACCTCAAACTGGACCCGGTCTACCGCAGCTACCATCAGGATAAACTCACCTTCAGCCTATTTTATGCATTCAGCGAGAATTTTGTCCTTCCCATCTCTCACGACGAGGTGGTCCACGGCAAATGCTCCCTGATCAATAAAATGCCCGGCGACTACTGGCAGAAATTTGCCGGTGTGAGAGGCTTTATGGGCTATATGATGGCCCATCCCGGCAAAAAGCTGATGTTTATGGGCCAGGAGTTTGGACAGTTCATTGAATGGAAATTCGACAAAGAACTGGACTGGCTGCTGCTGGGCTATGACAGCCACCGCCAGATGAAGGAATTTACACGGCAGCTGAACCACTTCTATTTGGAGCATCCCCAGTTCTGGCAGGTGGACGATTCCTGGGAAGGGTTTCAGTGGATCGCCCACGACGACCACGCCAACTCCGTCGTGGCCTTCCGGCGCATTGACGAAAAGGGCAATGAGATCATTGTAGTCTGCAACTTCACCCCCCAGGCCATTGAAAGCTACCGCATCGGCGTTCCGGAGGCGGAGTGCTACCGGGAGGTATTTAACTCCGACCGGGTGGAATTCGGCGGCAGCGGCGTGGTCAACGAAGGGGATATCAAGATATATCCCGATTCCATGCACGGTTTCCACAACTCCATGTGTTTCCGGCTCCCGCCCCTGGGGGTGGCGTTCTTTGCCCCTGTCGGATTGGTTAAGGCCGAAAAGCCCGAGATAAAGGATGAAGTTCCTCTGGAGGTCCAGGACGAAGGAGCGGTCCAGGAAGCCCCTGCAAAAAAATCTCCCTCTAAACCCTCTAAAGCCCAGACAGCCCGGAAGAACAAAGCGGCGGACGGAGATACGCCGGTGAAAAAGCCTCGGGGCCGCAAGCCGGCAGAGGCAAAGGCGGAAACCACCTCTTCTTCTAAGTCCGCGAAAAAACCAGCGGCCAAAAAATCCACATCCAAGACATCTAAGGCTGCCAAACAGCCCTCTCCCCGCAAGCCAAGGGCCAAAAAGGACGGGGGCGAAGCCAAAACCCCGGCGGAATCTTAAATGAGGCAAACGCCTGTTTCAGGCGCTGACATAAATTTAGCAGAGTGTTTTGTGGCTGTACCGCCAATACAGCCACAGGATGGAGGTTTGTATGATTCGCAAAAAGGAATGGATATCCATGCTCCTGGCGGGAGGCCAGGGCAGCCGGCTGTACGCGCTGACCCGGAAGCTGGCCAAGCCTGCTGTACCCTTCGGCGGCAAATACCGAATTATCGATTTTCCCCTTTCCAACTGCATCAATTCCGGCATTGACACTGTAGGCGTTCTGACCCAATACCAGCCCTTGGTTCTCAACGAATACCTGGGAAACGGCCAGCCATGGGATCTGGACCGCAACAACGGCGGCGTCTTTGTCCTCCCGCCCTATCAAAAGAGCTCCGGCTCCGACTGGTACAGCGGCACGGCCAACGCTATCTATCAGAACATCAATTTTATTGAGCGCTACGATCCGGAATATGTCCTAATCCTGTCTGGCGACCATATCTATAAGATGGATTATTCCAAAATGCTTGCTTTCCACAAGGAGAAGAACGCGGACTGCACCATCGCGGTCCTCCAGGTCCCCATGGAGGAGGCCTCCCGCTTCGGCATTATGAACGCCGACGAGGAACAGAGGGTCTTTGAGTTTGAGGAAAAGCCCAAGGAACCCAAGAGCAATCTGGCGTCCATGGGCATCTATATCTTTACATGGAGCAAACTGAAAAAATACCTGGAACAGGATGAAGCGGATCCCAATTCCTCCAACGACTTTGGAAAGAATATCATCCCCACCATGCTGGCGGATCAGCAGCGGATGTATGCCTATGCCTTTGAGGGATATTGGAAGGACGTGGGTACTATCGACAGCCTGTGGGAAGCCAATATGGACCTGCTGGACCCCAACGACCCGCTGAAGCTGTACGATCCCTCCTGGAAAATCTATTCCCGCAACGCGGATATGCCTCCCCATTATGTCTCGGGGGCAGCCCACGTACAGAACTCCATGATCTGCGAGGGCAGCCATGTGGAGGGCGAAGTGGATTTTTCCGTCCTGTTCCCAGGCGCTGTGGTGGAGCAGGGGGCGGTTGTCCACGACAGCATCCTGATGCCGGGGGCGGTTGTAAAGAAAAACGCCATTGTAGAGTACGCCATCATTGCGGAGAACGTAGTGGTGGAGGAAGGTGCCAAGGTGGGCGAACGGCCTGAAAACCTGGAGGACAGATCTCAATGGGGCGTTGCCACGGTGGGCGAGAACGTACATATTTCCCCCAAGGCGGTAGTGCCGCCCAAGGCCATGATCGAACAGGACGTTTAGTAGGAGGAGCCAATGATGAGAGAGGATACTGTTTTAGGGATTATATTCTCTAATATGCACGATGAAACCCTGGGGGAGCTTACCAACGTAAGGACAATGGGTTCCGTCCCCTTTGGCGGACGCTACCGTTTCATTGATTTTCCCCTTTCCAATATGGTCAACTCCGGCATTTCCAATGTGGGAGTGGTCACCAAGAGCAACTATCAGTCTTTGATCGACCACATCGGCAGCGGCCGCGAATGGGATCTGGCCAGAAAGGTGGGCGGCCTGAATATCCTGCCCCCCTTCTCCAACAACCATTCCGGCATCTACCGCGGACGTTTGGAGGCCTTATCTGGGATTACCGACTATATCTCCAACAACCGGGCCAATTATGTCCTGATGGCGGACTGTGACGTTATCTCCAATATGGACTACCGGGATATGATTAAGCGCCACATCGCCACCGGCGCGGATATCACCGTGCTCTACCAGAAGGACAGCCTTTCCAAGGATGAGCTGCTCAGCGACACCACCGCCTTCGGCTTTGACGCCAACGGGCGCATCAACGACGTTATGATTGGGCCTTCCATGCCTGGGCAGTACAATGTCTACCGCAATGTCACCGTTATTTCCAGGGACCTGCTCTCCCGTATCATCGCAGACAGCGCCCAGCACAACCAAGTCAGCTTTAAACGGGAGATCCTTCAGAAATCCCATGACCGGTACAATATCCAGGGCTATGAAGCCGCTGGAATCAGCCTGAAGATTCACAGTATCAAATCCTATTTTGACGCCAATATGAAGCTGCTGGATCCCGCTGTGCGCAACAAAATTTTCAATGCACAGAGCCCCATTTACACCAAGATCAAGGACGAGGTTCCCGCTAAGTACGGCACTTCCGCCAAGGTCTCCAATTCCCTGGTGGCGGATGGATGCATCATCGACGGCGAGGTGGAGAACTCCGTTATTTTCCGCGGCGTGAGAATTGCCAAAGGCGTTACAGTGAAAAACTCCATCGTGATGCAGGGTGCGTCGCTGAGCGACGGCGCGAACCTGAACTACGTCATTTTAGACAAAGATGTTGTTGTAAGAGAGCATCGGACATTGATGGGCTTTGAGACATATCCCATTTATATTGCAAAGGGCAGTGTGGTTTAAGCGCTGCCACAGTGTGGATACATCCCACGCCAGCGCCAAATGTCCCTCCAATCCTGCTTCCCGGCAGGATTGGAGGGAGAAATCCCTTCTGGAAAGGAACGTGTCAAGATGAAAATCCTGTATGCAGCCAGTGAAGCGCGCCCCTTTATTGCCTCTGGCGGGTTGGCGGATGTGGCGGGCTCTTTGCCGAAGGCGATCCGCAGCAAGCAGCATCAGTGCCGCGTTGTGCTCCCCCTTTACGGAACCATGAAGCCGGAGGACCGGGCCAAGCTCACCTTTATCACCAGTTTCCAGCTCCAGCTCTCCTGGCGCAGCCAGTACTGCGGTATTTTCCAAGCCAACGAGCAGGGAGTTGTGTATTACTTTATTGACAACGAATACTACTTTAAGCGGGACTCCCTCTACGGCCATGGAGACGACGCGGAACGGTTTGCCTTCTTCTCCAAGGCGGTTCTGGAGATGCTCAACTATATCGACTATGAGCCGGATATCATCAACTGCAACGACTGGCAGACAGCCCTTGTCCCGGTATTCCTCCGCTGCTTCTATATGGGTTCTGAAAAGCATCGCCGGTTAAAAACCGTCTTTACCATCCACAATATCCAGTATCAGGGACAGTTTGGCATGGACATTCTGGGCTATATCCTGGGCATTCCCTCCTATCAGGCGGGAATCCTGGAATACGGCGGCTGCGTCAACTATATGAAGGGCGCCATTGAGACCTGCGATATGGTCACCGCCGTCAGCCCCACCTATGCCCAGGAGATTTTGACCCCTTGGTTCGCCCATGGACTGGACGGGCTGTTGCGGGACCGCCAATACAAGCTCTGCGGCATTGTCAACGGCATCGACCTTGCCACCAACGACCCCTCCACAGACAAGGCCATGTTCCGCAATTTCTCTGCAGAACATATTTGGGACCGCCAGGAGAACAAGCGGGCTCTCCAGCGGCAGATGGGCCTGGAGGAAAGCGGCGCCATGCTCATAGGCATCGTGACCCGTCTGGTCTCCCACAAGGGCGTAGACCTGATTCAGTACATCTTCCATGATATGATGCAGCTCAATGTGCAGATCGTCCTCCTCGGCTCCGGCGACCAAAACTATGAGGACTTCTTCCGGGAGATGCAGGGCCGTTACCCGGGCCGCGTCTCTGCCACCATCGGCTTTATCCCGGATCTGGCCAAGAAGATCTATGGCAGTACCGACGCCTTCCTGATGCCCTCCAAGAGCGAGCCCTGCGGCTTGGCCCAGATGATCGCCCTGCGGTACGGTTCCATCCCCATTATCCGGGAAACCGGCGGTTTAAAGGACACCATCAAGGATCTGGGCGGCGAGAACGGCAATGGTTTTACCTTCCAAAGCTATAACGCCCACGATATGTTGGGAGCAATCCAGCGGTGTAAGGATCTTTATGACCAGCCTGAAAAGTGGCAGGCCGCTGTCCTCCATGCCTTGGAGTGCGACTTCAGCTGGGATAAGTCCGCTGACGCCTACATCGAAATGTACCACCGCGTTCTGGAGTCCTGAGATTTGGCAGGAACCTTCTCCTCCACCAGACTGTAAATTCCGCATCCCATTCCTTTTTGATTGCAGGGGCCAGCCATATCCGGCGGATATGGCT
>CATJCP010000175.1 GCA_949737515.1 uncultured Oscillospiraceae bacterium | reverse complement strand
CATCATAAATTCTGCGTCAGGTAAATCCACAGCCGCGCAAAACTCCACAAAGTCAGGGTGAAGCTTGCAGAATCCAAGGGTACCGACATAGCCAATTTTAAAAGAATGATGCGGTTTACGCTGAATCCGAGAAAAACTGCTTAAATCATTCAAGCCATAAACAACGCTGAAATGCTCCTGTATGTATTCCTTTCCCAATGCCTGAACCTGCGGCAGATTCAAACTATAGGGTGTGGCAAACATACATTGGTCAAACTTCTTCAAAAACTCCGCCGGTATCGCGGGAAAATAATTCCCCGAAACGTGGCACCAGAGAACGCTCCGAATGGGGATCGGCGGGAAATTGTGGAGGAGTTTTGTAAGCGCCGGATGGTGATGCCAGCTAAATACTACCGCGTCCGCCTGCTCCAATTCGTGTTCTGTTTCGGCTACACTTGCACTTTGTATGATCCGAAAACCGGCAGCTTTCACCTTTTCAACTGCCGTCATATCCTGGGGCGGTTCCAGCAGTAAAACGCTCTGCTCCTGCCCGCAGGTTCCCAGCCCGGCGTAGGCCGAACCGATTCCCCCGCCCATGTGGGCGGCAATGTGTAATATCTTCATGACTTCTTCTCAACAATCAATAAATATTCTTTTGTGCTCATCTGTTCAACCGCTTCCTTCCGCTGGCTTTTTGCAAGTTCTGCCGGTAAAAGCGTGTCCAGCAGCTTCTGCTGTTCAGCATCCAGCCCGAAGGGAATGGGAATAATCTTTTTCACTTCTCCCAGCTTTTCTAAAGATGTCCTGACCACTTCCTGCGGAATATGATAGGCAAACTCTGGATTGTAAACATCCCTCTGCCCCAGCTGATGAAGAAAACTTTGGAACGAAAAGGTATTACTTAGTTTACAAACCACAAGCCCACCTTTTTTGCATAAGTCAAATAAATCATTCATGACTTTCTGTGGCTCGTGATAGCGGTTAAGAGGCCTGTCCACAACAACATAGTCGAAGTTTTCCCTAGGGAAAGAATCAATCAAAAATTCCTCCCGGTCACAGATTACCGGGCCTGTGCAGATGGTCTTTAAATCCATCCAGTATTTGGGATCTTGTGTAAAAGCAGAGATATCTGCGCTGAAATGCCCAAAACTGCGCAGCCAGTTTTTCACGTCCAGAACAGGCGTCCCGCACCGCGTATCCACGCCCAGGATTTGAGGCCGTCCTGTTATATTCGGTTTCGGAAAATAGGGGAAATAGGGCACGTAGTAGTTGTTCACATCATCCCAAGCGTCAACGCCAAAGAATTTTTCTCTGAAATTTGCCCTGCCAATATCCATGGATTTTTGATACTCAGTTAGGTCTTTTCCTTCACCCTGTCTAAATTTATGATCATGGCAGACCCAGGTATCGCCCGCCAGAACGGTTCGATAGCCCATGCGGCGGATGCGGAAGGTATCGTCATCGTCACCAAAATCATGGAAAAAACCGACGTCGCCGATCGGCCAGCCGATCGCCATCAGCGCCTCTTTGCGGTACAAAGTTCCAAGGGTAATCAGCCGCTGTCGGTCCTCCCATTTCTGGGGATTGGAACGATTGAATTGAGCAGCTTTTCTCTGCATTTCCCGTTCATTTGAATATGGAAATTCCACACACTGTAAATTGGAGGTGTTGGAACACACTGGGTTGACCATTCCGATCCTGTCGTCTGACTTCATACAGAGCAAAAGGTTTTCCAGCCAACGGGAGGTAACGATTAAATCGTTCGGAAGGAAACAGATAAAACGGCTAAGTTCATTTAATTTTAAAGTGGAATTTGGATAAGAGGCCCCCAAATTTTTGGTAATGCGGATTACTGTTTTTTTATCATGAACTACAGACTGGAAATACTCCAAAGTATCGTCCTCTGAACCGTTGTCTATCAAAATCAGTTCATAGTCGATACCGGAAGTATAGGTCAAAACGCTCTCTACACAGCGCTTTGTTTTGTCCAACCGGTTATACGCCTGAATTATGATTGACACTTCCGCCCCATTGGAGAGCTGCTGCATCTCCGCTATGGAAGCACGATTAGAAAACAGGTTAGAACCAACCACAGGTTTTTCCATCCGGTCAGTATTTATCTCAATAAACTGTCCCATCTTCCCCTCCCTAAGCCCGCTGTGTTAAAAATTCAGTTATCTGCTGTTCCAGGCAGTCATTGACGTTTTTGCCCTCTAGCCACTCTTTGGTCCAGCGGACCGTCTCCCAAACGGCACGCTCCGCATTCCACCGGGGCTTCCAGCCCAGCACAGAAGTTATTTTTGAACTGTCCAGCCGCAGGACGGCATCTTCATGGGGCGGCTTGCTTTCTCCTATATGCTCCCAGCGGGCAGGTGAACCCCAGGCCTTGCAAAAAAGCTCCGCCAACTCTGCGGTAGTCAGGCAGTCGCGGCTGTCCGGACCCACATTGTAGCCACCGGACAAGCTTCCATCCTCATACTGCTTTTGGGCGATGAGCAAATACGCCGACAAGGGCTCCAAAACGTGCTGGTAAGGTCGGACAGAATAGGGATTGCGCACCTGAATCGGATCACCGGATTGCACCGCACGGATGCAGTCCGGAATGATCCGGTCAGCGGCAAAATCCCCGCCGCCAATCACATTCCCGGCCCTTGCCGTACTGACCGCCACATGGCCATCTGAAAAAAAGCTGTTTCTATAACTGTCCGTCACCAGTTCCGAACAGGACTTGGAATTGGCATAGGGATCAAACCCGTTCAGCCTGTCCGTCTCCCGATAGCCCCAGGGCCAGCGATGGTTTTCATAAACCTTATCTGTAGTCACGTTGAGAAAGCTTTTCACACTGTCGGAACGGCGGACACATTCCAGGATATGCACCGTTCCCATAACATTGGTGGAATAGGTTCCCACCGGGTCCCGGTAACTCTCCCGGACAATGGGCTG
>CATJCP010000174.1 GCA_949737515.1 uncultured Oscillospiraceae bacterium | reverse complement strand
TTTTCTCTGCTAAAGCTTTCTCACTTGGCATTCCCGTTCACCTCCTGGATTTATTTGCGCAATCCATAGCTTTCAGGGCTATAAAAACGCCCCTCCTGTTACCATAAACAGAAGGAGCGCGGTATTATCTCATTATCCCGTAACAAATAATTTCGATAATCTCCTCCTCGGCAGGCAGGGAAACACCCTTTTCATCTCTGCCGGTTTGGCAGAAGAACCTGCTGTCTATGGATTTGACGGCTTTTTTATTATAACCAGTTCCTTTGCATTTGTCAATCCCCTAAATGCAGATTTTTACAGCCGGGATAGCATTTTTTCAAGGGGATTCAGGCGGCTCCCAGGCCGGGATCTGCGTGAGAGAGCCGCGTCCAGATAAAGTCGGTGGGATATTCATTGAGCTGGGTATCCACCAGGATAAAGCCGTAAAGGTATTCCCCGGCGTCTGCGGGGAGTTTTTCCAGCTTTAAAGCGCCCTTTACCGTCCATTCCTCCCCTTCGTAGCGCTCCGGTGGCGCGGAGGAGGGGGAGCTCTCTCCGCCAGTAGAGAATAGGGCGGCGGGATAGCGCAGCTGGAGCTTGTCCCCTGGGCGGACGGCGATCAGGCCCCTTTGAGGCAGGGGGAAGGAGGAGCAGCCGGTTTCCGGAGCAGCGCCGAGGATGGTGCCGTCAGGGGATTTTTCGGAAAATTGGACCATCAGCCGGACGTCTTGGCCGTTGAGGACAGCGGGAATATAGCAGCGGGTTTCCCTGGAGGTACGGCTGACCTCCAAAAGACAGCACGGATTCCCGTTTAATGCGGTACAGTATCCGTCAAAGCGGGTGAGGATGGAGCCGTCTTCACTCAAGGCTGCGTTTCCCCCTTCTTCCAGCTCAATGCACCAAACAAGGCCGGCTTCCGGTTTTTCAACCACTTTCCACAGGGCGAAGCGGACGGCGTAGATATCCTCCAGCTCTTCGGGGGACAGCTGAAAGGAGTAGACCCCGTCAGATCCCTTGCTTGGCGTTACGGCAGAGGGGTTGAAGCCGGAGCTGACCGCAATGCTCTCCCCATTGAGAATGCGGGCAAAATTGACGATAAACTCCGTGTAATGGGGGAGAATATCCAATCGCTCATAAATGGGCAGGTATTCATAGGAACTCAGCTTGGCATAAAAGGGGAAATACACCGTCAGCCCATTGGCGTTCTCCACATTTTCAGTGCAGCCGCAGAAGACGACAGCTTTTTCCAAAGCAGTCAGCACCTCTTGGGATTCGGCGGGGAAATCCGGGGAAAGCTGGCGGCAGAGATCCGCCAGATCTACCAGGTCGTAGTCGTCTTCGCCGCCGGTTCCGGCAAAGTCCATAGTGCGTCCCCGGGCCTTGGCCAGGAGACTGTATCCGCCGGACATCAGCTTTTGGTTGGCCGCTTCTGCAAGTTGTTCCACTGCTTGGACAAGGGACGGCATCTGTTCCAGATCAGTGACGGATATTGTTGCCCGCACGGAAAACATCCTCCCAATCAGGGTGTTATAATAGGAAATATACCGCTTGCCTACTTCACGCCCAATCTCCTCCCCGGTCATGGATGGGTTTTGGGATAGGGTTGTCAAAAAGCTGTAGTCCCATCCGTTTCCCGGCTCAAGTTCCTCCGACGCAATCAGGCAGTTGGCATAGCGGCTGCATATGCAGGCAGTTTCCAGATTGGCCATAATACAGGCGTCAAAGCCGATAAATTCCAAGGGCTCCTCTGCTGCCCGACTGCTGGCAAGGGCCAGCTCAAACTGGGGGAGAAGAAGGGATTTTTCGGTGATCTCGTCGTACCCGCACCCAATGACTGCTCCGCCGCCGTGGTCCCAGAAGATCAGCCCGTACCGTTCCGCCGGATATACCCGGTAGCCCAGGTCCAGAAACCCGGCGAGGAGGGCGGGATTTGACAGATCCTGCCTCCCCAAGGTGCAAAGGGTTTCCAGCTTCCCATCTAAAACCCGGTAGACAGCATACTCCCCGTTGGGCATCAAAGAATTTTTCCATTCCAGAGTCCCGCCGGCGAGAATCAGGAAATTGATTTTACCGGTATCCAGCCGGCTTCCGAGGATTTCCATAACATCGTCGGTGGCAAAGCCGTTCTGTGTCTCCAAATCTGAGCCGTTGAGCACCATGAGGATGGTGTATCCCGCGTTTTTTGCCGGCGGGGCGGCGTTTTCGATTCTTCCGGCAATGTCTAGGGGAGAGATTGGATAGGAGGACTTCTGCTGCTGGACGGGGATATTTTTTGGCGTGTAGGCTTCTTCTGTGTCGGGGATGCCGGAAGAGTAAGAGGATATACGTTCTGGGGAAGAGGTATAGTCCATCCAGGCCCATGCTGCTGCAAAGGACCCGACAGACAGCACCAGCATCAGAAGGACCGTTGTAAAGCAGCCCAATACTTGCGGATGTTTTTTAGAATGGGGCATTATAGAACCTGCCTTTCAAAAAAAGCGTGGGGTCAGTTTTCGGCTTAAAATTTTTCACTTTACGAGGGGGAAGGGGTGTGGTACAATAAAACAATAAAACTTTTTGAGAAAGAGGGCGATTATATGGAAAAGGGAGATATCCTGGTTCTGCTGCCAGTGGAGCAACGCCATAAGGAGATTCTGGAGGCAGAGGCCAGCGGCGTGCCGCTGGTTTATGCCACGGCGGATACTGTCTCCAAGGAACAGGTCCAGGCGGCCAAGGTCATTATTGGAAATCCTCCTGTGGACTATGTGACAGGTTCAGCCAATTTAAAGTGGTTTCAGAGCAACACCGCCGGACCGGATCCTTATTTAAAAGAAGGGGTTATCCCGGAGAATGCGGTGATTACCAACGCCACAGGGGCCTATGGTCTGGCGATCTCTGAATATATGTTGGGGACCCTTTTGTCCATGTATAAAAAGCTCAGCCTGTACCGGGACAACCAGAAAAACCATAAATGGGACAAGCTGGGAAGTGTGAAATCCGTCTGGAATTCCACTGTCTTGGTCCTTGGGATGGGGGATATTGGCGGCAGTTTCGCCAAGCTGGTCAAGGGGATGGGGGCCTATGTGATAGGAGTGCGCCGAACGGACGCCCGCAAGCCGGATTATGTGGACGAGCTTCATCTGACCCAGGAGCTGGACCAGCTGCTCCCCCGGGCGGACGTGGTGGCTATGAGCCTGCCGGGGAACAGCCAGACAACGCGTATCCTGAACCGGGACCGGATCGGGAAGATGAAGGACGGGGCGGTTGTGATCAATGTGGGCCGGGGTTCCGCCATTGATACCGACGCCTTGTGCGAGGCTTTGACCAGCGGAAAGCTGGCTGGAGCGGCCTTGGATGTGACGGATCCGGAGCCGCTGCTGCCATCCCATCCCCTGTGGGATGTGCCAACAGCGATTATCACCCCCCATGTGTCGGGCGGGTGGTCGCTGCCGGAGACCTTTGAGAGAATCGTGAGGATCTCCGCCCAAAATCTGGGAAGGTATTTGAGGGGGGAGGCCCTGGAGAACGTCATCGACAGGAGATCGGAAGAGC
>CATJCP010000173.1 GCA_949737515.1 uncultured Oscillospiraceae bacterium | reverse complement strand
TAACATTGATGAACGTTTTGAAAAAGAGCATATCCTGCGGGAAATCCGCGCCTGTATCGGGGATTTGGTGGAACGGATGGAGCGGGATTTCCGGGTGGAGATATCCATCTCTATCAGCAACATCCATTGCGGCTTCGATGGGATTCCCCTCTGCTATCAGGAGGTGCAGAGGGTGATGGAATACCGCTCCAACTGCAAAACAGCGCCGGTGCTGCTTTATCAGGATATTGATATTGACTCTCCGTTCGCCGCCCTTGAAAGAGCGGCAATCAGCGAGATACGCGGCCACTCCTACCGAAAGGCCCAGGAGCTGCTGGCTGAGGCGGCAAGGGCATCAGAATCGGAAAAGGGTCCGGAAGTCCCGCCTCAGCCGGAAGCAATGCAGGAGGATTCCAAATCCCTTTCCCTGATCCTAGCCTATATTGATGCCCACTATATGGACCCGGAATTTACGGTTTCAGCGATAGCGCAGCAGTTTAACATGACCCCGTCCTACCTTTCCCTTTACTTCAAGCGGAAGACACAGCTTACCCCGCTGGAATATATCCACAAGAAACGGATCGAGCAGGTTAAGCTTCTCCTGGAAACCGATATGCCGATTAAGGCCATTGCCCGCCAGACTGGGTATTTTGATACCAGGCCGATGATACGCTTTTTCAAAAGGATGGAGGGCATTACCCCGACGGAATATCGAGAGCGGATTCATTCTGTCAAATGAGAAAAGTCTTGATGTCATTCTCTCAAAAATACATATAAAAAATGCCAGTTTTTAATAACTGCCCAGGCCGCGTGTAAAAAAACGCGGCCTTTTTTCTTTTTTGGCCCTGTAAAAAAGCGGCGGAATGTAAATTTTCAGCATGTTGCATTGAAAAAAACTCCATGTTTTGCGTCATAAACTGTCCAATTTATACAAATCTCTAAAAAAAGGATGAAAATTAGTGGATATTTACAAAATATATACGAAATGTTAAGCTGAATGTAGTTGAAAGGACGAACAACATATCCCGAATATCTCTGAAAGGAGGCAGGAACCTGACCCGCTGAAAATTACCCATATGTCAATTCTTAGAAAGAGGATGATTTTTATGATGAAAAATAAAAAAAGCTTATCTGTACTTTGCCTCGCGTTAGCAGGCGCTATGCTGTCCACAGCGTGCAGCAGCAGTCCTTCGCAACAGTCCTCAAGCGCGGCGCCTTCGACCTCCGGCTCCGCTTCGGTGTCCGCCAGCTCCTCTGTTCCCGCCAGCTCCTCCGAAAATGAGGCCAAAAGCGATGTGCTTGATGAGCTGCCCCTGCCTTTGACAAATGAAAAGGTGTCGCTTACATTATGGAAGCCCTGGAACAACGACTATACGCCGGATCTAAACGAATTCGCCGTCGTAAAGGAAATGGAGGAAAAAACAGGGGTACATGTTGAATACCAGACGGTTCTGACTTCCTCCGCAAGCGAAAAATATGGTATGCTGCTGGCTTCCAACGACCTGCCGGATATGATCTGCCATACCAGCAATATCGCCTATCCCGGGGGCGGTGAAAAGGCCATCAGCGACAAAATCTATGTGGATATGACCGAGCTGGTTGAGAAGTATATGCCCAATTACCGCAAGCTGCGCCTTTCTGATGAGGATACGCGCAAGATCACCGTCACTGATTCGGGCGCGATATGGGGAATCTATATGCTGCGCTCCAACGACGCCCTGGAAATCGTCCCCGAACCTTCATGGTGCGGCCTGGTGATCCGCCAGGACTGGGTGAAAGATCTGGGGATGGAAATGCCGGTTACATTGGACGACTGGCATGAAGTCCTCACCGCCTTTAAAACGCAGAAAAACTGCGAGGCCCCTCTGATGGTGACAAATATCGGTATCCCCAAGGCCGATTATTTCCTCTCCGCCTATGGCGTTACGTCGGAATTCTATAACGACAATGGAACCGTTAAATACGGCCCCTTGGAAGAGGGGTACCGCCAGTATCTGGAAATGGCGGCCAAATGGTATGAGGAAGGGCTGATCGATCCCAACTTTATTTCCAACAATGTCAGTTGGAACGCCCCCGCCGATTATATCGCCACCGGAAAGGCTGGCGCCGGTACGCTTTCCTGGGCTGCCACCGCTGACACCTATGTGGAGGATGGACGCGCCACTGATCCCAACCTGTATCTGGCCGCTGTCCAGGGGCCTGTGCTGAAAAAGGGCGACGTTGCCCAGTCAAGGGTGACATCCTACTGCGCCCTTACACCTACCGCTTTGACCACAAGCTGCAAACGTCCTGAAATCGCCGCTATGTGGATGGACTTTATGTACACAAAGGACGGCATGGAGGCCAATTCCTATGGCGATTCCAGTTGCTTTACCGAGGAAAACGGAAAATACAGCTATACCGATGTGGTGATGAAGCCCAGCAGCGGCCTGGCTCCCCAGAGCGAACAGTTCTCCCACATCTTCGGAGACAATTTGGGACTGGTGTCCTGGCAGCGCTTTGACCTTCTGAATCCCGCCGAACGCTTGGCCGCCAGGGAAGTTTACGACGCGGACGGAACCAGCTTGGTCCTTCCTCAAATCGAACTGACCGACGCGGAAGGTCTGGAATACAACAGCCTCTATACCGATATCCAGACCATGGTTCAGGAAAAGACCGCCGCCTATGTGATGGGCACCGAATCCCTGGATACCTATGACAATTTTATCGCCTCCATCAAGGCGATGAATATCGACCGCTGCATTGAGCTGAAACAGGCCGCTCTCGACAGGTATGAGGCGCGCTGAACCGCCGCTTCCATGGACTTTCTGTCCCGCCGTCCGCCCCAGGGCGGCGGGATGTTTTTAACCGGCGACTTTTCCGGCTGCCAGCCCCTGCGGCTTGCAGATTTGATTAAAAACCAGAAAGGAAAGGTGCTTTGTGAAAGTTTTTCATAATATCGCCCAGGATTTCAGACGGAATAAGGTCATTTATTTTCTGTGCATCCCAATCGTCCTGTGGTATGTCATTTTTTGTTATATGCCCATGGGCGGGATTGTCATTGCCTTTCAGAATTTTACACCCGCCAGGGGCATATCGGGCAGCCCGTGGGTTGGGGCGGAGCATTTCATCCGTTTTTTCACCGGCCCCTATGCTTGGCGGCTGATCCGCAATACCTTTATGCTGAGCCTGTTGGATCTTTTGTTTAATTTTCCCGCCCCCATTATATTTGCCCTTTTGCTCAACGAGGTTTACTGCAAAACCTTTAAAAAAACCATTCAGACCATCAGCTATATGCCCTATTTTATTTCCCTGGTTGTGCTTTGCGGAATTGTGGTGGACTTTACCAAAAGCGGCGGTGTTATCTCGTCGGCAGTCGCGGCCATCACAGGTTCAACCCCTCAAAACCTTTTGGGGAACGTCAGGTATTTCCGAACCATCTATACGGTTTCAAGCATCTGGCAGGGGCTGGGGTATGGCAGCATTATTTATATTGCGGCGCTCAGCGGGGTAGATACCGAGATGTATGAGGCGGCTACCATTGACGGCGCAGGCCGTTGGAAGCAGACCCTTCACATTACCCTTCCTTCAATTTCTTCTACCATTATTATCATGCTGATTATGAAGATGGGGTCAATGCTGAATGTGGGTTCGGAAAAGGTCCTGCTGCTTTATTCCCCGGCTATCTATGAAACAGCGGACGTTATCAGCTCCTATGTGTACCGCAACGGATTTGAAACCTATAATTACAGCTTTTCGACCGCAGTCGGCCTATTTAATTCGGTTGTAAATACGGCTCTTCTGCTTACGGCCAATACCGTCTGCAAAAAGCACACAGAAACCAGCCTGTTTTAAGGAGGTTGAACATCTTGGTTGAAAGAAAGACGTCTGGCAGAATTGTGTTCAATATCATCAATTATGCGTTTTTGGTGTTGATCGCTTTATGCTGCATTCTTCCCATGTGGCATATTTTGATGGCCTCCATCAGCAGCCCGGCGATGGTAGAAATCTCAAATGGGCTGATCCTGTGGCCCCTTGGAAAGCCCTCGCTGAACGGGTACCGGTATCTCGCCGGGTATCCGAAGATATGGCGCGGATATAAGCATACCCTTTTTTATGTGAGCGGGCAGTGCGTGATTTCCGGATTTCTGACGCTGATTGCCGGTTATGTGCTTTCCCGGAAGCGCTTCCGCTACCGCAATGTTCTGGCTGGGTTTATCAGCTTTACCATGCTGTTTCACGGGGGAATGATCCCCACTTACATGGTGGTGCGCAATCTCCATTTGCTGGACACCTATTGGGCCATGCTGATTCCCGGAGCGATGAGTGTATTCTACATCATTATCATGCGCACCGCCATTCAAGAGATACCGGACAGCCTGGAAGAATCGGCCCGCATTGACGGCGCGGGGGAACTGACCATCCTTTTCCGTATTATCCTCCCCCTCTGCAAGGCCACCTTCGCGGTCATTATCCTGTTTGTCGCCGTAGGGAAGTGGAACGAATGGTTTTCCGCTCTGCTGTATTTGAACAAGGAGGAGAAGTATCCCCTTCAAATGATCCTCCGCGATATCCTCATCAATATGCAGACAATCAATAACGGTTCAGAGGTCAGCGCGGACGCCCTGAATGAACAGATGCAGCTCTATAAGGTGCTGATGCGCTACTGCTCCATCGTTGTATCCACCCTTCCCATCCTGTGTATCTATCCCTTTGTACAGAAATATTTTGTAAGCGGCGTTATGGTCGGGTCTATCAAAGGCTGAAAACGTATATGGAGGAATCCTATGAACCAGGAATATATTGACCAATGCATTAAGCGAATCCAATCTGAAACCTCCTTGGCAATGGGCTGCACGGAACCGGCAGCTGCGGCTCTCTGCGCCGCAGCTGCCGCGCAGCAGTTGAACGCCCCTCCTATTGAGCTAAAGCTGGAAGTCAGCAGCTATATCTTTAAAAACGCGATGAACGTCGGTATTCCAGGCACAAACGACTGTGGACTGAACATCGCCGCCGCGCTTGGGGCGGTTTGTGGACAGCCAGAAAAAGGACTGTCCGTTTTGGAAGGACTCAACGCGATACAGCGCGTCCAGGCGGACGAACTTGCCAAACATACATTCGTATCCATTGCAAAGGATGCATCCAAGGTTTATATCCGTGTCCTTGCTTTGGACGGGAAGGGAAATTCGGGGGAGGCTGTCATTCAGGATACCCATACAAATTTTGTGCTTCTCAAACATGGCAATGAAATCATTCTGGAACAGAAACCAGGCAGCTTAACTGAAAATAAAACAGACACAGAAGATGCTGAATTGACCATCTCCGGTATTTGGGAGTTTGCCTTGGACGTTCCCATTGAGAGGCTGTATTTTCTTCGGACTCTGGTACAGGTAAATCGCTCTGCAGCCGAGGAAGGGCTTTCCTGTTCCCATGGTCTTCAGGTTGGGATGAAATTGTGGCAGAATATCCAAAACGGGATGATTGCCGAGGATATCTGCAATTATGCGGTTGCGATGACCGCGGCGGCGGCCGACGCCAGGATGTCCGGCTGTGAATGCAGCGTTATGAGCGTTGCAGGCAGCGGGAACCAAGGGCTAACAGCTACCGTCCCGCTAATTGCAGCGGCGGAAAAAGCGCATAAGCCGGAAGAACAGCTGCTTAGGGGGCTTGCGATCAGCCTGCTGACCACCATCCACTCCAAGGAATTTATTGGAAGGCTTTCGGTGCTTTGCGGCTGCTCCATCGCCTCGTCTATCGGCGTTACAGCCGGAATTGTTTATATGTTTGGAGGAGGCCTGAAAGAAGCTGAAATGGGGATACGCACCATGGTTGCGGATATTTCCGGCGTCATCTGCGATGGGGCAAAGCCAGGTTGCGCCCTTAAAATCGCCACTTCTGTCAGCGCCGCCATGCGCGCGGCGGTTCTGGCCCTTTCCGGGGTTGGCGCAACGTTTCATGACGGTATCGTTTCAGAAAATGTAGAGGACGCCCTGCACAATTTAGGGGAATTGGGCGCAGAGGGAATGGCTGGGACCAACCAATTTATCCTGGACCTTTTGCTGCAAAATGCCCAAAACTGCTGATCCTTTTAAAAAATGATGAAAAGAGGTTTTTACAAGATGAACAAGATTGAACGTATGAAGGCGGTTTTTGCCAATGAAACGCCGGACTATACCCCTGCCGGGTTCTGGTTCCACTACTCCCCAGAGCTGGGCGCAAGGGAAACGGCCCAGGCGCATATCCAGCTTTACCGGCAGTTGGACAATGACATCATAAAAATTATGGACGATTCCTTTGGGCATATGATCACCGAAGGGATTCACATTGAAAAGCCAAAGGACTGGCGCGGCATTTCCCTTCCTGGACGTGATTGCTTCCAATACAGGAAGATGGAAGAAGTAATTCGCTGGACTGTTGACGGGACCGCCGGGGAAGTAATGGTCTTTCCGACCATGTGGAGCCCGTTTAAAATCGCATCCTTTACCTACTGCTTTGCCGGAAGCGACGACGCGGCCTTTATGCGCCACTGCCGGGAGGATGCGGATTCAGTGCTCGTTGGGATTCAAAAGCTGGCCGATGCCCTTACAGATTGGGCAAAGGGGTATATGGAAGCGGGGGCGAGCGGCGTCTATTACTCCGGGCAGTTCAGCGAACCGCAGCGCTTTTCCCGTGAAACCTGGGAAAAACTGGTGAAGCCGTCCGACCTTCAGGTGCTCAATGCGGTTAAAGCGGCGAAGGGGTATAACATCCTGCATATCTGTGGAGAGGCCGAACATGGCTTCCAATCCAGCCCGGAACGGTATGCGGACTACCCTGGAGATTTGTTCAACTGGGATGTACATCGCACCGGCGTTTCCTTAAAAGAGGGGGGCAAGATGTTCCATGCCCCTATCCTGGGCGGTTTGGACAATCACGGCCTGTTGTTGACCGGCACGCTTGAGGAAATTGCGTCGGAAAGCCGGAGAATCATCAGCGATTATGGCAGAAAAGGATTCATGCTCGGCGCAGACTGCACCGTGCCCGGAGATATTGATATCGCCAGATTGAAGGCGGCAGTGGATGCCGCAAAGGAAAGCAGCAAGGCCGATTGAGGAGGATACTATGAAGTATATTCATATTTTTGGAACTGATTTGGTGGTATCCAACATCGTGATGGGCTGTATGCGTTTAAACAGCCTTTCCAAAGCGGAGGCAGAGCGGTTGATCCGCACGGCGATGGAGGAAGGGATCAACCTATTTGACCATGCCGATATCTATGGCGGGGGAAGCTGCGAGGAACTGTTTGCCGAAGCCGTCGGGATGAACCCATCCATCCGGGATCGAATGCTGCTGCAAAGCAAATGTTCCATCCGGGACGGTTACTTTGATTTTTCAAAGGAGTATATTTTAAACGCGGTGGACGGGTGCCTGAAACGGCTGCGCACCGATTACTTGGATCTGTTTCTGCTTCACCGGCCTGACCCTTTGATGGAGCCTGATGAGACGGCGGAAGCGATAGAGAGCCTGCATACCAGCGGAAAAGTGCGGTATTTCGGCGTTTCCAATCAAAACCCCATGCAGATTGAGCTGCTTCAAAAATACACTGGACAGAAGCTGGTTGTTGACCAACTTCAGATGAGCGTAGTACATACGCCGGTATTTGACAGCGGGATCGCAGTCAATATGAAGATTGACCAAAGCATTGACCGCACTGGCGGCATCTATGAATACAGCCGTTTAAAGTATATTACCCTTCAGGCGTGGTCTCCCTTTCAGAAGGGATATTTTGAAGGGCCTTTTCTTGGGGATTATGAGAAGTATGGAAAACTGAACCAAGAGCTCGATGGTTTAGCTGAAAAGTACGGTGTCACGAACACGGCCATAGCGGTTGCGTGGCTGACCCGTGTTCCCGCCAATATCCAAGTGATTCTTGGGACAACGAATCCC
>CATJCP010000172.1 GCA_949737515.1 uncultured Oscillospiraceae bacterium | reverse complement strand
TGTTCTTCGAGGCCGACCGCATCCCCGCCATCCGGGAGATGATCTGCTCCGACACCGTAGAGCAGCGCAAGGCCGCTCTGGCTAAGCTGGAGCCTATGCAGCAGGGCGACTTTGAGAAGATCTACGAGGCTATGGAGGGCTGCCCGGTGACCATCCGGTTCTTGGACCCGCCGCTTCACGAGTTTGTCCCCACTGAGGAGAAGGACATTGAACTGCTGGCCTCTGACATGGGCAAGAGCGTTGAGGAGATCAAGGCGATCATCGCCTCCCTCCACGAATTCAACCCCATGATGGGCCACCGCGGCTGCCGTCTGGCTGTCACCTATCCTGAAATCGCCGTCATGCAGACCAGTGCAGTGATCAAGGCTGCCTTGGAGGTTCAGAAGCGCCATCCCGAGTGGACCATGGTTCCCGAAATTATGATCCCCCTGACCGGCGAGCAGAAGGAGCTGGCCTTTGTCAAGAAGGTAGTTGTGGAGACCGCTGACAAGATTATTGCAGCTTCCGGCATTAAGATGGATTACAAGGTCGGCACCATGATCGAGATCCCGAGGGCTGCCCTGACTGCCGACGACATTGCTAAGGAAGCGGACTTCTTCTCCTTTGGCACCAATGACCTGACCCAGATGACCTTTGGCTTTAGCCGTGACGACGCCGGGAAGTTCCTGGGCGCGTACTACGATAAGAAGATCTATGAGAACGATCCCTTTGCCAAGCTGGACCAGACCGGCGTGGGCAAGCTGGTTGATATAGCCTGCAAGCTGGGACGCTCGGTGAAAAAGGATCTGAAGCTGGGCGTTTGCGGCGAACACGGCGGCGATCCCGCTTCTGTGGAATTCTTCCATCGGACTGGATTGGATTACGTTTCCTGTTCTCCCTTCCGCGTGCCGATTGCCAGGCTCTCTGCGGCCCAGGCTGCTATTAAGGAACCCAGATAACTATATTTATAAATTCTGAAAGAGGGGTTGTGAAACGTTCACAACCCCTTGGATTTTTTAAGCAGGTTCATTTTTCTAGGATTTTATAGCAGAAAAAAGAAAATATGACACATTTATCCAAACCAATAGTCCAGCCTGCATAGGCTGGACTATTGGTTACGAAACAGAACGCTGGTTTATTCGTACAGGGGATACTTTCCGCAGAGCTCCTCCACACCGGCCCGCACTCGGTCAGCGGTATTTTCGAAATCAGTGGCGGTGAGGTAAATGAATTCCGCGATTTTGTCCATGTCCTCACATTTTAGACCCCGGGTGGTGACAGCGGGGGTGCCGATGCGGATGCCGCTGGTGATAAAGGGACTCTGGGGGTCATTGGGGACAGCGTTTTTGTTGACAGTGATGTAGACCTTATCCAGACGTTTTTCCAATGCCTTTCCTGTCACATTCTGCTTTTGCAGGTCCACGAGCATCAAATGGTTGTCAGTCCCGCCGGAGACCAGATGGAATCCCCGCTTTACAAGGCCCTCGGCCAGGGCCCTGGCGTTGAGGACAACCTGATGCTGGTACTGCTTAAAGGAATCGGTCATTGCCTCCCCAAAGCAGACAGCCTTGGCGGCAATGATGTGCTCCAGAGGCCCGCCCTGGGTTCCGGGGAAGATGGCCTTGTCGATCTGCTTGGCCAGGGACTCCCGGCAGAGGATCATGCCGCCTCGGGGGCCCCGGAGGGTCTTATGGGTGGTGGTGGTGACAATATCCGCATAGGGGACAGGGGACGGATGCTCCCCAGCAGCCACAAGGCCGGCGATGTGCGCCATGTCTACCATCAGATATGCGCCAACCTCCTTGGCAATCTCCGCCAGGCGGGGAAAGTCAATGGTGCGGGGATAAGCGCTGGCTCCGGCGACAATCAGCTTGGGCTTATTGGCTAAAGCCAGCTCGTGGACCTTGTCATAGTCGATCTTCTCGTCCGCTCCCAGACCGTAGGGGATAAAGTTGAAGTAGCTGCCGGACATGTTGACAGGGGAGCCATGGGTCAGATGCCCGCCCTCCGCCAGGCTCATGCCCAGGACAGTATCCCCTGGCTTTAACAGGGCAAAGTAGACCGCCATGTTGGCCTGCGCGCCGGAATGGGGCTGGACGTTGGCGTGTTCCGCGCCAAATAGCTTTTTGGCCCTTTCAATGGCAAGATTTTCCACAACGTCGATGGCTTCGCAGCCGCCGTAGTACCTCTTGCCGGAATAGCCCTCCGCGTATTTATTGGTGAGGACCGACCCCATTGCCGCCATGACGGCAGGAGAGACGATGTTTTCCGAGGCGATCAGTTCCAGGTTGCGGCGCTGGCGCTTCAGCTCCTGGAGCATAGCCTGCCCAACTTCGGGATCCTGTCCGGCCACAAATCCGATGGTATCCATCATGTTTTGATACATGACACACACTTCCTTGTAATAAGAGTAGTAGTTATTATAGCCCCTCTCCAAGGGCTGAAGTGGCGCAGTATATGATAAAAGACACTATAGTCCATAATCTGTAAATTTGGCGTCTCAATTAGAACGCTGCGGTCCTCATAATGACCTCGTCCTGGAGGTTTTTATCCAGCTCGGTGAAATAGGCGCTGTACCCGGTCACCCGGACGATCAGGCCGCTGTACTCCTCCGGATGCTTCTGAGCCTCCCGCAGCTCCTGGGCGGAGAGAAAGTACAGCTGTACCTGCATCCCGCCATCCTGGAAAAAGGTCCGCAGGATCTGGGACAGGGCGCGGGTTCCGTTTTCGCCGGAAAACAGCTCCAGGGGGAGCTTGACGTCCAAAGTGGCGGCGTCGTTGGAAAGGGAGTAATCCAGCTTTGCAGCGGAGCGCAGCATGGCGGTCAGGCCCTGCCGGTCTTGGCCATGGGTGGGGCTGACGCCATTGGCAAAGGGCTGCCCTTCCCGGTGGCCGTCAGGAAGGGCGGCGCAGCGTTCTCCATTCATAAACTGCAAAAAGCTGAACAGTCCCGGGCGGAGGGGCGCGCCGGAGATATGGCGTCTTTGCTGGATGGCGCCGCAAAGGTATTGCCCTAATGACCGCACCGCCTGGTCGGCCTCATCGCAGTCGTTTCCATACTTTGGAGCCCTGTTGACCAGCATGGCGCGCAGGACCTCATCCTGGGCAAAGTTGGTGCGAAGACCATTCCACAGGCGCTCCATAGACAACGACTTTTCCTCAAACACCAGTTTTTTCACAGCAGTAAAGCTGTCGGCTGTCTGGACCAGGCCGCTCATCCGTACCCCCACCGTGGTCAGGTTTGCCCCGGATTGGGACACGTCCTTCCCTTTTTGAATGCAGCCCTCCACCAGTGCCGATTCCAGGGCATGGGGGATCAACAAGCTATGGCGCAGCGCATCATAGGTTAGCCGCTGCTCCAGGATGTCTAGGGCATATTCAGTTTGTTTCCGAAACGCCTGCTCCAGCTGTTCCAGGCTTTCAAACTGGTTTAAGTACCCGGTATGAGGACCCAGCTGGTTTTCCGTTGTCATGGAAGCGCCGTTGTTCATCGCAAGCTCCAGACATTTCCCTATGTTGACCGCCCCGCCCATGGGGTTTCCGCATTCCTTTCCGGGGGCAGCCAATTCATAGCATCCGATGATACCGTAGTTTCTGGCGTCCTCCTGGGAATAGCCGTATTTTTCCAGAGCCTGGATAGAGACCTCATCACAGTAGAGCATAGGTCCACAGTTTTCCCGGGCCGTCTGAATGCAGGCAGCGGCATATTCCTCCGGCGAGCCGTTCCAGAAGCGGGCATTGAGCTTGGGCTGGAAGATCTTCAGGCGGCGGGTGGCGTTGAGCATCAGATAGGTCAGGGGATTGATGCCGTCTGTACCATTAGGAAGCATCCCCCCCAAAGTCACTGCCCGCCCTGGGTCAGACATTTTGGAAGGATACCGCCAGTTTTTCAGCCAGAGCAGGTCGATGAGTTCCTGGGCGTCATCCTCTGTCAGCAGGCCTTTCTCCAGATCCATTTGATAAAAGGGATACAGGTATTGGTCCATCCGCCCATATGAAAAGGCGGAAACCCCTGACTCAATCTCCAAAAGGAGCTGGGTGAACCACAAAAGCTGCACGGCCTCCCGGAAGCTGGCCGCAGGCTGGCGGGAGATTTTGGCGCATATCGCCCCTATTTCCCTCAGTTCCCCGGCACGAAGGGGTTCTTCTGTCTCTGCCAGTCGGAGCGCTTCCTCGCCGTACCGGCTGATCAAAAGCTCTCCCCCTAGAATGGTTTCCCTGGCGGAGAGGAGGAAGCACCGCTGGCCTTCCTCAAGGGACAGATCCTCCAGCCGCTGGTCAAGTTCCCTCACCAAGCCATCAAAGCCGGCCGTGAGAACCTTTTCGTAGTCTACAATGATATGGCCAAAGTTGATCCCACCGTAAAATACATCGGACCATTGCCTGAAATCCGGGATCTCATGGAGG
The DNA here is from genome assembly GCA_949737515.1 of uncultured Oscillospiraceae bacterium. Taxonomy (GTDB): domain Bacteria; phylum Bacillota; class Clostridia; order Oscillospirales; family Ruminococcaceae; genus UBA1405. Next base: position 10,798 of record CATJCP010000172.1, on the reverse strand, counting down.
CCGGTGCGTTCCAGGAATTCCCGGTCAACCTGGGCAAGCGCCTGTTCCTTCTCCTCCTGGGAGATGGGATCGGGCAGGCAGCAGCGGTTGCAGTTCCATTCCCTGTAAGGGAAATGTCCGACAATCATCTCTTTTTCATAGATAGGCGTCTCAATCTGCCCCATACAGAACCGGAAAAACTTCCCCCGGCGGAGTATGTAGTTTTCCACGTTCTCGCCGGTTCCTTTCCAAAGGGACAGCAAGTTTTCTGTAGAAGATTTTGGTTCTTCCTTTGAAATGTTGTTCATAACCAGTTGTACGCGTTTGGTCAATCCATCCTTCATCATAGTTCACAGCACCCTTTCTTTTTCTCAACAGATTTGCTGTAAAAAGGTTTAAGATTTTTGCAGGCCCCGGCAGGAGACCGGAACAGAGAGCTTCTCTTTCATTTGCTCCTCTATCTGCCGCAGGGTTTGGGGGTCGGGGGGCTCCAAGCCGCCAGCTCGGTAGTCCATCCCCAGCTGCTGGTACTTAGAGAGAGCCATTCGGTGGAAGGGGAGCAGATCCACTCCCTTCAAACCGGGGTATTTTGCTAAAATCTCCGCCATTCGCTCCTGCTCCTCCGGGGAGGTATTGACTCCCGGAATCAGTGGAATGCGAATTTGCACGGCTGCCCCTTCCCGGCACAGACGGTCCAGGTTTTCCAAAATCAGCTCATTGGAACTTCCGGTGGCTGAGCGGTGCAGCTGGGAGTCCGCTGCTTTTAAGTCGAACAGAAATAGGTCCGTCTTTTGCAGCACCCTTTGAAACGCTTCCCAGGGGACGTTTCCGGCAGTGTCCACGGCAATGGAAATCCCTTCAGCCCTCAACAGGTCCATGACAGGGGCAAGCTCCTCAGCCTGAAGCAGAGGCTCCCCACCGGAAAAGGTCACGCCGCCGCCGCTGCTCTCATAGTAGTCCCGGTCTGCCAGTACCAGAGAAAGCAGCTCCTCCTCCCCGTATAGGCGGGAAGTGGGGACCAAAGCCTGGGCCGGGCAAAGGACTGTACACTGCAGGCAATTGGCACAGGCGGTATGGGATTCTGCATATTCCACCAATCCTTCCGGAGAATCCGGACAATCGGGACCGGAGGCTTTTCGGCAGGCCACTGTACACATTCCACAGTGGATACAGCGGGAGAAAATATACCGAAGCTCACATCCGATGCGAAGCGTTTCCGGGTTATGGCACCAAAAGCAGCGCAGGGAACATCCCTTCAAAAAGACGGTTGTGCGAATTCCGGGTCCGTCGTGGAAAGAGGTTCTTTGGATATTTGTAATTGACAACGGCAAGGGTCTCATCCTCCATTCTCTCTTTATCTTTTAGGGGAGATTCCATTTGGCGGTTTCATTGAACAAATACCTATTTAGAATTATACACGAAAGGAAGATAGGTTTCAATCTGCAATGGAATCAGAAAAGAGATTTGGACAGTTTTACGGACTTTTTGGAAAAAGTGGGAGGGAAACTGGTGATAATGCAGAGCGTATAGACAAAAAAAGGACCTAAAAGCCAATGGACAAAGGCTTTTCGACCCGATTTTGATACAATTTTAGCAGATAAATTCATTTCAGAAGAAAAAAGAGACGATCCAGTCCCCCAGACTTCCGGGCCGGATGGACAGAGCAGAATGTCCCGTAAAAATAGAGGGAAGCCGCACCAGCCAGACGGCCAGCATCACCCCGGCTGCGGTTCCCCAAAACCGGATGGAGCGGGCTTGCCTTTCCCGGCCGCACAGCCAGCAGACAAGCGCGTAAAGGCAGCACAGGGCAAAGGGGTATATCGAAGGGTTCCAGCGGAGGGCTTGGCGCCAGTCCATCCCCAGGGCGGAAAAAAACGCCCTGGTCATACCACATCCTGGGCAGGGAATGCCGGAAATGGTATAAAATGGACAGCGGTAGAAAGAGGGAAGCAGCAGAATGATCAGCAGTGCTCCTACGCAGAACAGAAGCAGAAACAGGATTCTTTTTTTCAGAGGCGTTTTTTCCATCAACAGATCCCCCATTGCAGCGATACAGAAAAGGGAGGGCCGGAGGGCCTTCCCTTTTTTGATATTTACGATCTGTAATAATCAGTGGTGGTGGCTTCCACCTCAGACCTTGCATAGCCCCGCTCCCCGTTGGAGCGAATCTCCACAACATATTTGCGGTCTCTGCGGAAGTCCATGTTTTGGAAGGTATAGCTGGTGTCGGAGGTGGTGATTTCCCTGGAAAGGTAGGTGTGTTCGCTGCCATAGGTGCGCAGACGGATGGTGTAGCTCTGGGCATGCTCCACCTCGCTCCAGGTAACTTCCAGAGAATGGCTGTCCAGGAAATCCGTTTTCAGGATGGTGGGGGCCTTCAGCTGTTCATAGCGGCTCTCCACCGTGCGGTAGTACTTGACAAAGGGGGAGGCTGCTCCGCCCTGCCGGGCCTGGACATACATGGTGTACTGCCCTTTTTCCGTGATGGGAACGTTGTCCAGATAGTAAAAGGAGCTGGAGCCGGTTTTATCCGCAAGGACCCTGCCCTTTGGGTCTACCAGGAGAAAGCGGTAGGAGGCCGCAGATTCCATCTCTTCCCAGGAAGCCTGGAGAAACTCATCCTCTACCTTCAGCTCCAGCCTCCGGGGGCGGTCCAGGGGATCGGTATTGGTGTTGTATTGGGCCGAAGCAAAGCTGGAATCGCTCCAGCCCTCAGTCCCCAGGGCCTTGACCTTAAAGGTATAGGTAGTGCCTGCCGAAGGGATGTAGTCGGTTCGGTAAGAGGTTTCATATTTGGAAAATTGTTTTTCCTCAATCAGCTTGCTGCCGGAGTACACCTCCACAACGTAACCGGAAGAAGAGGGGTTTAGATCCTCCCAGGTGACCTTCATGCGGTCCCGGTACTGGCTGGCTTCCAATAGAGGCGCGATCAGTTTGGGGGCGGCAGAGGGATCGGCGGGTTCCTCCCCTGAAAGCCGGATGACTGCAGCGCCCTTGGGGCTGTTTTCCGGGGCGGCAGAGGCCTGAGACCTTTTTACAACAACAATTTCGGAAGGGCTGCCTGGAGAATTGTCTTCCGGAGACCCGGCGGCAGAAACAGGAAAACCGTTTGCGGCGATCAAGCAGCAGGCCACAACGGCGGTTCCAGCCCTCCGAATGACGTTTCGGGGCGTATGTGATCCATTTTTCTCTATCCAATGGATAAAACGCATTTAGATATACCTCCTGTAATAAAACGGGCCCATTTTTCTATGGGATTATCACTATTGTAATGCCGCCACACAGGGGAAATCAAGTTGATTTTTTGGGGCAAAGATGAAATAATTTTGAACATTCCCCCACGCAGAACCATTGCGATTTTATGAAGCAGGAGGTAAAACAGGATGGAACAGACGAAAAAATACGGCTACATCAGGGTGTCCACCAGGGAACAGAACGAGGACCGGCAAAAGATAGCGATGAAGGAAGCAGGAATATCAGACCGGCACATATTTATGGACAAGCAGTCGGGAAAGGATTTTGAACGTCCTAAATACAAGGAGCTTTTAGGGAAGCTGGACAGCAGTTCTATATTATTTGTCAAATCCATTGACCGGCTGGGGCGGAATTACGCGGACCTGAATGAACAGTGGAGGATTATCACAAAGGAAAAGGGGGCGGATATCGTTGTAATCGATATGCCCATCCTTGACACGCGCCGGGAAAAGAATTTAATGGGGACGTTTCTCAGTGACATTGTCCTGGCCCTGTTAAGTTATGTGGCGGAAAACGAACGGGCCAGCATCAAGCAGAGGCAGGCGGAAGGAATTGCAGCGGCAAAGGAGAAGGGGATTCGGTTCGGGCGCCCGCCCGCCCCGGTGCCGGAAAATTTTGAAATGATCTGCCAAAGATGGAAGAACAGAGAAATCACCTTGAGACAGGCGGCGAAGCTGTGCCGGCTGCCTTCCAGCACCTTTTTCGACAAGGCCAAAAGGATGGAAAGAAGCGGCGAGGCCCATTTTCTGACGTTTGAAAAAGTATAGGTTTACGATTCTCTTTGAAATAAATGAAATCCCTTATAGTATAACAATTATTTACAATATTACAAGGTGAATTGGGAAATAATTCATAAAACGACGGCCTTTTCACTCTGTCCGAAAACCTATACTTTTCTGAACGGAGTGATTGTATGAGCCGGATGCGGGAAAACAACTATGATTTGCTGCGGATCGTGAGCGCAGTCGCGGTGATCGCCATTCATGTGAGCGCGACATATGTGGGCGGCATTACAAACAAGGAGATCTTTGGCGAATATTATGCAGACCATATTTTAACCGTCTGTATCTATAACGTGCTGTCGCGGTTTGCCGTCCCCTGCTTTGTCATGCTTTCGGGGGCGTTTATTCTTGCCGATGAGCGCAATGAGAATTACAGATTCTTTTATCGGAAAACCTTTCGGAATGTTGGGATCCCAACCCTTGTTTTCACCTGCTTTTATTTCTGCTTTAATATGGCAAAGGAGGTTTTGAGAATCCGGCTAAGGGGCGGCGATGCAACGGCGCTTCTGGCCCCAGTCAAAAGCCTGCTTTCAGGCGCGCCCATGTACCATATGTGGTATTTGTATACTATGGTGGGAGTCTACATACTGGTCCCAGTTATCCTCAGACTGAAAAAACAATTTGGGGAGAGATTGTTTGAACGAATCGCATGGATTTTTCTGATCCTGGCCTGCCTCAGCAGTTGGACAAGCAGCCATAAGCTGGATTGGGATATCGGCAAATCGCTTTATTACACCTCCTACTTTATGATTGGGTATGTTTTAAGAAAGAAGAAAGGCGCAGGGGCTGTAAAAAGGAACAACCGAAAGGGCGTGGTCCTGATTTTGGCGGGGATTGGGGTCGAATGTCTTATGGCCCTTTTGCGGTATCGCCAGGCACTGGAGCGGATTGCCGATATCGACTTAGAGTACCAGTTGGTAGGCCCACTCTGTCCTTTGACGGTGGTTGCCTCTGTCTGCATCTTTGCGGGAGCGTCTCTTTTGACCATTCAAAGAGGGTTTGGGAACCTGTCCTCTCTGACCTTCCTCATCTACCTGTTTCACGCGGGGGTTTGGGCGGTGCTTGTCAATCTGCCGGGAGCCAGGACGATACTTCAATATGACGGCCGGATTATGCTCCCTGCCTGCATTGCGGCTGTGTTTTTCATCTCCCTTGCCCTTTCCCTCTGTTACAGGGCGGTGTGGAGAAGAATTGAGAAAAAATGGGCTGTTTCAGATCGGACATGCAGGCTGGTCCGCCTGTAACTGGATTCATTCCTCCCTCTCCACTTCTACCGGATATTCCCTCCCGTTTTCCGGCTCTTTGGCGGGCTGGATCCCCTCCAGATCCGCCAGTCCGTCGGCGATGATCTGGAATACAGGCGCGGCGGCCTTGGCTCCTGAACCCCCGCCCTCGGCGAACACCACAACGGCGTATTTTGGAGAACGGGCGGGGAAGAACCCGGTGAACCAGGCGTGGACGATCTCCTCGTCCTCCTGGTCCCCCTCGCCGATGACAAAGAAGCCGGTCTGGGCGGAGCCGGTTTTTCCCCCTGCTCCCCCCGCCTTGGGCTTGGCGTAAACGCCGCTGCCCTCCTCCACTACGCCGATCATAAATTCCTGCAGCGCCGCCGCCGTCCGCTGGCTGATCACCGGGTTTGAGGCATACACCGGCTCGTGACTGGCGATCTGGGTACCGCTCTCATCGGTGAACCCCTCCACCAGCCGGGGGGTGACGCTGTTTCCACCGTTGGCAATAATGGAGATCATCTTGGCAAGCTGCAAGGGCGTTGCCAGCAGTTTCCCTTGACCGAAAGCCAGGTTGGCTGCTTCTGCCGGCATCATCCGCAGCTGGTCCAGATCGGGCAGGAATCCGGAAACGCTGCTGATCCCATCGGCGAGGGTGTCCCCGCTGCCGAATCCCATGGACTGTATGGTCCGCATCACTGTCTCCGGGCCCAGAAGATTCATCAGATGGATAAAATAGGTGTTGCAGGATTCCTCTATTGCCTCGGCCATATCGATTTTCCCATGCCCGGCCAGGTTGTTGCAGTAAAAGATCTGCCCCCCTATATCCTCATATCCCTTACAGGTGTAGGTGTGGTAACGGGATACCCCGTTTTCCAGCGCCGCCGCCGCTACGGTCAGCTTAAAGGGGGAACCCACGCTGTAGGCATTGAAGCACCGGTTGAGGAAGGGGCTCCCTTGGGCGTCCAGGCTTGCCGCCACATCGTTTTGGGAAAAATCTGGGTAGCTGGCACAGGCCAGAAGGTTTCCCGTGTGTACGTCCATCACCAGTACTCCACCGGATTCCATGGCCTTCTGTTCCGTGGGGTCTTCGGCCAGCTCCGCCGTATTTTTGTGGAGCAATGCCTCCTCGCACGCCTTGCGGACCAGGCGCTGTATCCGCTCGTCCAGGGTCAGCACTACCCCCTCCCTTATGTCGTATCCAGCTTTATTCACCTGGGGGATTGCATTGTCTACCGCGCTGCCGGTCACATCCGCCTGATAAGAGACTTCGATTACCGCATCGTCTCGGGTGAGAAAATCATTGTAGGCCCGTTCGATCCCGGACATCCCGCTGGCGCCGGAGCCGTCTGTATATCCGATGATATGGGGGGCAAAAGGTTGATCGCTGTACCGGCGATAGACTTCAAAGACATTGATCCCTTTGGCGTAAACATACCGGGTGGGGAACTCCAGCAGAAATGGCTTGCGCTCTCGGGCCAGCTCCAATATCGAGACGGACTTATCCGGAAGCAGCCGTGCCGCAGTCTGGACGGCCCGTTCCGTCGGCATCACAGCCGCCCGATACAGCGTTTCTTGGTTGACCAGAGGCTGGAGGTTGCAGTCATAAATCATGCCGCGGTTGGCTGCGACCTTTAAGGTTTGGGTGCTTTGGGCCTGTCCCACCATTGCAAGTCCGCTCCCCTGGGTCAGATACGCAAGGCGGAAAAACAGAATGATGGCCATGAGGATGAAGAGAAAGAAAAACATCAGGATACGGCGGGAAATTTGGCGTTCCATGGCAATATATCTCCTTTGAGGGTTATAGAGTGATTTATTTGGGGGATTGCCAATAGAATACCCGTTTTTCCTTTTTTTAGACCAGATTTCTAAATAAGTTGCCGGACCGGCAGTTTGGCGTTATAATAGGAGGGTACTAAATTCTAAGGCGGTGAAAATATGGCTCAGGCCCCATTGGCGGACCGCCTGCGCCCCCAGACCCTGGACGATGTGGTCGGCCAGCGGCACCTGCTGGCCCCTGGCAGGGTTCTGCGGCGCATTGTGGAATCCGGCAATATTCCCAATCTGATTTTTTACGGCCCCTCCGGTGTGGGGAAAACCACCGTGGCGCGGATCATTGCGAAAAGTGCCGGCAAGGAGCTGTGCCGGCTGAACGGGACCACGGCATCCACGGCGGATATTAAGGAAGTAATGGAACGCACCGAAACCATATCCGGCCGGAACGGCGTGATCCTCTATCTGGATGAGATCCAATATCTCAACAAAAAACAGCAGCAGACCCTGCTGGAGTATATTGAAAACGGACGGATCACCCTGATCGCCTCCACCACGGAAAACCCCTATTTTTACGTGTATAACGCCATTTTAAGCCGTTCCACTGTGTTTGAGTTCAAAGCGGTGGAGCCGGAGGAGGCGGAGCGGGCGGTGGAACGGGCCTTTGGGGCAGTGGCGGAGGAGTACGGCGCGGTTTTCCAGCTGGAGGAGGGGGTTTCCCGCCACATTGCCATAAGCTGCGGCGGGGACGTCCGCAAGTCCATCAATGCGGTGGAGATGCTGGCCCTGGCCTCCATGGGCAGCGGGGCAGAGGAGGAGTATGACGGGCTTCACTGCTCTGTGACCCTTGCCGACGCCCGGGAGGTCTCCCAGCGCAGCGCCATGAAATATGACCGGGACGGCGACCAACACTACGACCTTCTCTCTGCCCTCCAAAAGTCCATCCGGGGCTCGGACGAAAATGCAGCCCTCCACTATCTGGGGCGGCTGCTGGAAGCCGGGGATCTTCTCTCCCCCTGCCGCAGGCTGCTGGTCATCGCCTGTGAGGATATCGGTATGGCCTACCCCCAGGCCATTGCCATTGTAAAGGCATGTGTAGATGCGGCGGTACAGCTGGGCCTGCCGGAGGCGCGGATCCCTTTGGCGGAGGCAGCGGTACTCCTGGCCACAGCCCCGAAGTCCAACAGTTCTTACCTGGCTATGGACGCGGCCCTGGGGGATATCCGGGCCGGCAAGGGGACGGGGTTCCCGCGTCAGCTTCAAAACAAGCACTACGACGGGGCGGATGCGGCGGTCAAGGGGCAGTTTTACCAGTACCCCCACGATTTCCCCTGCCATTATGTGCAGCAGCAGTATCTTCCCGACGACCTCAAGGATACGGTATACTATCACTTTGGGGAGAACAAAAATGAACAGGCCGCCCTCCAGTACCGCCGGAAGATGCTGGAGGAGCACCGTAGGATCACAGAGGAGCTGAAGAGAAGGGGAACCCAGTAGGAATAGAAGCCCGGCAAAGGGAATGTGCTGCGGACAAATTGTCCAGAAGGCAGCGGCTCCTTTTGCCGGGCTATGAACTATCCCCTTTTGAACCGGTTCATAGGAAATACTGGCGGCCCCAAGGGTAGGCGTTAAAGCCGGCCCAGGAGAAATATTTTTCCAGGTCCCTGCGCAGCCAAAGCTCGCTGCCCTGGTCCCCCACCGGGAATTTCAGGATTTTAAAGGCCTCGGCGTACCGAACGCCGGCAGTGTGCCCCCGGAAAGCAGCGCACACCTCCTTTTCCTTCCACAGCCACTCGCCCCCGGCCCCCGGCTGGTCGAACACCAACAGGCTCTCCTTCACCCGGTCCATAACGCTGTCTGCGGTGATGTAAAAGTCGGGATGGAAATAGACCATAGTTTGGTAGGGGCCCGCCTCAAAGGCGTAGACCTCCCGTGGGGACCATCCGTCGTGGGAGGCCAGGCAGAGGGCATCCATAGAACAGCGGGAAACAGCGGTGTGATCCACATGGTTGTCCTTGGGCCAGTGGATAAAGATAATATCCGGCCTTTCCTCCCGGAGGACCTTGCGGATGGCCAGCATATTCTCCTTGTCACAGGTATACATGACGTCGTCGTATTGGTAAGGGGCCTCCCCATGGGGACCCATGATGATTTTCCTCGCGCCCAGCAGCCGGGCGGCCTCCTCCTGCTGCCACAAAGCTCGTTGAAAATCCTCCTTGGGGAGGGGGACGCGGTGGCGGACTGCTGGGTTGAGGAAGATAATTTCATAACCCTTGTCCGCCAGAAGTGCCGATGTTGCTCCGGCGGCGTATTCGCAGTCGTCGTTATGCGCGCCGATAAACAGGGCTTTTTTTGACATAGCGTGTTTCACAGCCTTTCTGCTTCCCGCCTTGGGGGATTTTGTCTGTCTGTTATGACGCTATTATAAAATTGTTTTTGGGGAAATACAAGGCGACATTTTAAGGGAATCCCCAGAAAATAAATCAGGGCCGGGGGCTCTATGAATTTCCCAAGACTCCATCCAGCATTTTTCCCAAAGGCCTCCTTAAGATTACAAGGAATTTTCTTTGGAAATCCTTTAAAAGAAAAGAAACAGGACGAAAATATTTTTCTTTCATAGGTTTAAAAGGGCGATTGGAAAAAAGGGGTGCTTGTCTGTTTTGCTGTAATTTTGTGATATATGAAGAAAAATTTTTTCTCTATGGGAAAAGAAAAATTGAAAACCAACAAAAATATTCCTTTGTGGCAGAAGAATAAAGAAACAGATGTGTTTTTATGGCGCACGCTGGCTTTTGATAGCCGCTGGAATATCTTGAAAATGAATTTATCAATTTTAAACCTTGCATTATTGAAGGCTATAAAAGATAAAAATTCATATTTTGGACTTTTTTGTACTTAAAATAGCTAAAAATGAATCTAAAAAAGTCGGTAGTTTCACAGTGGCCGAAAGGCTGTTTCAAAAAAGCCATTGACAAGAACAGAAAAGTTAGTTATACTATGGAAGGTAGCAAGGGCGCTGCGGGCAAAGAAGAGAGCTCGCAGCGCCCTTTCCATTATAGCCCCATGTAACCCTGCGGGCCCATCTGGATTTTTGGGTCCTGTTTTCAATAGGAATATGACAGAAATTTAGGAGGTTTTCACCATGAGCGGTTTACCAGAAATGTTCGGATGCTTGGTTTTTAACGATGCGGCCATGAAGGAGCGTCTGCCCAAGGCGACCTATAAGGCATTGCAGAAGACCATTAAAAACGGCGCTCCCCTGGACCAGGAGGTGGCGGACGTGGTGGCCAACGCCATGAAGGATTGGGCCATTGAAAAGGGCGTTACCCATTACACCCACTGGTTCCAGCCCATGACCGGCGTTACCGCTGAAAAGCATGACAGCTTTATCTCCCCCACTGGGGATGGCCAGGTTATCATGGAGTTTTCCGGCAAGGAACTGATCAAGGGAGATCGGTATGCCTCCAGCTTCCCGTCAGGGGGACTGCGGGCCACCTTTGAGGCCCGGGGCTATACCGCCTGGGACCCCACCTCTTACGCCTTCATTAAAGATGGAATCCTCTGTATTCCCACGGCCTTCTGCTCCTACAGCGGGGAGGTGCTGGACAAAAAGACCCCTCTCCTCCGGTCCATGAAGGCCCTCAGCGAGCAGACCGTCCGGGTCTTGAAGCTGTTTGGGGTGGAGGCCAAGGGCGTTGTCAGTACTGTGGGACCGGAGCAGGAGTACTTCCTGATTGACGAGGATGTCTATAAACAGAGGAGAGATCTCCTCTTTACTGGGCG
>CATJCP010000171.1 GCA_949737515.1 uncultured Oscillospiraceae bacterium | reverse complement strand
TCACTGCCTATTGCCTCACCGGCTCCTATGAGTACCCTTCCCCCACCCTCACCGGCTCGGTGGGCAACGACATCGTCTTTGTCAACGAGTGCATTGGCGTCAAGCTGGCTATCTCCGATCACCGGTCCTCCAACGTCACCAGGGAGGAGCTGATCCGCCTGGCTTCAGAGGCGCGGGTGGCGGGGCTCATCTCCAACAAGCCGGGCTATGTCCATCTCCACACCGGGGCAGACCAGGCCAGGCTGGATATGCTGATGGATATCATCCGCTCTACCCCCATCCCGCCCAAACACTTCCGCCCCACCCATCTGGGAAAATGTGTGGAGGCGGCAGTGGAGTTTGCCAGGCTGGGCGGCTACATAGACTTTACCAGCGGCGAAAATCCCAGCCGGTCAGCGGAACAGATCAGGCAGGCCATAGACCAAGCCCCCTTTGACCGGATCACTCTCAGCTCCGATTCCAATGGCAGCATGCCCAAGTGGGGTCCCAACTGGGAGCTGCTGGGCATTACCGCAGCAAAGATGTCAACCCTGTACCAAACCGTACTGGCACTGCACCGGGAGCAGGGCGTCCCCTTTGAAAAGGCCCTTTGTCTGGTGACGGAAAATATTGCCAAAGCTTTGGAAATCTACCCCCAAAAGGGATGCCTCCAGCCTGGAAGCGACGGGGATCTGCTGATCCTGGGGGATGATCTGGAGATACAGTGGGTATTCTCCAAGGGCAGGATCATGATGGAGGAAACAAAAGTGCTGGCCAAGGGGATGTACGAGGAATGATGCCGGAAGCGTGAAATACATCCCCATTGCGTTCTATTTCAGAAGAAAAGAGAGGAAGAAACAAAAATGAAAATCTATTCTGTCAGCGACGAGCGTTTTGCACCCTACGGGAAGATCATTGAAGGCTATGACTTCTCCCAGCTGCTGGACAAGCTGGAGGAGACCACCGAAAAGCCATCCGACCGGGTGGACTATTTCCCCAGCCTCCCCGCCTTGGAGGCTCTCCCCGTATTTGAAAAGGTCCGGGACCAGGTCTATGGCGGCATGCCCATCCAGTTTGGATGCTGCAACGGCACCAACACCATGCTCAACTGCCTGGAATATCACCGGGACAGCGAAGTCAACATCATGGCGGACGACGCCATTCTTCTAGTGGCCCGGGAGGACGAGATCAAAGGCGGCAAGCTGGACACCTCCTGTGTAAAGGCCTTTTTGGTCCCCAAGGGAACTGCTGTGGAAGTCTATGCCACCACCCTCCACTATGCCCCCTGCAGCGCCAAAAAGGGCGAGGGGTTCCGGGTCATCATCGTGCTGCCGCGGGGCACCAACACTGAAAAGCCCGCCATCGCCCCCGTAAACCTGGAAGACAAGATGCTGTTCGCCCGCAACAAGTGGCTGCTGGCCCATCCCAGTGCCAGCGAGATCCAAAAGGGCGCATACGCTGGCCTGACCGGAGAAAATATTGATATTTCGGCAGAGATCTGATCCATAAAATCCATATTGAAAATAGTCCCGCCTGCCTTTTATCCTTGGAGGGGAACCCTGTAAGTACAGCGTTTTTGTCAGGCGGGCTTTTCGTTGGGCAGAAGAGCGAAAAAGGAGGCCGCGATATGGGCCATTACCCGTTAAATGGGACATGGAGCCTGAGCTATGGGCCCAAAGGGGAGCACCTTCCCGCTGTTGTTCCCGGCTCCCTGCTGGGGAACCTGACAGGGTCGGGGCGGTTGGAGAACCCCTTCTGGCGCAGGGAGGAGCATTCCCCCGAAATCCTTGAAATTCTGAAAAACCCCTGCCGCTTCACCAAGGCTTTTTCCCTTCCCGATCCTTGCCGCCAGGACATGGAGCAGGGGAAGGAAATCTTTTTGTGTTTTGAAGGGCTGGACGCCCTGGCGGAGATCACCTTAAACGGAAAGCCGGTTGGGAAAGCGAACAACATGCACCGTGTCTGGCGCTTTCCGGTATCTGGGCTGCTGGAGCCGGAAAACCTGCTGTCCGTCTCCCTCTCCTCCGCCATGGAATATGGGGAGAGACGCTTTCGGGAGGGGGATATCCAGTATATCAACACCGGCACCCTGCCGGGGAGCAACTATCTGAGAAAGCCCCACTATATGTACGGATGGGACTGGGGCCCCCAGCTCCCGGATATGGGGATCTGGGGAAGGGTTTTTCTGGAGGTCCCCGATACCTGCCAGGTGGGGGAGGTATACCTCCGGCAGGAGCACAAAGAGGGCGAGGTCATATTGACGGCGGAGATCAAGCCCCGCGCTGGGGACAGCGAAATTCTCCGCCTCCAGGCCGTATCCCCCTCTGGGGAACGCTTCGAGGCTGCCGCCCCTGTCCCGGAGGAGGAACATCCGCTGTCACTATCCCTGTCCATCCCCAATCCAAAGCTGTGGTGGCCCAACGGCCTGGGAGACCAACCCCTTTACAGCGTCTCGGTCATCCTGGAGCGGGATGGAGAGGCCCTGGACTGCTGGGAGCGGCGGATCGGCCTGCGAACCCTGACGGTCAGCCGGCAGGAGGATGTATACGGAGAAGAATTCACCTTCCAAGTAAACGGCTGTAAATTCTTCGCCATGGGGGCGGACTACATCCCCCAGGACAACCGCCTGGACCGCATCACCCCTGAGAGGACCCGGCAGCTTTTGTCCGACTGTGCGGCGGCCCATTTCAACTGCATCCGTGTGTGGGGCGGCGGCTATTATCCTGAGGACGATTTTTTCGACGTCTGCGATGAGCTGGGCCTTGTGGTCTGGCAGGATTTCATGTTCGCCTGCAACGTCTACGCCTTGGACGAGGACTTTGAGGAGACCGTCCGCCAGGAGCTGCGGGAAGCCATTCGCCGGATACGCCACCACGCCTGCCTGGGACTCTGGTGCGGCAACAATGAAATGGAGGAGGCCTGGGTGGGCTGGAAGGACGTTAAAGACCACCCGGAACACCTTCGGGCAGATTATCTGCGGCTGTTTGAAGGAATTATCCCGGAAATTCTGGAACAGGAGGACCCTGCCGCTTTCTACTGGCCTTCGTCGCCTTCCTCCAAAGGAGGCTTCCAGGATCCCAACAGTCCAGACCGGGGCGACGTCCACTACTGGGAGGTCTGGCACGGTGGGAAGCCCTTTGAAATATACCGCCGGTACTATTTCCGGTTTTGTTCAGAATTCGGATTCCAATCCTTCCCCTGCTGGAAAACCATAGAAACCTTTACCCTGCCGGAGGACCAGAACATCTTTTCCCCAGTTATGGAAAGCCACCAGAAAAACCCCGCCGCCAATGGGAAAATTCTGGAATCCATCTCCCGCCACTACCTCTACCCCAAGGACTGTGAGAGCCTTACCTATATTTCCCAGCTCCTGCAGGCGCGGGCGATGAAATACGGCGTGGAGCACTGGAGAAGGAACCGGGGCCGGTGCATGGGCGCGGTTTACTGGCAGCTCAACGACTGCTGGCCGGTGGCCTCCTGGTCCAGCATCGACTGGTACGGCAGGTGGAAAATCCTCCACTACTGGGCTAAAAGGTTTTTCTCCCCCTTCACCGCCTCCATCGTAGACGACGGGGAACGGATGGAGATCTGGGCTGTCAACGAGAGCCGGGAAGCCAGAAAGGCCTCCTTGAGGGTGTTCCTGCGGGACAGCCGGCTGAATATGGTGTTCCAGACCGCCCTTCCTGTCGCTGTGGAGCCCTTCAGCTCCGCCAAGGTCTTCGAGCGGGACTTCAGCCCTTTGATCCAGGGCTGCGGCAAATCCAAGGAGGAGCTCTTCTTTGGGTTCCAGCTCCTGGAAGCCGAAACCACCATTGCGGACAACTGCACCCTATTTGTGCCGGACAAGCATTTTTCCCTGATCGACCCTCATATTTCCGTTACCGTGGAGCAGGAGGAGGACCAGTTTGTAATCTCTCTGGCTGCCCAAGCCTTTGCCAGAAGTGTGGAGCTCTCTCTGGAGGGAATGGACGGGGTATTCAGCGACAATGGCTTTGACTTATACGACCGTGTTCCCCGTCGCGTCACCCTCCGGCGCCAGGATATCACCCCCGCCCTGGGGAACCTGCAGACCGGCCCGCTCCCCCGGGGACTTGGGACCGAGTCCATCTCTGCGGGAGAACTGGCCCAACGGCTGCGCGTCCGCTCCCTTTACGACACCTATGTGCACTATGCTTCATCTATGATTTAGGAGGAACAATAGCCATGTCTGACAAGCGCTTCACTATGGGCGTTCTGGGCCTTGGAGAGGGACGAAGCATCCTCTCCGCTGCCCTGAACAGCCCCTACTGGACGGTAGGAAACATCTGCGACCTGAACGAAGACCTGTGCCGGGAGAGGATGGAGGAGTTCCACCTCTCCCGCTACACCACCCAATATGAAGAAATGTTGGCCGACCCTTCCATTGACGTCATCGGCATCTATACCCCGGACCAGCTCCACGCCCAGCACATCAAAATGGCCCTGGAGGCCGGGAAAGATGTCCTGTGCACCAAGCCCCTTATGGTCAATTTGGACGACGCCAACGCTCTGCTGGAATGCCAGAAGCGGACTGGGCGCATCGTCTTTGTGGGCCAGAGTTCCCGGTACTTTGAGCCCGCCCAGCGGCAGCGGGCAGACTATGAGGAAGGCCGTCTGGGTAACCTAATCGCCGTGGAGGCCCACTACATCACTGACGCCCGCTGGTTTTTAGAGCGGGACTGGAGCCACCGCCCCGGCTTTTCCTGGATGTACAACTTCATGATCCACGCAGTGGACTTGGCGGCCTGGTACCTCCCGGACGTTTCAGAGGTATACGGCGTTGGGGCAGTCAACGACAACACCAGGGCCTGCGGACTGTCTGTACCGGATACCCTCCGGTTCCTCTTTAAGGAGGAATCCACAGGCCGGTTCGCCACTGTGGGCGGTGCCTATGCCTCCCCTGCCCTGGGCAGTGGGATTGAGCAATCCATCAGCTGCACCCTCCGTGGAGATAAGGGCGCTTCCCGGGCAGGCTATCCCAAGCTGAAATACGAACACCACTTTGACCACAACGGCCACCATGTGGAGACCTTTGACGACCGCCACAGCTACTACTTCCGCTTTGAAGGGGAAACCCACCACGCTGGGGAATACCAGAACTATATTGAGCAGATGGCCAGGGATATGCTGGCAGGGCGCACCCCCAAGCCGGACCTGAAGGAGGCCATCCACACCCTGGCCATTATGGAGGCCATGGAACAGTCTATGGAAACTGGAAAGCCGGTCCGAGTGGAGGACGTGCTCCGGGATCGAAATATCTGCCTGTAAACAGGAAGGAGCTTTTGAACTTGAAAAAGGTCTGTTTTATCGGCGCTTGCGGACATTCCGGCTCCGCGGTCTCCGTTATCTGTGAAAAGCCCGGGGAATACGCCGTCCCCGCCGTCTGTGCCGGAAGGCCGGAAATCGACATCCTCCCCTTTGTCCAGAACCTGGAGCGGAAGGGCCTCCCCTCCCCCAAGGTCTACGGTGACTACCGGCAAATGCTGGACCTGGAAAAGCCGGACATCCTGGTAGTGGACGCCTATTTCTGCGACCACGCTATCATGTCCATTGAAGGGCTGGAGCGGGGGATCCATGTTTACTGTGAAAAGCCCGCAGCCACCACCCTGGAGGACCTGGACAAGCTGGAAGCCGCCTGTCAAAGGGCAGCGAAAAAGGGAGTACATTTCGCCTATATGCTCACCACCCGCTATGATCCCTGGTTCTATACCGCCTATCAGGCGGTGCGTCAGGGGGTTATCGGGGAAATCCGGATGCTGAACGGCCAAAAATCCTACAAAGCGGGCAAGCGCGGCGTTTTGTTCCACAACCGGGAGACCTATGGCGGAACCATTCCCTGGGTGGGAATACACGCCCTGGACTGGGTGCTTTGGTTCTCAGGCAAGAGGGTCAAGACAGTCTCCGCCATCCAGTCCGCCATGGCCAACAATGGCAACGGCGCCATGGAAGCCACTGCCATCTGCTTGTTCCAGCTGGAGGACGAGGTGGCCGCCCATATCAACATCGACTATCTCCGTCCCCAGACCGCTGAGACCCATGGGGATGACCGCATCCGCATTGCGGGGACAAAGGGCGTCATTGAAGTGCGGGGCGGAAAGGTGTACCTGATCAACGGCGAGGCCCAGGGGGAACAGGTGCTGCCCCTGATGCAGCCGCCTAAAATCTTCGCCGATTTTGCCGGGAGCCTGGACGGAAAAAAAGACTGCCTGATCACAGCAGAACAGTCCCTGTATTTCACTCGAGTCTGCCTGATAGCCCAAAAGGCCGCAGACACCGGAAAAATCATTCAAATGTTGTAATACGTAATGGCCATAAAACTCAGGGTTTTATGGCCATTCTTTCTGCTATTTCTCCCTCTCAAATCCCAAAAACCGCTTTCCCTGAAAGGTCAGCCGGCCTTGGTCTCCCTCCGCCAATAGGCCGAACACGCTCTCCTGGACCTCCAGCTCCATCCGGTCGCCGCTTTCCACCTGGAAGGTGGCATAATAGCGGCGGTATGTATGGATGTGGTCCAATTTGGAATTCCCCGCTGTGTGGGCAGTGGAATGACGGATATCCGCCCGCTTGGTCACCATCCGGGCGCCCACGGTCAGCACCGGGGATGCGTCGTCTGCACGGTTCTGCCGGGCAGCTCTGACAAAGGTCATGATAAATATCCCAACGATTGTCGCAAATCCCACCATAATAAAGAGTGGGACAATGGTAAACATCATGCTGTCAAACCCATAAAACACTTTCTCATCCTCCCTTTTTACCGCCCTTTTTCTCTTTTTCTTTGAGGGGAATATTGTTTTCAGCAGCGTACTTCTTCATGTATTCGTAACACCAGGCGGTCTGAATAGCGTCGGAAAGGGCCCGGTGCTCCACCGTCTCCCCCACCTGGAAGGCGTGGATCAGGGTGGTCAGCTTGTGGTCATGGAGGTTGGGGAACAGAAGCCGGGAGATGCGCAGGGTATCCATATATGGATTCATCACCCTGTGCTTCATCACCACCATGCTGTTATAGCGGATAAACCGCAGGTCAAAGGCAGTGTTATGGCCCAGTAGCAGGCTGTCCCCCAGAAAATCCAGGAAGACGGGAAGGACGTTGTGAATATTGGGTGAATGCTCCACCATATCGTCCCGAATCCCGGTCAGCTCTGTAATAAAGGGCGGGATGTGCCTCCCTGGGTTGACAAGCTGGGAGAATCGTTGAACCATTTGACCGTTCTCCATGCGGACGGCGGCGAGCTCCAATATCTGATCATTGGCGGGATTGAGGCCGGTGGTCTCAATATCCAGCGCCACATAGAAATCAGCTTCTGCCAGGATGCTCTTGGGATAAGGGATAGGGGGGGCCATAAATGACATATCAATTCCGCCTTTCCATGAAAACGAAAGTTCGATTGCAATAAGGATACCACAAAAACCGGCAAGATGCAAGGCCGCCCCTAGGAAGTCATATGCATCCCGAAGAATTGCTTAAAAAGGGCGTACACTGTCCAGCAGTGCACACCCTTTTGAGAACGAAGAAGAAATACTCAGAATTGAATCGGCTGGTTATTCTCGTCCTTATCAGAATCCTGATCTATCTGGAGATCGAACTCCAAAGTCTGTCCGCAGGCGGGACAGGTGGTTTCGCCGTCGTCCAGCATGTCCTCACTGACCTTAAAGGTATCTCCGCAGGAGGGACAGGTGACCTCATAAAGCTCATCCTCATCCTCGCCGTAGTCCTCAAAATCATCAAAATCATCGTCGCCGTAAACCTCGGTTTCCAATGCGTCCAGGTCATCGTCGATGTCCTCAATGGTCTTAGTCAGCTCGTCAATTGCTGTGTCTTGACTGTCCACGGTAAGGGCGATCTCCTCCAGAGTGTCAAGAATGGCGTGGAACAGTTTGCCCTCCTTAGAGGAAGCATCCACATCCAGTCCCTCCATCAAGCCCTTCAGAAAAGCGACTTTTTCACTAATCGTCATAGAACATTCTCCTTTTCAGGCGCAGAGCAATTACGCTCTCTCCATATACTCGCCGGTCCGGGTGTCAATACGGATCATATCTCCCTCATTGATAAAGAGGGGAACGCGGATCTCTGCACCGGTCTCCAGGGTGGCGGGCTTGGTGGCGTTGGTGGCAGTGTCACCCTTAAACCCGGGATCCGTCTTGGTCACCTGCAGCTCAATAAAGAAGGGAGGCTCCACTCCGAACACAACACCTTTATAGGAGAGGACCTTGACGTCCAGGTTTTCCTTTACGAATTTAAAGTTATCCCCCAGCTTTTCGGCGTTGATGGGGATATTTTCATAGGTCTCGTTGTCCATAAAGTAGTACAGGTCGCCGTCCTTGTAAAGATACTGCATATCCCGTCTCTCAATAAAAGCGGTGGGAAACTTGTCCGTTGGGTTAAAGGTGCGTTCAGTCACCGCGCCGCTGATCACGTTGCGGATCTTGGTGCGGACAAAGGCCGCCCCCTTGCCGGGTTTAACATGCTGAAATTCGATGATCTGATAGACGTTCCCGTCCATATCAAAGGTTACGCCGTTTCTGAAATCACCAGCAGTTACCATAGTAAAAAACCTCCAAAAAATATAATCGCAGCCCGCCCCTTCCAAAGGACAAAAAATGGAGCGGGAAAAAAGCATTGTTCATCTTATTGTATCCTAAGATAGGGAGATTTGCAAGGCCTTTCGGCAGAAAAACCGGAAAATTCTGCTGTGTAAAAATGTTCTGTCCCACTTCCAGACCGGAACAACAGGCTTCTACAGGCCCAGGATTTCCTTTACCCTGCCGTGGACCTCCTCAATGGACTTGGTTCCGTCTATGACGTCGGTCCAGCAGCGGCGGCCCATACAATCCATATACAGGTCAATTCGCCTGCGCTTCACAGCGATGTCGTCGATATTGGCGGCATTTTTTTCGATGTCCCTGGCCAGGGAGGTTTCCGCCGGGATGACAAAGATGATGGATTTATCCGGCTTTGGGGCCACTGCCTTGACAAGCTTCCACAGGATGGAGCGCTCCACATCAACCCCGGGGAACTCGCAGCAGATATCCACATATGTATCCCAAAGATACCTATCCAGGATCAGATAGCGCTGGGAGAGGCCCATCAGCCGGTAATAGATCCCCCAATACCAGCAAAGCTCCGCCATAGAAATCCAATACAGGAGTTTGACCTTTCTGGGGTTTTTCAGAATTTTATTCTTCTGTTCCTTTTTCTCCTTTGTTTTCATGCCTCGCCAGGCCAGTTTCTTGATCAAAAGGATTCCTGGGGTCCTGCGCACCCGACACCAAATCCTTTTTACCCCGATCCCGTTTTTCCTGCAGTATTTTGTCAACAGCTTTATCTGGGTGGTTTTGCCTGCGCCGTCAATGCCGCTAAATGAAACGATCATTTTGCCACCCTTCCTGTAAAGATTATCCTATGCGCCTACGCCTCATACTTTCAACCACGAAACAAACCGGCTGTCAAACCATTACAGGCAGATCAGCTCTTTGGGACTTCCGGTCAGGTTGCGGATCCCCTGGTTGGTGATGTAAACCATATCCTCAATGCGGCAGCCAAATTTTCCTTCCAGATAGATGCCCGGCTCCACAGTCATAATCATCCCTGCCTGACAAACCTCGTGACAGATGGTGGAGAAGCGGGGATCCTCATGGATTTCCAGTCCCACACTGTGCCCCAGGCCATGGCCAAAGCAGCCTTCATACCCTGCGCCATAGATGATATCCCGCGCTACCTTGTCGATATCGCTGCATACCTTCCCCACCGCCACTGCAGCCAAAGCCGCGGTCTGCGCCTTTAAAACAGTATCGTACAGCCTGCGGTGCTCCTCGTCCACCTGCCCCACGGCCACGGTGCGGGTCATATCGGAGCGATAGCCGCCAATGGCCGCGCCGAAGTCCATGGTGACAAAGTCTCCCTTTTCCACCTTTTTATCCGACGGAACCCCGTGGGGCAGGGAAGAATTGACCCCTGACACAACAATCGTTGAGAAGGAAACATCCTGTGCGCCTTGCTTGCGCATAAAGTACTCCATCTCCAAGGCGATCTCCCGCTCAGTCACGCCCTCCCGGATAAAGTCCAGGATATGGGTAAAGGTCAGGTCAGCCACATCCTGGCAGACCTGAATGGCCTTGACCTCCTCCTCGGACTTGATCATCCGCTGGCGGACAATGGCGTCGTTCACCCGGTTGTCAAAGGCAATCTCTGCCGGGGCCAGGAAGTCCTGGTATTTCAGGTAGTCCGCCACCGAAAGATAACCGGTCTCCACCCCTACGGTTTTGACGCCGCAGTCCCTGACGAGAGCCTGGAGCTGTTCCCTGCCCTCCTGCTCCTGGAGGATGACCTGGGCGCCCTGGACCGTCCTTTTCGCAACCTCAATATACCGGAAGTCAATGAGAAAATAGGACTGGCGGCGGGTTGCGAAGAGGATGCCCGCGCTGGAGCGCATCCCAGTATAGTACTGACGGTTTACAGAGGAGGTGATGAGAACCGCGTCAATCTCCTCCGGCACATTGGCAAAAAGCTGTTGGATTCTGTCCATGTTTCAATCGTCCTTTCTGTGATTCGTTGATTTATTGTATAAATAGATTTATTTTTGTAAATCAGCCCCTGGAAAGCTCTCCCCCTGCCGCCAGAAACAGATCCCGCATGGTGCAGGCATCCTCCGCCTGGGTTCCGGCTGATTCGCAGATGAACACCGGGTGGCAGCCCTTTTTCACTGTCAGCTCCGCCACAGGTTCAAAATTAGGGCCGTACTCCTGGTCGGCAAAGGTCAAATGGCACTTCTCCCCGCCTGCAGTGTACTGTATTTTGGAAAAATGGGAGTGAAAGCAATGCAGCCGGTCAATCCCCAGCTTGTTCTCTATGGCGTCGAACACCCTTTCCACTGCCTCAAAGGTCATCAGCCCGCCCAGTGTACGGGCGTTCAGGTGCCCAAAGTCAATACAGGGCAGAAAACGCTCATCCACTGAGCACAGCTCCAGCACCTCTTCCAGGGAACCCAGCTGGTTGATTTTCCCCATGGTCTCGGGGCAGATGTGGATATGGGAAAGCCCCTGGCCATCCAAAGCCTGCTGCGCCCGTTTTAGCGTCTCCTTTGCCAGCTCCACCGCCTGCTGCCGGGTCATTTTGGCGCAGGACCCGGAATGGACCACAATACGGTCCCCTCCCAGCCAGTAGCAGGCCTGGGCGGACTGAAGGATATATTGAATGCTGTTGTCCCGCTTCTCCTCCTCCAGGCTGGAGAGGGAGATATAGTAAGGAGCATGAAGGGTAATGCGTATCCCATTTTCCCTTGCCCTGCGCCCAAGATCCTCTGCGGCGTCCTGGCGTACCCGAACCCCTCTGCCGCACTGGTATTCATAGGCGGTCAGCCCCATCTCCCGGAGATAATCCGGGGTCTGTATCATATGCTTGTAGCCCTTGGCGGAAAAGCTCTCAGAGGTTCCCGCCGGTCCAAACCACGCCATATATCCACTTCCTTATTTTCGCAATTGCTGATCACAGATCATGTATCTCTGACTTGATAGTCGATATCCTTTATCTCGTCGGGCAGGGCTTTTGACAGGATATACCTTTCCAATGCCCGCTTGAAACGGAAAAACAGGCCGCGCTCCGGGGTGATTTTCGTCACCAGAACACTGCGCAGCCCCGACATATTTGCGCCCAGGATATCTGTCAGCAGCTGGTCCCCTACTACAGCGGTCCTGTCCGTCCGGCAGCCAAAAGCGGCTATGGCCCGATGGAAGGCGTCGGGCAGCGGCTTTCCGGCCCGGGCAATATAGGAGGACACGCCGACCCTCTCCGCAAAATCCTCCACCCTGGAGACATGGTTGTTGGAAATAATAATTACTTCATTTCCATACATTTTCATTTTTGCCACCCATTCCTTTGCACCCACATAGGGCTCCGGGTTGTTGTGGGTGGCGAGGGTGTTGTCAATGTCTACCAGAAGAAAATCAATATCAAGGACCAGACAAAGCGACGGGGTCAGCTCAAAGATGCTGGGAAGAACATAGGTTGGAAAGAATTTGTTCCAAAAAGACATTCTGTCACCGTCCAATATAGGTAATATGGTTTTATTGTACGACATTTTACAGAAAAAATCCAGAGGGAATTCCACGAGTTTGGCAGTTTAGGCATTGTTTTCCCTTCCGGGGTTGCAAAAAACCTCCAAAAAAGGTATGATAAGCACATGGAATCCTAAAACATAGGTCGACACTTTGCAGACCAGCGAGATGAAGGGAGAACAGTACAATGCAAGAAATACAACCCCGCAGGATCGTAAATGTATCCGACTATCATGCCCCTGCCGATGGATCCGCCTGTGCCACAGAGCAGATCCAGCAGGCAGTGGACGAGGCGGGAAGATGGGGCGGCAGGGTGATCCTCCCCAAGGGAAAATACCTGACAGGCTCCATATTCCTCCCCTCCGGCGTGGAATTTCACATGGAAGCAGGGGCGGAGCTCATCGGCTCCACAGAGGAAAGCTGGTATCCTGTTATCCCCTCCCGGGTGGCAGGGGTGGAAATGGACTGGCCAGCAGGGGTGCTCAACATCATCGGCCAGCATGACGTCTGGATCACCGGCGAGGGAACCATCGACGGCCAGGGGCCCTTCTGGTGGGAAAAGTACTGGGGCACTGACCGCAAAGGCGGTATGAGAAAGGGCTATACAGAGCGAGGCCTCCGCTGGGCGGTGGACTACGACTGCACCCGCCCCCGCAACGTCATTGTTATGAACAGTGAAAATATAGAGCTGTCGGGTTTTACCAGCATCCGCTCCGGGTTCTGGAACGTCCATATCTGCTATTCCAGCCACGTCCACGTCGACCGCCTGAAGATGGGGGACAACAACGGCCCCAGTACCGACGGCATTGACGTAGACTCCTGCCGGGACGTCCTGGTGGAGCGGTGTGTAATCTCCTGCAACGATGACAGCGTCTGCATCAAATCCGGCAGGGATGCGGACGGCCTCCGGGTCAACCGGATCTGCGAAGATATCACAGTGCGGGACTGCAGGCTGCTGGCAGGCTCCGGAATCACCCTCGGCAGCGAAACCTCTGGCGGGATGCGCAATATCCGTGTGGAAAACATCCAATACGACGGAACTGCGGCAGGTTTCCGGATCAAATCCGCCCGCACCCGCGGCGGTGTGATTGAAAACGTCACAGTCAGCCATCTGCGGATGAAGAATGTGGCCAATCCTTTTTCCTTCCAGCTCAACTGGAACCCCTCTTACAGCTACTGCGAGATTCCGGAGGGGTATGAAGGCGAGATCCCCCAGCGGTGGAAAATCCTGTCCCAGCGGGTTCCGGAGGAAAAGGGAATCCCTTTGGTCCGCAATCTGCTGATCAAGGACGTGGTGGCGGAGCTGTCCGACGGCTACAGCGGGGAATCCTACGAGGGGCGCTCCCTCGCCTTTGACATCGACGCCTATGAGGCCAAGCCCATGGAGGATATCGTCTTTGAGGACGTGACCATCACCGCCAAACGGTTTGGGAACATCTCCGGGGTCAGAGGGCTGAAATGGAAAAACGTCCAGGTGAATATCCAGGGCAACCCGTGACAAAATCAGGACTGAATCCAGCTCTCCCGGCATAAAATAAAGGCAGGCGCAAAGACGCAGGCCAAAAACCCCGGACCAGGGGGCCCGTCCCATTGCGGCAGGCTTTCCGGTCCGGGGCTTTGTGCTTTTCCCTTTCAAAACAGCCGGAGGAGGAACAGGATGAAGGAAAACTTGATAACAGACTTTCTCAAGGGAATCTGGGTGGGCGGAACCATGACCGTCCCAGGGGTCAGCGGCGGCTCTATGGCCATGCTGCTGGGGATTTACGACAAGCTGATCCAGGCGGTCAATTCCTTTTGGAAGAAGAAAGAAAGCCTCGTCTTCCTTGTGGTGTTCGCCATAGGGGGAGGAATTGGAATGCTGCTCTTTTCCGGCTCCCTTCTGAGCCTGATGGAACAATACCCCATGCCGCTGAAATACTTTTTCCTCGGGACGGTGGCCGGGGGAATCCCTGTAATCTGCCGGGAAGCAAAGGTAGAACGGTTTTCCGCCGGGGTGCTGCTGTATCCTGCGGCGGGGATCCTGGCGGTGGCGCTGCTGTCCCTGATCCCCTCCGGCCTCTTCTCCCCCCAGGAGGGGGGCGGGGCTGCCAGCATACTGCTCCAAATATTGGGCGGCGTCCTCACCGCCGCTGCCCTGGTCCTGCCGGGGATCAGCGTCTCCCAAATGCTGCTGATGCTGGGCCTATACCAGCCGGTTATGGAAAGCATCAGCGGTCTAAGACTTCTCCCCCTCCTGCCCCTGGGAGCTGGCGGGATTCTGGGGGTGGCTCTGACAGCCAAGCTGATGGACCGCCTGATGAAGGAACATCCTCAGGGAACCTATCTGGTCATTTTCGGCTTTCTTTTGGGCTCCATTCCGGAGCTGTTTCCGGGAATCCCACAGGGTGGGGAGCTGTTTGTCAGCCTAGCCATGGCGGCAGTGGGTTTCCTGGCGCTATACGGGCTGCAGGACAGGAAAAAGGCGGAGTAGGGACTTTCAGGGGCAGGCCGTTCATTCCAGCAGCGTTACCTGTATGTCCCCACAGGGCTTTTCCCAGAAAACCGCCTGCCATTCCGCCGGGGGGACCCGCTGGAAGCGGCAGCTTGAGCAGGCTATGTGGAAACCCGCATCCTCCTTTCCCCTTCCGGTTATAAAAATCGCTGTCGGCCCGCTTGCCCCGCCGATGATCCCTATGTTTGCGGGGCTGCTGCGTGCAGCTAGTTCTTCGGCCGCCGCTTCCCTCACCGGCCTGTCTCCCTCCGCCAGATCCTGGAGATTAAAACTGCGGCCAGGCAGGTCCGGGTCGAGGGTAGCGGGGCTGCTGCGTGCAGCCGGTTCCTCGGCCGCCTCTTCCCTCACCGGCCTGTCTCCCTCCGCCAGATCCTGGAGGTTAAAGCTGCTGCCGGGCAGATCCGGATCGAGGGTATAGGTCATTTGGTAAAAAAAGCGGGGGAAATTCCACATTTTGTCCAGAAACCTCCCGTCCATTTCCGCTGGCTCCCATTTCTCCACTGTGAGCTGGTGCTCCGTCCCTGTGACCGGGTGGACAAGGATCACGCTCTCCCCTACCTGGGGCGTTTGAAAGGTCGTTCCCAAAATGGGGACAGCCCGTGGGGAAAGGGAGAGTTTTAAGGATTTTATCTTGGGCTTGGTTTTTACCACCCAGGGGAAGGACTCCCTCCGGATAATCCACTTCCGGTCCAGCGGGAGGCCGTAATGCTCCAGAACCCGCCCGGCCTCCTGGTCTGGCTGCTCCCCCTCGTCAAGGGATTCCGCCGGCCTCCAAGCTGTCCCGTAGCCGGTTTTTCGATTTGAAGTCTTCCCGTTGATCTCCACAGAGGCTTCAAAATCCATCTCCCAAAACTGATTTTCCGCCTGCTTCCGTTGTTCCTCTGTCCCCTCAAAGGCTCCCGCCTCTATGCAGCAGTCCACCACCAACCCTGCCCCGCAGCGGTAAACCGACGGGATATGCCAGACATTCCCGCCCCAGGAAAAGGTTTGCCCCAGGGGAACCTCCTCCCCTCCGCGGCCTTTTCCCCAAAAGCCTCCCTCGTAGCAGACCTTCCACTTCGGCTCCGGAGGCGCTTGTTCCTCCCCTGTCAGCCGGAAATATTCCCTCCTA
>CATJCP010000170.1 GCA_949737515.1 uncultured Oscillospiraceae bacterium | reverse complement strand
TCGAATGGCATTTTGCACCCCATATCTTTATCAGTGGGGGCGCGCCAGAAGTTCATCTGCGGCTGGGAGAACAGCATTTCTTCTCCCTTCCAGCAATAAGAGGTGATCAGGCCAGAGGCCTTGGAGAACAGCAGGGAGAAATCCTTTCCCTTTGCCCCGTATTGGAACCCGCCGTCAATGAG
The DNA here is from genome assembly GCA_949737515.1 of uncultured Oscillospiraceae bacterium. Classification (GTDB taxonomy): domain Bacteria; phylum Bacillota; class Clostridia; order Oscillospirales; family Ruminococcaceae; genus UBA1405. The sequence continues at coordinate 18,394 of CATJCP010000170.1, read as the reverse complement.
CTGAACAGGCAGGGTGCAGGGAGCCCCTTCAGAGGGAACCACAGGAAGGACCGTCTGTCCAAAGGCGATTTCGTATCCAGCCTTTGCCCAAAGAGTGTCTTCCCTCAGAACAAGGGCGGCGTTGACCGTGTATTCCCCCGGCTGTTCCGTCTGTCCTGCAAAGGGGAGGGGTACGCAGGCTTCCTCGCCGGGGGCAGCCTGCGCCTCGCCTGTGAAGCTGGCAACTTCCTCCCCGTCCCGCTCCAGCCAGGCTTTCAGCAAGTACTCCGATCCGTTGGTAAACAGTGAGCGATTGCGGATCGCAACTTGGGAGAGGGAAGGGATTAGGGTAAAGTTCTGGTAATTAAATTTGACCTCCTGTATCTTCGGCGTATCCCGCCGGTCTCCCAGCAAGAGGCCGTTGCAGCAGAAGTTGTAGTCGGTGGGCCGGTCCCCAAAGTCCCCGCCAAAGGCCAGGTAGGTTTTTCCAAGCCCAGCGGGATCAGGGACCAGAAGGGACTGATCCACATAGTCCCAGATAAATCCACCCTGATACAAGGGTTCGCGTTCCGCAAGGTCTGTATATTTATGCATAGCCCCATTGGAATTCCCCATGGCGTGGGTGTATTCGCAGCAGATAAAGGGCTTGTTCTGATGTTCCTTCAAAAATTCCTCAATCTTCCAGACAGGGGTATACATCTGGCTTTCAATGTCAGTACAGCCGGCAAAAGGGCTGTCCCATTTGACGCGTTCGTAATGTACCAGCCGGGTGGGGTCCGCACCCCGGAACAGGTTTGCCATGTCGTAGATATCCCGTCCGTCGCCGCTTTCGTTGCCGCAGCTCCACATCAGAATAGAGGGGTGGTTTTTGTCCCGATGGAACATACTGTTGGCCCGATCCAGCACTGTATCCAGCCAAAGTTCGCTGCTGCCGGGGATCCCTTCCTGCATTGTTTCCGCACCATTCCTGGCGCTGCGGTTCCAGCTTCCATGGGTTTCCAGATTGGTTTCGTCAATGACATAAAGCCCATACTCATCACACAACTCGTAAAATTTGGGATGGTTGGGATAGTGGCTGGGGCGCACGGCATTGATGTTATTGCGCTTCATGTGGACCACGTCCCGGACCATATCTTCTTCGGTGACAGCCCGTCCCCGACGGCAGTCCCATTCGTGGCGATTGACGCCCTTGAATACAATCCGCTTGCCGTTTAGCTTCATCAGCCCGTCTTCCAGGGCAAACCGGCGGAATCCCGCCCGTCCTGGAATCACTTCCAGCAGTTTGTCCTGCCCGTCAAATACCTTTATGGTATAATTGTACAGGTTGGGGTGCTCCGCACTCCAAAGCTTCGGCTGGGCGAGGGTCAGGGTCAGGTTAAGATATTCCCCACTGATGGTCGCACCCACCACAGAACCTTCCATTTCCAGGGATACCCGCCCAAACAACTCCCCGGTCAGCCGCAAGGCAATTTCCAGGCGTCCTTGAGAAAAATCCCCGTTGGGCTGGGCGGTAGCAAAGTAATCCAGCACATGGGTTTTGGGATAAGTAAACAACACAACATCCCGGAAGAGACCGCTCATCCTCCAAAAATCTTGATCCTCTAACCAGCTCCCGCTGCTGAACCGGAACACAGCTACTGCAAGACGATTGGTGCCTTCATGAATATAGGGGGTCAGTTCAAATTCTGATGGGGTGAAGCTGTCTTCGCTGTATCCCACAAAATGTCCGTTACACCACAGAGCCGCCGCTGAATCTGCTCCCTCCAGACGGACAAAGGTCTCCACCCAATCGTTTGATTTCTGGAAATCCTTCACATAGCAGGCGGTGGGATTTTTATCCTTTGGAACCTGGCCCGGTTTCAAAGGCTCCAGGCCGTCCCAGGGATATTGAACATTTGTATATTGGGGACAGCTATGTTCTGTCTGCAGGGCATAGTAACCTGGAACCTCTATATCCTCCCATTGGGAGAGATCGTACCCCTCCTGGGACCACTGGTCCATGGATTTCAGGATCGTTTGGGGCGTTTCCCCATAGAAAAATTTCCAGCTGCCCCGCAGGATCTGCTGGAATTCTTCCCCCCTTGCCCCCTTATAAGGATGAGCGGAATGGGCGGGAAGCCGGTTGACCGCAAATACCTGCGGATCAGACAACCACTCCATTTGAAACTCCATCTGTGTTTGCTCCTTTCAGATGTTTCCAAAAGTATTTTCCATAGTATTTAAACACATTTTCGGAAAGGATGCAATCTGGCAAACCGATGAATTTTTAAAGAGGTTTTCCACAGCTATATTGCAAAATGGAAAATTTATTGTTGAAAATTATATGCCTGTGAAATTCGACATTTTATAGGTGTCATTATTGTTGCCATTGTCAAAAAACAATGAGATATGTTCTTAAAAACCTTCTTTTTTGTTATCTGATATCCCGGAAAGGTTGATTGGTACAATTGGACCGGAAAAAGGGATTGTCGTATACTTTTACCATAGGTTTCCAGGAAAAAACAAAAAATCATTGAAAGCAAGAAGGAAAAAGGTCTATTCTGTGGGTTTGCGGAAATTTTATATTATTTCAAATTTTAGACTTGACTTTTACAGGGAGATTCTGTATAATAAGATTCGTTGAGAGAATATGTTATATATGCGGGTGTAGTTTAGTGGTAAAACATCAGCTTCCCAAGCTGAGGTTACGGGTTCGATTCCCGTTATCCGCTCCAAGGAAAAGGTTCAAAAAATCACGTAGTTAAGTGGTTTTTTGAACCTTCATTTTGTTGTGTAACCCACTTTATAACCCACTCTTGAAAATATCCTGGAAAACTTCTTCTAATATTTCACTCATGGGCGGATACGGTCGGCATGGGCAGAAGAAAAAACGCATATCCGCCCACAGAAAAAGTTCATAATCATGCGGTTTTTTATTGGGCATGGGCAAATCCAGAAAATTCTTCTGCCCGATGTGCCCGCATCCGCCCAATCACACCGCCATATACAAATCTACCGCCAAATTGCCATATTTGTACCAGCAGATTACTTTCCACCTAACGCTCCCCCGGACTTAGACGGGGATTGGTCTGGGAGGAAAATCATTTAAAACCAATCGCTGAAAATGTCATTTAAAGAAATATCAAGGTCTTTAAACAAGCTGCATTTAAATACTGTCTCCGCTGCATTCTGTCTGGATTCAGGCATATTAGAAAGCATCCAGTCAGGAATAATGGTATACACGTCATGGATCACAAATCCCCCATCAACATTCTGGTAGACCTCTATTGATTTGTCAGACGGATTGACAAGCCAGTACTCTTTCACTCCGCCCTTTGCATAAACGTCCTTTTTATAGGTTTTGTCATATCGCATAGTACTTGGAGAAAGGACCTCGACAACAAGATCCGGCGCTCCGTCTATGCCGTTTGGCTTGATTTTATCGCGGTCGCAGACAATCATCACATCGGGGACAAAATGATCCTTTTCTGTTAGATATACCAGAGGGCCGTCTCCAAACGGAATACATTTCTTCCCTTTCAAATAATTCTTAAAGATATTCAAAATGTTGTTGGAAACAAACGTATGCCCCACAGAAGCCGGGGCCATCGCCACCGGCCTACCGTCAATCAGCTCCTCTTTCCAGTCTATCTTATATGCTTCTGACATAGTGTTTCCTCCCTTTTTGCCGCCTAAGTGGGCGGCTTTTTTAGAGCAAGCCCTCAAAAATATCATCCAAAGAAATATCCAAATCGCTGTATAAGCTGCACTTAAAATGGCTCAAAACCGCTTTCTGTTCCGCGTCATTCATAGATTCAAGCATCCAATCAGGACATAGCGTATAAACATTACTCAAAAGAAAATGATTCTGTCCATCATTAAGATAGACTTCCACCGACTTATCAACAGGATTGACGATCCAATATTCTAAAACACCACATTTAGCATAAACTTCTTTTTTATGTCCCCTGTCATTCTTAGCCGTACTTGGCGAAAGTATTTCAACCACCAAATCCGGCGCACCATGTACTCCATTAAACTTTATCTTAGAATGATCACAAACAATCATAAAATCTGGAACAAATTTGTCCCTTGGCGTCAAAAAAACGGTTTCATTGTCACCATAGGGAACACAAGTTTTACCCTTCAAATATGTTCTGAAAAGGAAATAAATGTTTCCAGCTATCCGATTATGGTTATTTGCCGCTGGAGACATTACAACTACTTTTCCATCAATCAGTTCTTCTTTCCAGTCGATCCTATATGCTTCCGACATTTTATCAACCTCACAATCTTGATTATGGATTGCATTTTTTACAAGGGGTATATCCCATTTTGATAATCTCGTATCTGTACCCGTGGAAGGTGGAGAAATTGCTGTCCTTAATTTTTTCGGTCTCGCCACACCATGGATGATGGAATTTTTTGGTATTGGTGTTGAGCACATAATCGGCATTCACCTGTTGCCCTGACTGGCTTCCTGCTGTTGTTGAGCTGCTTGTTTGTGTTGGCGCCCTTGATTGGGAGGAGGATGACTGGGATGCAGAGCTGCTTGCTTTGAGGCGTGTGGCGGTTTTGGAATAGTCCGGCTGTTTGAGACTAAAAACGGTCGGCTCCATATAAACCGGCCGCCAGTGTTCAGCTGTGTTTGGTTTTGTCTGATCACCTGATTCTGGGGTGATGATCTGAATCCCTTCAATTTCAGGTTCAGTGCCAATTTTTCTTTCATCTTTGAGTATTTTTATGTTAAAAGTCGCTGATTGCTTTTTGCTGTTGTCATCATATCTTACAACTTGTGTTTTAAAGTCTCCCGGGTTTTCAACCCCAATACAAGACTGTGCATTACATGTTGCCCCGATTGGCACTCTTTTGGGATAATATGTGATGTTTCCGGGATAGATATACCCCATAACACCTTCGGAATCTATAATGATTTCATTCAAATCAATAAAAAGCCCGTCGGCTATCCCTTCATATCCTATATTCGTATATGTGTAATCAACAATGTAAACAGCGCCGGGCGTTTTGTCTGAATATTGATTACGTTGCTGCGTTTCGCTTACCCCTGTAACCGTAATCGCCCACTGTCCGTCAACCGTCCAGGTTTCACCAATTTCATATTCCTGCTTCTGCTCATCCTGTCCTGCAAAATTGGAACGCTCTGGAATTTCGCTGCCTTCTAGGGAATCTCCACTAAAATCTTTCTCCAATTTTACTGTCGTTGTTGTGCCAAAAGCAGATGCAGAATAACTTATTTGCCCGTTTTCATAGGTGAATGTTTTGATATCATCCCCGGATGCAAATAGGGCAAGTTTTGTTTTGTCACGGTTGTTTTCAGAATCCCAGGAATATGGCTCGTTTGTTGTAGTGGGGGATTTATATGTACCTGCCCAATAAAGAGCGGTGGTCTCGCCTCCGTCCACAACCCAATACACATCTATGGAATCTTTGGTAATTGTTGCGCTATGCCATGAATCATCTGAATTGCCGTTTATCTGTTTCCATTGTCCTGTTAGATCTGGCGGAACAGTTGTTGTGCTCCCACTACTGCCTGATATAGAACCCGATCCGGTACTGTTTAAATTCACGCTGGGCTGAGGATTGGCGGAAGAACAAGCAGTAAAGGATACTGCCATTATGATGCTAAGCAGAAAAGATGATTTTGTTTTTTTCACTTTTATGCTCCTTTTTTCTGTAATTAAATAATTTATTGCTTATGTCTTATACAAATCCACCGCCAAATTCCCATGTACATACCAGCAGACGGTCTTGTGCATGAAATCTTCCGTTACGTCAAAATACTCGGCCAACTGCCATACTTCTGTATTTCCCTCTGCGACCGCTTCTGCCAATTCATCTTTTGAAAAAAGATGAATTGGCAGCCCACTTGTCAGCGGTATTTTCATGTTTTTGGCGAATGTCCAAGGTCGAACAGGCGTTGTAAAAGGAACCTGTCATACAGTGTCCCATCTCATGGGCTAGCTTTAATTTTTCGTCCTGACTGGATTGTAATTAAAAAGGGTCTATGGCAATGAAACACGACCCATCTTCATCCATAACAGACAGTGCCTCTCTTTTCCCCAATTTGAAACAATCAACAGTGATATCATTTTTATTGGCTATGCGATAAATCTTCAGAAGATCAGTCATCTTTTCCGCTTCCTCTCCCGAATGTAGTCTGCATAACGCTGTACATCTGCTAAGTCATCCTCGTCTACTTCATCGGTATCTCCCCATAAGGCAAACATGATATCTTTCTTGCTTATTTGATGCCCGTCCTTTGGGGCGGACGCTTTTTCTGTACCCAATAAAAAATCTGTGGTTACACCAAAATAATCTGCTATTTTATTTAAAGTTTCCCCGTTAGGGGTCGCACCTGTTCGTTTCCATTTTGTACCTATGGTTCGGCTTAATCCTATATCAATGGTAGCTTTAGTGACACTAATGCCTCGTTCTTTGCACAGATTACAAAATAGGTCATAAAACACAACAATCACCTCTTTGATTTGTGCAAAACTACAAAGCTTACTTTTTTCGGTTTTTTATCTTAATATACCGACCTTAGTATACTATAATATAGCCTATGGCCGACCTAAGTAAGCTAAAATTCAAAAGTAAGTTGAGTTTGCGCTATTAACTGCACTTAAATAATAGCATATATGCTTACCTAAGTCAACTACAATTTAAAAGGAGGTTTACTTTTGTATGCCTGCACAATGGACAGCCGAAATAATCGGTGAAATGCACATTGCGGGTATTACCGCAAAGCAGTTGGCGGCTGAGTGAACCATAGTCAAGTAAGTAGACACAATATTGTATAAATATTTTCAATAGGGAGAAAAAAACATTTCCGTCCCAAGTAGGAAGCTTCCATCTCATTAGGAGTCAAATAACCAAGGGAAGCATGAGGACGTTTTGAATTGTAGTATCCTTCTATGTAGGAGAACACAGACAGCTTAAGGTCATTCAGGGCAGCATAAGTCCTGCGGTCTGTTTCCTCTTTTTCAAGCTGGGCGTTGCGTTTTTGGAGTTCCTTGACCTGTTTGGCGGTAAGGACTTTGCCGTCATCAATTTCAATAGTGGAATACTGCTTGACCCATTTGCCGAGGGCGGATTGGGAAACGCCATATTCTTTACAGAGCTGGGTCTGCGTCTTGCCATTCTGGTGGAGAGATACAAGGGATTTCTTGAAATCTTCATCATATTTTGTGTAGTTGTTTGTTGCCATAGGGAACCTCCTTCTTTGGTGTCTACTTTTATAGTATAGATCCAAATAAGATCAATATCGGCTTATCCTCCATACAAAAAAGATTATCCCCTTCCAATCATGTGGATTTAAGCGGAAAACCGGCAGGCTGGCAATCTCCCAAAATTGATTATTGCCTTTTATTCTGATCCCGATATACTGGGTTATAGAGGCCGCTCCCACAACGACGGATAGGGCAAAGGGCCAATTTAGTGAAAGGGGAAAAACTATGAACCATTTTAAATCAGTAAAAATCGCTTATATTGGAGGCGGTTCCCGCGGCTGGGCTTGGGGGTTGATGAGCGATTTGATATTACATGGAGAGGGAATGGAGGGACAGGTTTCTCTCTATGATATTGACCGGCAAGCTGCCCTGAATAATCAACAGATTGCCAACAATATCCCTGAAAACCCATTTCGCTACACTGCCCGCGATACGATCGGCGAGGCCCTGGAAGGAGCTGATTTTGTTGTTATTTCTATTTTGCCCGGAACCTTTGACGAAATGGAATCAGATGTCCATGGGCCAGAGGCATATGGAATCTATCAGCCCGTAGGGGATACTACTGGGCCAGGGGGGATTGTCCGCGCCGTCCGCACTATCCCCATGTTTGTGGAAATCGCTCAGGCTATTGAAAAATACTGTCCCGAGGCATGGGTGATCAACTATACCAATCCTATGTCTATGTGTGTAGATACCCTTTACCGGACCTTTCCGAAAATCAAGGCCTTCGGCTGTTGCCATGAAGTATTTGGCACTCAAAAACTATTAGCCCGTTCTCTGTTGGAAATGGAGGGAGAACCCCTGCCTCCCCGGGAAGAAATAAAGGTAAATGTTCAGGGCATTAACCACTTTACCTGGATTGATCAGGCCTCCTTTCACGGCAAAGACCTGTTCCCAATTTTCCAAAAATTTTGTGAAAAATACCATGAGACCGGTTACATAGACCCAACGGATCAAAAGCATTGGGCCAATGGTGAATACAAGAAAAAAGAGATGGTCAAAATGGATCTCTTCCTGCGGTATGGCGTAATAGGGGCAGCGGGAGACCGGCATCTGTCAGAATTCTGCCCAGGGCAGTGGTATCTGGGTTCTCCGGAAAATGTTGCCCGTTGGGGGTTTGGACTTACCTCTGTGGCCTCCCGGAGAGAGGGCTTGCAGCGCAGGCTGGAAAAAAGCCGCCGTATGCTGGCGGGTGAGCCCTTTGAATTAAAGCAAACGGGAGAAGAGGGAGTCCGGCAGATGCGCGCCCTCCTGGGATTGGAGGACCTTGTGACAAATGTCAATCTGCCCAATATAGGCCAGCTTCCAGATCTGCCGTTAGGCTGTGTAGTTGAAACCAACGCTGTGTTTACCTCCAACCATGTTCGGCCGGTCTGTGGAGGGAAGATACAGCCGCAGGTATTGGCTTTGATTCAGCGTACTGCCTGTAATCAGATATCTGTGGTAGAGGGATGTCTGAACCGGGATCTGAACCGGGTTTTTCAGGCGTTTTCCAACGACCCTCTTGTCACAATCCCGGTGGCTCAGGCCCGCAACCTGTTTGACCAGATGTTGGCCCATAACAGTAAATACCATCAATTTTATATCTGAATTAAGCAGGCTCACTCTAAATTGGCTGCAAATCTTGTTATGTGAGGAGGAAAAGGTATGTCGATACGGCAGCAGTTTGCCAAGACCGGATCCCCAGGCTCTGTCTCGCCCAAAAAACATCCAATTTTGCACCGTCTCATCATGGATCGCTGGTTATATATTATGCTAACGCCTGGGGTCATCTACTTTCTGTTGTTTAAGTATGGCCCAATGTGGGGGATCTTGCTGGCGTTTAAAAATTATCAGCCTTTTCTGGGCTTTTTTGGAAGTGAATGGGTGGGTTTGGAACACTTTGAGCGGTTTTTCAGCGGAAAAACATTTTGGATGCTGTTCCGCAATACCCTTTCCATTTCAGCGCTCAACATCCTGCTCTGTTTCCCCCTTCCCATTCTTGTGGCGCTGCTGCTCAATGAGGTACAGGTAAGCTGGTATAAACGGATGGTTCAAACCGTCTCCTACGTTCCGCACTTTATGTCCTGGGTAGTGGTTGCCAGTATGACCTATATCCTTTTTACCACCGAGAACGGGTTAGTGAACAACGTCATCAAGGCACTCGGAGGTAAGGAAGTAAACTTCTTGATGAGTGAACGGTGGTTTCTCCCCATGATAATCGGCCAGAATATATGGAAGGGTACTGGCTGGGGAACAATTATCTATCTGGCTGCCCTGACGGGGGTTGATTCACAGCTTTATGAGGCCGCGCGTATCGACGGCGCTTCCCGGCTGCGCCAGGCGATCAGCATTACCCTCCCAAGCATCCGCCCTACTGTTGTTACTATGCTGATTCTAAAGCTTGGGGATGTGCTGGACACGGGCTTTGACCAGATTTATCTGATGCTCAATGCCATGAACCGCAATGTGGGGGAGGTATTTGATACCTATGTCTATACCACCGGCATTGGGCAGGGACAGTTCAGCTACAGCATAGCGGTCAACCTGTTTAAGTCCCTGGTTGGGTTGATCCTGGTCTTTACAGCAAACGCCATTGCCCAAAAGCTTGGCGAAGAAGGCATTTTTTAGAAGGGAGGAAGGAAACAATGAAAATCAAGCGGCATCCCGGAGAAATTCTGTTTGACTGCATTAACTACTTGTTCCTCTTTCTCTTCGCTGTCATCACCCTTTTTCCGTTTCTTAATATCATTGCCTGTTCCTTTGCCACCACCCAGGAGATACTCACCAATCCTCTGATGCTTTTTCCCAAGGAGATCACGTTGGAAACTTATAAATATATCTTTTCCACTCCCACATTGGTGAGAAGCCTGGGCAATTCCGTTTTTATCACCTTGGCGGGGACAGCGGTGAATATTGCGATGACTACCATTATGGCTTACCCGCTGGCCCACAAAAATCTGATCGGGCGGAAATACCTGATGTTGGGCATTACGTTTACCATGCTGTTCGGTGGAGGGATGATTCCCTCTTACCTGCTGGTGAAATCCCTTCATTTGTTGGATTCCTATTGGGCGCTGGTCCTTCCCGGAGCTATTGGTACCTTTAACCTGATCCTGGTTAAAAACTCCTTCCAGCAGCTGCCTGATTCTTTGGAGGAGTCTGCCAAAATTGACGGGGCGAATGATCTGTTTATTTTTTCGAAAATTGTGCTGCCTTTGTCTCTTCCCACCTTGGCAACCTTCACCTTGTTTTATGCGGTGGGGCATTGGAACTCCTTTATGCAGCCGCTGCTGTATATAAACGACAGTACAAAATGGCCGGTTCAGGTTCTGCTGCGGCAGATTGTCATGCTCTCCCAGGGGGGATTGGGGGATTCGGAAATGTTGGACCCCAGCGTTGTCCTCCCCGCCCAAACCATCAAAATGGCGAGCATTGTGGTTTCTACCACACCGATCCTTTTGGTCTATCCTTTTTTGCAGAAATATTTTGTAAAGGGTGTTTTAGTCGGCTCTATTAAAGGATAACAGGCTGTAATCCCGGTTTTCCATAAGCCGGGTGGAGTATATTACACTTTACAGATATCTAAGGAGGTCATATTATGAAAAAGTCCCTGCGGATTCTGGCGATGACTTTGGCGCTCAGCGCAGCAGCTTCCATGGCGGGATGCAGCGGCAGTCCTTCTTCCTCTGTTTCCCCAAATCCTTCCAGCTCCTCTCCGTCCCCTGCATCCAATGTAAACAGTTCCTCTCAGGCGCCGGTGGAGTCCGCCGGGCCCAATAAGGTTACAATGCTCAACAACTTTTATGCAACCGACCCGCCCAAAACTGATTCCGTCATCTTTGAACGCATTTCCCAGCACACTAATACAGAGCTGGAAATTACATGGGTTCCCTATGCTGCATATAACGAAAAATTTAATGCGCTGCTGGCGGCAGGGGATCTTCCCCAAATTGTACTGAACAACGAGGGTAAAAAGGCAGGCATCATCAATGCGGTTCGTTCCGGTATGTTCTGGGAGATTGGGCCGGAGATCCAGAATTACCCAAACCTCTCCCAGCTCAATTCCAAAGTATTCGATACCCTGGCGGTGGATGGAAAGGTTTATGCCCTGTTCCGGCAAAGGGTGTTGGCCAGAAACGGCTATATCATCCGCAAGGACTGGCTGGACAAGCTGGGGCTTGAGATGCCCAAAACCATTGACGAGGTTTATAAGGTTGCCGAAGCCTTTACAACCATGGACCCTGACGGCAATGGCATAGCAGATACATTTGGCGTAGCGGAATCTAGTAATTTCCAGGTTCGGGAAGTCAGCGTATGGTGCGGCTCTCAAACAGGGAATTTTATGAAGGACGGCAAAATGTATCCCGAGTTTTTCCACGACGGTTATCTGGCAGCCTTGGATTTTTATCGGAATCTATACGCAAACGACTATATCAATAAAGATTTTCCGGTGGTAAAGCAGCGCGGGGACAATATTAACAATGGGAAAGCAGGAATCTATTTCGGCGTGATCGACGATGTCAACACCAAGTTTAATGACCTGTATAAGCTAAACCCAGAAGCAGAGCTGGATGTTATGCAGCCCCTTTATACCCCTGACGGCATTCCAGTAGTCCGGGCTACCTCCGGCTATAACGGCCTGTTCTATTTTTCCAAAACCAGCATCCCCGACGAAGCCCAGCTGCAGGTCTGCTTACGGTTTATGGATCAGTTGGGAGACGACGAAATCTGTGACCTGATCAACTTTGGCATCGAAGGAGATCATTACACCGTCAAAGACGGAAAAGCGATCCGTACTCCGGAGCAAATCAGCGCCTTTAATGTCCTGCAAAATGATATTTCCCAGATTTCTCCCTTTGGCTCCATGCGTAAACATCTGGTAGGGGGAGATGTAACGCCTATAGCTGAAAAGGTGGAAACCCTTTTCGCCCAAAACGAACAGTACGCTATTACTGATATTGGCGCTCCCTTCCTTTCCGATACTGCCATAAAGATGGGCGATGAGCTGAACCAGATTTATAAGGACGCCCAAGTAAAATATGTTTTAGGGGAGATTGACCTGGATGGATGGAACCAGGCAAAAGAGGAGTGGCTGAAGGCTGGTGGGGATAAGGTAATCGAGGAATATACACAGCAGTACAGCGAATTCAACAAATAGCATTGCCAGAAATCATCTCAAGAGAATAAGAAGCGGCAAGCAAGGTACATATGCTGCCTTGCTTGCCATTGCCGGATTTAGACCCTATTAAAAATTTTCTTCTGTCTGCCGGTTTCGGTATTGTCCTGGGGTCATCCCCACATTCTTTTTGAACACCCGGATGAAGTTTTGGGAATTGTTATACTGGATTTTTTGGGCGATCTCCGCCACAGTGAGTTCCGTTTCATCCAGCAGGCTTTTGGCATATTCTATCCTCTGGAGAATCAGGTACTCCCCAAAGCCGATTCCAGTTTCCTTTTTAAACAGACGGCTGACATATCCAAAGCTATATCCAAGCTGAGAGGCACAGCTTTCCAGTGAGATGTTGTTTTCTAAATTTTGGTAAATATAGGCGATACAGCTTTTAATGGTTTTATTTTTTACTTCCTGTCCGCCAGCTTCCAGGCATTGGCGATAGGGCTCCAACAGATTTACACGGAACCATTCATGGATACTGTACACCGTTTTCAGCCGCAGCAGTTCATTGGGATGAAGCTTCCCGGTACAGTCAAAGCCGTCCAGCTCCCTCATCACTTTTTCCACCATTACCAATAGCTCAATAAGCTGCATCTGGAAAGTGTCGTTGTGATCTTTGCAAAGGATTTCCAGATAGCTGCCCAAATACTGTTCCACCAACGAAATATCCTGCTCCCGGATAGACAGCAGCAGCATTTGTTTCAGACTTTCCGTTTGTGTCAAATTCGCCTTCTCATTTACGGGGAGGCGGAGGGAAATAATTCCACTGCTGCGGACCATCCTCTGGTCCATCAGCTTTTTGCATTCCTCTTTGGCCGACACAGTCTGGCTAAGATTAGAAAAATTTCCGCTTACCGCAATACAAAGATGCACCTTCAGCAGCGTTTCAACCAGAGAACAAAGGCTTTCCGCCGAGGAGCGGACAGAAACCTGGAAGGCAGGGGAATCGTCTCTGCTGCCCAACAGGACATAGCAATGTTCTTCCTCCAGGGTTTCAGAATAAAAGACAGCAGATTTGAATACCTCCTGGCAGATGTTAGAGATTCCAAAGTGCATCAGCTCATGGTCGTTGGGGCCAAATACACGCTCGTCCACCCAATCAGCCAGAATATCCAGCAGGCAGAAGACGCGCAGATCTTCAGGTATCCCCAGATGGGCGCTGTCCTGTGGGGCAACAGTGTGATTCAGCAGGCTGTGAAGAAGCGTCTGCTGGACCAGACGCTCCCTTGCGGTCAGCTCCTGACGAAACTGAAGATTTTTTGCCTTGATCTGGCGCACCTGTTCACTGATGAAGTCAAATTCACTGTGTGGGCTGAGAATAGGGGGACCCTCCGGCATAGTCAGGGTTATGAGTTTTTCTACAGGTGAGTAAAGACGTTTGGAAAACCATGCAGCAAAGAAAACAGAGACAAGAAGAATAAAGAAAAAGAAAAGCAGGATTGTCCCCACGATAGCCCATATCTGCTGATAAATCTGTGCTGTGGGAATCGCCAGAAAATACTCCCATTTGTTGTAATCGGACACTTGATGGATTACCAGCGATTGCTCTCCGTTCCATGGGAAGCTCTGGAATGGCTCTTCCCCTTCCCGGAACTGGCGGACAAAGGGTTCACCGGTAAGATCCTGGTTGATCTTTTCTTCATCCTCGTGGTACACCCCCCGTCCGCGGCTGTCCAATATCACCAGCTGGCTGTTTTGGGGAATTTTCACAAGCCGCTTAATTTCCGACAGAGGAAAATTGATCATCAGAAAGCAGTTATCATCATAGGTGACAGAATGCAGGCTGCGGAATAAAAGCACGCTGTAAAGGTTGTAGTGGCGTCCCTCCGTCCGCTTATAGGAGGGATATACCACCCATTCCCGCTCCCCAGTGTATTCTTTCAGCTGATCCAGATAGTTTTGCAGCTCTTGGTTTTGGGAAATGATCTCAATGTAATTATTCCCCAGCATCCAATCGCGGGTATAGTTGACAATACAGATATCGGAGGGTACCATATTATAGGTCTGCATTAAATAGAGCCGCTTATACAAAATCTCAAATTCCTTGAACTGTTTGCCGCCGTAGGGAGTATTTAAAAGCTTTTTTAAATCAGGATCAATAATAAACTGCACCATAGAGCTGTCCGAAATCCGCAGAGACTCGTCCACATGTAGAACAAGCTGATTGAGCATTTGGGCATTGCTTTCTCTCAGATAATCGGTCACAAGGTCAGCGAACTTCCGATAAGAAAAGAGGCTGATTGTAGTAAGAGGGACTACGCAGATCAGCAGACAGAAAAGAGCTAGAACAGTTTTATATCGCGGCCGTTTGGTCATTCGCATAATATTACCTCACAGATCGTTCTATAAATAAGGATTCTATAGCATTACATTTATTATAGTCTGTTTTTGTCGAAAAGACAATATCAAGGACACAGCATTTTCCAAACCTGTGCAGCTTTAGGATCCTAAACAGGGCTCTTATTCATCTTTGAAGCAGCAAAAAAGAAATGGAGTGATTGTCAGTGGAGTATGCATATAAGCTAGATTCCTTTTTTCAGCAGTTGTATGAGCGGGACTGCCGTCAGGGAGATCCTCTTTTGACCTGCCCCCAGGAAGATTTTCCAAAGATCCAAAGGGAAAAGAGGACCTTGCTCCAGCGTCTCTTAGGAATTGATAAGCTCAATGAGATGGCTTCCCAAATAGAGAGTTCCTCTCCTGTCTTTCTGGGGGAAGAAAAAAAGGATGGTTGCGTTATCCGCCAAATCGGGATGACCATTCTTCCAGGCCTTACCATGCCTGCCTATATTTTAAAGCCCAATCGCCCAAGACTGGATCAGACAGGCCACCCCATAGGCATAATCTATTGTCATGGGCATGGCAAGGGAGGGGTCAGGGACTGCTTTGACAGAAAGGATCCCCCAGCTTATCATAAGTACATTCCGCTGACTTTGGCGGAACGGGGATATACGGTTTTCACCTTTGAACCGGCCGCGTTTGGAGATTTCAGGATAACGGATTATCAGGGGAAGGATACAGGCTGTTATCCGGTAACAACCCGGCTGCTGCTCCACGGTATTACTGCCGTAGGGCTGCGGGTATACCAGGCAATGTCCGTTGCACGGTATATGGCTGAACAGGGAATCCAGCACTATGGGATTGCGGGCATATCAGGCGGCGGAACGGTAACCTCTCTTTATGCCGCCTTAGATGATCAGCCCTCAGCAGTGGTTATCAGCGGTTACGCCAACCTTTTTTCCCACAGCATTATGGCAGTGAACCACTGTGTGGACAATTTTGTTCCCAATATTCTCCAGGTCGGAGAGATGCCTTATATTATTTCCCTTGCTGTCCCCAAGCCCTTATACGTCGCCTCTGGAACCAGGGATCCCATTTTCCCGCTGGAGGGCACTAAAAAGGCGGTTTCCATTTTGTCTGATATTTATCAAAGACAAGGGATCAAAGAAAAATTTTCCTATGAGCTATTTGATGGGGTTCACGAATTTTCTGAAAAATTTATCGACTGGCTGGATGAAACGCTTTAATCGGGAAAGGAAAATTTAAAATGTACAAAATTGCGTATTATATCCATCAATACCAATATAACCAAACCCCGGCCCAGCTGCAGGAGGATATGCTGTGGATTCGCTCCAATGGGTTTGACGGGGTTGCAATGGTAGTCAACGAGCTGGATCTGGTAAAAGGAGATTGGAATATCAACCGGGTTTTCTCTGCTGCCAGGTCGCAGGGGTTAAAGGTGCATTTGGTCCCCTCCCGCTGGGGAGGTCTAGTTGCCGGTACGCCGGGGATCAAAAGTGCCTTTTCCAGTTCCCATCCTGACGACATGATGCGCCGCAGAGATGGCTCTTTCACGTCCAGCTCTCTTTGGGGAGCGCTTGCCAGCGTACACAGTCCCGCCACCTTTCAGTTTTTCTGTGACACCCTCTGTACCATTCTGGACCGCTGGCCCTTTGACGGGATTATCTGGGATGAACCTAAGGGATTTCGAACTGAAGATTTCAGCCGCCATGCCATGGAAAAGCGTCCCGCCGGTGCCGGCATCCAATGGGACAACCAGCAATTCGCCTATTTCTTTGACCGGGTAGGCAAATTCCTGAAGGAAAAGTATCCAGGAATCCGGTTGTCAATGTTCGTATATGCCAGTATGCCCCAAGAGGTTTTTGATTGTTGTGCTGCGATCCAATATCTGGACGATTTTGGAATTGACGGCAACCCCTTTATCCAAACCCGAAAGACGGATAAGCAAGGGAAAACCCTTTTGGAAAACGGAAAGAAGATTATGGAACTTTCCCATCGGGTGGGGAAAAATGGATTGATGCTGATCGAAAATTTTGACCTGAACCTGGAAGAAACCAAACTTATGGAGCAGTTTCTCCCGGAAATCATCTCCTATGCCAGCCAGCCGGAGGATGTACTGATGGCCTACTATTATGGAGACAATAACGAAGATCCGGATAAAGTAATGAAGATTACCGCAAAGTATTTGAACCGGTAATCCAGATATTCAAAGGAGAGGTTTTATAATGAAAGGGGATTCTATTAAACTGGATTTCGCTACCAGGAGCGACCCTGTTACCGGCATACCGGTAACCCGCCTTAGCGACGGTATTGGGGACACCTATCATCCTTATTTTACTATGCCGCTTTTGGCTTCGGATGGCTCTTATCTGTTGGTAGCCTCCAACCGCACAGGGGAATGGCAACTACATATTATTTATTTGAAAGAACAACGAATGGTTCAGGTTACAGAAGGGGAGGGGGTACAAGCACAGGGTGCTTTACTGGATCGGAAAAATCACCGTGTCTACTATATCCAGCAAAATATGCTGAAATCTGTTAGACTGGATACGTTAGAGGATATAGCACACCTTCATATTCCCAAGGGTTTTTATGCCAGCCAGCTCTCCATTACTGACGATGGACGGTATCTTGCCTTTACCTATACAGAGGAGGTGGAGCTGTGTGATCCCTCCAAAGCGGATCGCACAACCGTCAGCCTTTTGGGGAGGGAACATTTTTACCGCCGTCCCTCCAGTGTGGTTATCCGCTATGATGTACAGCGTGATAAATACCAGGCCGTATGGGGAGAACGGGAATGGATATCCCACACCAACATCAGTCCTCTGGATCCTAACCTGATCCTCTTTTGCCATGAGACCTCTTGGTATTTGGTACAACGGATGTGGATCAGCAAGGTGAATACAGATGAGGTGTATCCCTTGGTCAGGCAGCGATATAATTTGGACCGGATCGGTCACGAATTTTTTATGGCGGACGGTAGGGTAGCGGCGCAGTTCTCTATCCGTCATACACCTGATGTACCCTTTTATCAGCACGGAGATCTGTTTGTCTGTACAGACGGAACTCAGGAGCAGCGCTTTTTCTATCCATATACCCGTCCGGAGCATTTTCAGATGAATCATGCCATCGACATGGGAGTAGGGGATTATGCGCACATCCGCGCTGGCCAGACAGATAAAAAAAGCTATATTTCCCTGCAAAAATATCACCAGGAAACCGGAAGTATCACAGTAGGGCTTCTCTGCCGCCATGACAGCAGCTGGCAGGATCAGAAAAGCCATCCCCATCCCTTTTTCTCCTGGGATGATCAGACGGTGTTTTTCTCCAGCCATACGAATGGGAGATGTAACGTTTATATGGCGCCGGCACTTTGGGAAAAGTGTATATACAGCGAATAATTAAAGGAAAAAAGCCTACTTGGCCGTTGTTCCGTTGATAGAATGAGCTTCATCCTCCTGATTGTCTGCATGAAACGACAAATTCGGCCGTTTTATGCAGACTAGGTGTTTTTTGAGAACTTTTATTCATTATTGTATGATAAAATGGATAAAAACTCAAAGGAGGCCCTGCCATGGATCAACGGATTTTAACAGAGTCACAGCTCACAGTATATAAAAAGCATTTAGCCGGTGAAGAGCGAGCGGAATCGACGATCAAGAAGTACGAGCGGGACATAGGGAGGCTGATGGCATGGCTAAGGAGGGGAAAGGAAGAGGAGGCGGTGACCAAG
>CATJCP010000169.1 GCA_949737515.1 uncultured Oscillospiraceae bacterium | reverse complement strand
GGAGAAAAGCAAGGCCCTATATGATTACAGCTACTTTATAGGACGGGTACGGGAATACTTGGAGGATAAGTTTGAATTAAAGGAAGCCATCCGCAGGGCGGCCCTGGACTGTGAGAAGATGAACGTGATGCAGCCGTTTTTAGCGGAACACATTTCGGAGGTGGAGAACATGCTATTTACTGAATGGAACCTGGAGGACGCTTTGAAGATTGAGCGCGAGGAAGGCAGAGAGGAAGGTATCAAAAAAGGTAGAGAGGAAGGTATCAAAAAAGGTCGGGAGGAAGGTCGAGAACAGGAGCGAAGAAAAATGATCCAGGCCTTTTCTAAGTTCCTCAACCATGACCAGATCGCTGAGGCCCTCAATATCCCCGTGGACGAGATCAATCTGTCGCTGGATCACTGATTTAGATTGTATTTTAAAAGGGAAAGCCGATAAAAAGAACGCCTGAGTATTCTCAAGCGTTCTTTCTATTTCCCCCTTAATTGATTTCTCTGGCCGAAGCGATCCGAACCGTCAGATAGGGAAAATCAAACTGAGGATGATTAATCCCAGGGAAAATAAATGCCGAACCTCTGTGATTGATGCTGATGTATAACATCAAGTCCCATTCCGCAGTCAGATACTCTGGGGGAATAACACCAATATAGCCGCTTTCCTCTCTTTGAAGAGGCAGAGTACAAAATGCGCCTTCCATTTGGTTTGTATGGCGGTAATGCAACATGATCGGGACAGAGATTGGATACAGCGGTCTGACATGAATCACAAGAGGAGTCCTTTCAGGATGTGTCTCCGGCAATTCGATTGACAAAGCGTAATATTCCTTCGGTATTTGCTCTGTGCAATAGGTGTGGACAGGCTCCTTGGGCGCATCGCCGCCAAGCAGTTCCAAAAGCCTTTCCTCATCTGTATTGATTTCCGGCAGCAAATCTTCCCATGTGCCATGGCGCGTCATGGTGTTCCCCGAGCTAAATTCCAAGTCGTGGTGATACGCCCGTTTTCCTAAATCGGAGAGCTCCATCCAGTATTTCTTGGAGCAAATATGGTAGCAATACGCGTCATGCAGGTAAGTACGCTCTCCGTTTAATTTCCAGCGTTCCAGCGACAAGGCGGCACGTATTTTCTGGGTATGATAATATGCCAGCAGAGAAAGCATACGAATATCTGTTTTCAATGCGAGATATTCTGGGTTCTGTTCATTTTCGCCGATCTGATCCGCCAAACACAGGGCCTCCAGAGCCTCCTGCGCATCTTCTGTAAGCCAATCGGAAACCTGCAGGGGTGAGTATTTCCCACAAAAATCATTTCGCTCCATGGCTGCAGCATATTCGTCAATGCCATAGAACAGCCCCGTATCGCTTGGCTCGCTGCGTCCATAAGAGACGCTGCGGTGTTTTGGCACTGCATTGCTTTCCCCAAAAAGTCCCCAACCGGTACTCATTTCAGGCCAGTAGGTCAGCGAGGGATGCATCGGCATATGAAAGGCCGTGATGGTTGGAATGATACGGCTTCCATAACGCAGTGCCTTTTCCAGAACGGGGGCGGAACGCACACCGAAGGCCTTTCGGAATCCTCTCATCCAAATGTCAGCATCCGCGTCGGAACGGTAACCAAGTCTGCCAAAGAGGGTATACCACATCCAGAAACGCTCTTCCTCCCAACTGCCGCTGCGCAGCGATGCATCTTTGAAGGTATGCCATGACCCTTCCTGGCGGGACGAGCAACCACCTTTAAGCGCCAACGGGTTGTTGACCTGATAGCCATATCCGCCGCCCCAAGCACAGGCGCGGGAAAAACGCCGGACATAATCCGCATCCCCCCATAGGAAAAGATTGGTTGACCCATAGTTCCATAGCCGGAAGATCACATCATAGTATCTTGGTTTGCGAAGCATATCCCCGTAGCTGTATCGGCGCGAAAAGTTCAGGTTGTCCAGCTGCGTCAATTCCTCTGTACGCATAACTGTGAGATGATAAGGCATCGCGGCATGCTCGCACCAAAACTTTGTCGCTACCTCAACATGCAGCCCTGTGCTGAACGCATGGTCTATCATCCCATCGCTGAGCCCCTTGGCACGCAGATCCAAAATGAGCTTCCGCCCGGTTTTTTGGGCAACCTCCGCCACTGCATCTACGCAATGATTCCAAAAGTCCTCCGCAGTTATCTGCGATCCAACGCCGGACTCATGATTGACGCGGAACTGTACGCCGTCAATCTCTGGGCAGGCGTGGAGCAGGGACAGGATTCCGTCATGGCAATACTGCATCATGTCAATTTGGTCGAGACCGCTTACCTCAGATTCCTGTCCAAGCCGGGTGGCGCGCTGCTGCCATGTGGCCAGAAAAAACTTCTGCCCGTGCCGGTGGCACAGCTCGCCGATTTTACGAAGCAAGCGCAGATTTTCATCCCGCGCCGCGTCCGTCAAGCCCTTTACCACAACCTGGGCATATCCGCTGACTGGAACAAAATAAGGATACGGTGGCGACATATACGGCGTATCATACCCCATAATCAAGCAAAACCGATTGTAACGGTTTTGTGCAAGGCGGCCGAGAAAAAAGTTCCAAAAGTCCTCGCTTTTAAACCATTCGTCGTCCAATGGCCCCAAAAGGTAGCGGTCCATACAACGGACAGCGTTTTCAGGGCGTTCCACTGTGTTCTCAACGGACGCAAGCGCTTCCGCACCCCTGTCTTCTATGCGCTCGACAAGCTCAAGCAGAGCATACATCAGTCCATTGGCGTCGCTTCCGGCAATCAGCAAAACCTGCCGGCCATATACCCGACACCACTGATAAAAAACGGACTCCCTATGGCTGTAATCCACCTGATTCTGTTCCAGCAAAAGCTGGATGCGCCGGTCCCCTGCGGTTCCTATCACCAAAACAGGAGCTTCATCCGCCTCAGAATAATGACGGATTTCACGACAGGAAACGCCCTTGGCCTTCAGCGCCCTGCAAAAATGCTCAATAGCGTACTGAGAAGGCGCCTCTTCTGCACTACGAAAAATGATATCAATCCCCTTTGACAACTCCATCCCTGTTACACCCCATTTCAGAAAATCTCGTTTCATACTTTTTCCTGCTTAAATCAGTATTGCTTACTCGCTACGGTCTTCCTTGGTATCCTCCCAATCCAATTCCACCGCCCCCTCCGACCGGGTGATCTGTTCCAGCTGTCGGTAACGGCTAGGGGGGATTCCCTCAAATTTTTTAAAGACGCGGGTAAAAGTCGTATAGCTCGGTATCCCGACAAGCTCCTGTATTTTTGCAATGGAGAGGGAGGGATCTCTTAAAAACTCCTTTGCCTTTTGGATGCGGACATAGTTGATATAGTCCGAAAGATGATATCCAATATACTGCTTAAACAGGCGAGAGATATATTTGGCGTTGTATCCCGCCCTTTCCGCAAGCTCCGTAAGAGATAAATTGTCGGCATAGTGTTCTTCAATATATTTGCGGATATAGTCGATTGCAATGTTGGAGGTATCCTGTGCATCCCCCATTCTGGTTATCATCCGCTGGTATTGGTCGATCAGCATATGATAACACATGCTGGGGCTGTAAAATACGTACTCAAAATCCGGCAAGGATGCTGCCTCATCCGAAAAATAAGATTGGGCTGTACCCAGCATTGCCTGAATCAGGCTGCGGATGCTCCGCCATAAAACGGGCGTTTCAAGGTTTTGATTCAACAGCTCTGTGGTCAACCGCTGTAAATTTTTCATATCTGCGGCTTTCAAGTATTGCAAAAGCTGCTGTTCCTGCGCAAACGGGTAGAAATACGCATGGCGTATCCTGAGTTGTGAAGCGCAGACAATATCCTGCCCGCCAATCCTTTCCACATATTCCATCGCTGTCCGCGCCTGGTCGAATAGTCTCTGGAGGTCATTGACTTCGTCTGACTCACTACTTACTCCGAAAAAGCAACGGAGATACATTTTGTCATGTTCCAAAATGTGGGAGATTGTGTCCAGCCCGTCCAAAACGGCGCCCATATCTCCTTTGGGAAGATTGACAACCGCCGCCCGCATATGGTTTCCAAACTCAATAAAGAAAAGCGGATAGGGGATACATTTTTCCACAAGGATCTCAATGCTTTGCAGCATTACCTCCTGTGTAACCTCCGGCTGATCCCGGAACACGGATTTAAATTGGACGCACAGCGCAGCGACGGCATAGCTGCTGTGGGAAAACCGCCCCCCGGCCAATAATTCCAGAAACTGCTGGGGCCGCTCCCCATAAAGGCCATACAAAAGATAGGCCTGCATTGCGAAGTACGCTTCATTCTGGCGGCTGTCCCGCAGGAACTGATAGTGCTGCACAAGATCTGTTACTTCTCGTTCCACCTGGGCAAGGGATGCAGACTGAGATTCTGTACGGGAGGCATTGAGGACAGCATAGCGGATATTCCGCAGCGGACTGTAGAGAAGATAGGCAAACACAAAGGAGAGAACAACGCCAAACAAAATCAAAACAGCACAGATGAGAAAGATCAGGTGCAGAAGGTCGTCGTTGACGCGCCGGAACTCCTCCTCCGGCGTTGCGAGCAGGATGCGCCACCCGCTCAGACCAACTGCCGAAACAACAAAATAACGTTCGCCGCTGATCGTTGCGTAATCCGCAGTACCGGTTTCCTCTGTAAGCAGCGGGGAGATTTCCTGCAGCTGCTCCTGCTCCATGTTGGAGAAAGCGAGTTCGTTTCGGCTGGTCAGTACCGCAAAGCGGGAAGAAGGGTAAAGCATCCCCCTCTCAAGGGGGCGGCAAAGCTTTTCAATATCCAGGCTGATGACCGTTACAGTGCGCCAGCCATTGACATATTCCCGGGTGACGATTGGGACAACCCGTCGATTGGTGCCCGAATAACGCCGGTATACCTGAACAGGCGATAATACGGTGAGTTTTGCCGTCTGCTCTCGTTGAGACGCCCAGAATTCAGCGGGAATATTTTCAAAACAGTAAATGCTTGAAAAATAGGAGGAAAAATCGGCGATTCCATCTGAAGTATATACCTTGTGATCATCCAGGTAAAGGAAAATTTCGTCTGTACTGCTGAGCAGCCGTTTGCTTTCGTTGATCACTTTTGAAACCTTAAAGAGTACCAATCTCTGTTCATCATTTATCTGTGTATAGGGCCTGAGGTGCTCCTGGACATAAAAATTTTCCAGCAGATTTCGGCCAGTCTCATACATGGTCAGGATCTCCGAATCCGTACGCTCCCAGATCGTGCTGAGTCCAGCGGCAACGCGGTGCTCAAATTCCGCCTTAGAGGCCCGCAGGGTTGCATTATAAACTCCCATCCCCAAAATGAAAACGAATAGCACCAGAAAGAGAAAGAAGGATAATATGGCGAAATAGAGGCGCGGCATTGCGCGCCTCTCTGAAGTCAGCCGCCGATA
Source organism: uncultured Oscillospiraceae bacterium (assembly GCA_949737515.1). GTDB lineage: Bacteria > Bacillota > Clostridia > Oscillospirales > Ruminococcaceae > UBA1405. Next base: position 24,283 of record CATJCP010000169.1, on the reverse strand, counting down.
CAGTTCCCGCATATATCCCAACTCCAGTCGCCTTAGACGCTTATTGATACGCCTCGTTTGCACGGTTGAAAATGTCTTCCATCTCTTGGGCTCCGGCTGTACGGGCGCGTTCAATAACAGCATCGTAGTTCTCAATGGGTTCCAGTCCCATAATATATTTATCAAACTCCGGGACCACAATGTTTTCCACTGCAGAAAGCAGCTGATTGTAGCGTTCGTTGTCCTCCTGGGACAGAGGAGGATCATAAACAGGTCTCCTCAGGCCAGTATCGGCACGGTTCATTGCAGCAGTCGCCTCCGAACGCTCCGCCGCCTCGCCGTCAAGCATATAGTTCTTCATCAGTTCGCTTGCGCCGACATCCACATATGGCGTGAAGGCTGGCAGCCCAATGCCCAGCTTAGACTGCAAATCATAGGACGGTCCATTAGAACCCGCTGCAATGAACGCGTCCCACACACTTGTTTTCATAACCGGCACGCCATTGATCTTATCAAAGTGTACGCCTGGCACGCCGTAGTTGAGAATGTCGCAGCCCTGCTCCCCAAAGCTCCAGTCCATGTAGGCAAGGGCGAGATCGATATTTTCCGAAGAGGACGCAACAACATAATGGGAATTCGACCAGTGCTGCTCAAAGATAAAATTGCGTCTCTGGCCAAAGGAGTTCTCCATTGTCGGAAACACATCATAGGTGGCGTTGGGCTCCAAAGTTTTTAGAGCAGCCTCAAAGTCCATCCTGAATCCGGTGTTGTCAAAATACATCAGGGCTTTTCCCGAGCTCATTTTTTCTTTCCAGATATCCGAGGTGTTTGTCGCATAATCTGGATCCAACAGCCCCTCCGCATACAGCTGATTCAAATAGCGCAAAACTTCCTTGAAGTTTTCGTGCGCGGGACCATAGACATACTGCCCCCCGCCGATATCTTGGTCATAGTACATTTTCGAGCCGGAGCCAAGGGGGTAGGCCATTGTGTCCAGAACCTTCTGCGTTCCAGAAGTATTGCCGCCCTTCCGGTTTGTCAGCGGAATGCTGCCAGGCCTATTTTGTTTGAAGACCTTCAGCACTTCATAGAGTTCTTCAAAGGAATCCGGATATTCCAGCCCATACTCTTTGATGAGGTCCGAGCGGATAACCGGCTGCTGGCCGTTGGGATCATCCCCGGCAGACGGACGGCGCATGGTCGGGAAGGAGAACATCTCTCCGTCTATGCTCAGCTTATAGATATCCGGGTTTTGGTCAAGCACAGTGAAAAAATTGGGGAGCCTCTCCTTATTTTCGCTGAGATTGACAAACATCCCTTCACGGGCAAACTGCCTGAGATCGGACAAATTGATCTTCATGATATCCGGCATATTATCGGTACTGATCAAAACCTTCTTCTTGTCCGCATAGCTTGCCGATGGCACAGCTTCCAAAATGATCTTTACATTCAGATATTCTTCCACATATTTGATGGTCTCACTGTCCACAAGAAGCGGCGCTGACGCGGAATCCTCGCACATGACATGCAGCTCGGCAAGGGTATCGGACAAATAGGTGCTGGCAGACCCATCGGACCCCGCCGCATCTGCGGTTCCAGCCGTGGAAGGCGTAGAGGATGCAGGCGAAGTCACAGGGGCTGAACTGCCGGCGGGCTCCTGGGGCTGACATCCCCCCAACATAGATACGGCAGACAAAATCGCGGGAAAAAGGAGCTTCCATTTTACTTTCATATCAGTACAACCTTTCTAAGAGTTATTATGTGATGTGCTCTCTGCCGGTAGTCACCCCTTTAACGATCCAATCATCACACCCTTTACAAAATATTTTTGGACAAAGGGATAAACCATAATAATGGGGAGCGTTGTAAAAACAATGACGGCAGAGCGCAGCGTTCCATCTGTAACACTAAAGGATGACGCACCTCCGGCCATGGTTGCCTCCTCAGAAAACAACCCTGAAACCAGCATATTGCGCAGGATGATCTGCAGAGGATACTTGCTTTTGGTGTTGAGATAAAGCATCTCTTTAAAATAGCTGTTCCAGTGGCTGACCGCGTAAAACAGGACCATTGTTGCCAACACTGCCCGGGATACCGGAATGATGATGCGAAACAGAATCACAAAATCGTTGGCGCCGTCGATCTGCGCTGATTCCACCAAAGATTCCGGGATTGCCTGAAATGACGTCCGAATGATGATCATGTTATATGTATTGATCGCAACCGGCAATACAACCGCCCAGACCGTATCCATCATGCCCAGCGACTGAACGACAAGATAAAGGGGGATCATCCCCCCAGAGAAAAACATCGTCACAACAATCATCCCAGTCAAGAAACCGCGTCCCGAAAAGGTCCTCCTTGAAAGCGGGTAGGCGCATAGGCATGAAAACAGAAGATTGATAAAGGTTCCCAACAGGGTATATACAAAAGAATTTTTAAAGGCAATAAAAATATCATTGTTCCGCAGCAGGATTTTAAATGTATCAAGGGAGGGATTTACGGGAAAAAACGTCACCAACCCCTGCATAACCGCCATGCCATGGCTGACCGAGGTGATCAGCATGTAATAGAGAGGATAAACCGCCACAATAGACACAAACAGAAGGAAAATCACATTGATGCTGTCAAACAGCCTTGAGCCCAAAGACTTGTTCTTTTTCATCTCAACACCCCCTTACCACAATGAGGTTTCGCTGACCCTGCGTGAGATTGCGTTGCAGGCAGTGACGAAAATGAGCGCAATGATTGATTGGAACAGTCCAACCCCTGTTGCATAGCTGAAGTTCGCGTCTGTGATGCCTATCCGATATACATAGGTGGCAATGACGTCGGACACCACCCGGTTCGACCCATTCATCAGCAGCAATATCTTCTGGAAGGATACGTCCATGATCTTGCCCGTTTCCAGAATCAGCAGGATTGTGATCGTCGGGGCGATTCCGGGAAGGGTGATATGGAGCATCTGATCCCAGCGGTTAGCGCCGTCGATCCGCGCCGCCTCATATAATTCCGCATCGACAGAGGAAAGCGCAGAGAGGTAGATAATAGATCCCCATCCCGCTGCCTGCCAAACACCAGAGGCTATGTAAACGGTTCGGAAGTATTTCGCCTCTGTCAAAAAGGCAAAGGGGCCAACGCCAAATTGCTGCAGCAGCTGATTGACAATTCCGTCGCTGGACAGAAAGCTGGTAAGCATCCCAACGACAACCACAGTGGACAAAAAATGCGGCAGATAACTGATGGTTTGAATGGAGCGCTTCAGCGGTCCAGTGCGGAGTTCATTGAGAAGCAGCGCAAGGATCACCGGTGCCGGGAAGCTCCAAAGTAGGTTGAACAGATTGATCACGATTGTATTCTTAAATACCTGCCAAAAATATGGATCGAATAAGAACTGCTCAATATACTTTGTTCCCACCCACGGACTTCCTAAAACGCCTTTTCGAATGCTGAAATCCTTAAATGTAATCAGAAGCCAGTAAATAGGGATGTAATGGAAAATAAAATAAAATAAAAATGGAAGCGCAAACATGAGATACAAATATTTGTCACGCCTTAACACCTTTGCCAAGCGGCTTGGATTTGAACGCTGCATAATTTACCTCCAGCTCCATCCTGAAATTTTGTGCCTTCATTCTAGCATTCGCCCCCTGGTTTTTCAACATCCATTTGGTTCAATTCCATCCATTTATCTACAAAATCCATATTTAACAGGTGGTTAATTGGATGAATTTTGTTTAAAATCCCACTTAAAAACCGGATTCCATTGACAGCTTCAAACCGTTATGCTAGTGTGAAACAAAATAAAATACTGCTGGGAGGACTGATTGCATTGAAAATTGTAAAGATTGAAACAGCGTGGATCTCCATCCCCTGCAATCCGCCGCAGGGCGTATCAAGTATGACCATCCAGGCGAGCACAGACACCATTTGCCGCATTACAACAGACGAGGGGATCGTGGGAATCGGCGAAGGGCGCGGCGCGGCACAGCCGGAGATCTGCAGAACCATCATGGAAGAGTATTCCCCGCTGCTGCTGGGGGAGAATCCCCTCTATTCCCAAGAGCTGTGGAACCGGATGTACTCATATAAGCTTGGGGTTCCTGGCAGGCCGCCTGAATGGAAAGATTTGAGGCGCTATCAAGTCGCGCTGGCGGCTGTTGATCTCGCCCTCTGGGATATCCGGGCAAGGGCGCAAAACCTGTCCGTCTGCGAATTGTTGGGAGGCAAACCGAAGGCAATGCCCGCCTATCTTTCCAAGGCCTTTTATGTGGATGGGCAGTCCCATGAGGAAATGTGCGACGAGGCGCTCACGGAAATGAAGCGGGATGGATTTACCCATATGAAGATGCGGGTTGGGCGCTATGGCTTCCGGGACGCTATAGAACGTATAGAGGCTGTACGCAAGGCGATTGGACCGGATATCAAGTTAGCAGTCGATGTAAACGAGATGTTTGATTACGAAACAGCTCTGCAGACCTGCCGCGCTGCAGAGCCATACGATCTGATGTGGATGGAGGAGCCCTTCCACCGCTATCCAAGGGGTAATGACATAGGAAACCCTAACTACGACAGGGATAACTTCAGCGGCATCCTGTCGCGCCAGACCTCCATCCCGCTGTCCGCAGGCGAACACCATTATGGATACGCCGAGTGCTTCCGCCTGATCACCCGCGGCTGCATACGCTACATGCAGTATGATGTGACAAAGGACGGCGGCGTCACCGCCTGGCTCAAGGTCTCCGCAGCCTGCGAGCAGGCAGGCATTTTAATGGCCCCCCATCATGTTCCCCATTTCCACATTATGCTTAACGCTGCTGTTCCCAACGGGTTCATTATGGAATGCTATGACAACAAGCGCCAGCATCCCGCCTGGCCACATCTATTCGACGGGTTTCCAACCGTGAAGAACGGCATGATGGACTGCCCGAAGGGCCCCGGGTGGGGGATGTCGGTGAACGAGGACTTTTTGCGCAAGCATGGTCATCTGTACGCTTGGGGTTAAATATGATTCGTTCCCGCAAAAAGCTTTCCTGTTCCTCGCCCTAAACAACATAAAAATGCCGTTGCCTGGACCAAATCCAGGCAACGGCATTTGTACTTATTCTGATGGTCAATTTTTTTCTATGGGGATCCAGATCTCGCTGTAATCCGCGCCTCCTCCATACATCTCAATGTTATAATTGCCGGAAAGCTTGTACGCCCTGCAGGACGGCAGCCACTCTTTCCATATCTTTGTATTCACACTTTGTAAGGCCTTCGGCAGCTCTCCATGGCAGGGAAATACCGCCCACGTGCCAGCTGGGATGACCCTTGTCTCCATTCCCTCCGGGACTTCCTTTTCCGGGTTGTAATTATCGGCGATCCAATAATCAAAGCTCTTGCCGTCGTTGTCTATGTCTATGCAGATTCCATACATGCCATCTACGATTTTCCCGTTCTCGCTGTCCATATGCTCCTTCCAAAACTCAGGGATTTTCTGGTACGAGGTCTCCATATGGAACCTGCGGGAAACCCCCATGACTGTGAACTGCGCCTTTTCCATAATCTTGTACTCCAACATAGTGCCGCCCTCCAATATCAGTTTTATTTTCAGCGGAGCAACCGAATTCAGCCTGTGGTCTTTTTCCTTTGCCTGGGAAGGAGTTATCCCATGGAACTTTGTAAATGCCCTCGCAAAGCTGTCGGGCGAATCGTACTTATACTTCAGAGCAGCGTCAATTACCTTGATATCGGTGGAGCAAAGCTCTTGGGCCGCCAGCGTCAGGCGGCGGTTCCTGATGTACTCCCCAACTGTAAATCCGCATAACGCATGAAATATTTTCTGAAAGTAGAAGCTGGATACGTACGCCCTGTCAGCGACCTTGTTTACATCGATATCCTCGGTCAGATGTTCCTCGATGTACGCGGCAGCGTTACTGATTCCTTCACTCCAATCGTTCATGAATGGTGTTCTCCTTCCTGCTTCGCTGTGATTATATTGTACAGCCAAATCCTCAAATTGTCCCAACATTTTCTGCTCTTTAGTGCAGGATAAAAATCTATGTAGAAAAGCGGGGCATTGTATGGTATAATAATCGCATCGCGATTATTATAGATTTTTATGCCGTTTTTCTCGCCCCTGCCGGGGCAACCGAAAAACATGGCGAATTATACCATTTCGCTGCGCTCTATGGTATAATAGTCGCATCGCGATTATTATAGATTTTAACGCCCGCGAAGGGAGAGCAGGGAGAAACACAGTATGTCCGAATCCACCGCCACCATCGGCACCCTTGGGGAAATGTCTTATCACCGGCAGCTCAAATACCGCCTAATGCCGGATTCCCGGTTTCACGAGCAGAAGGTGGGCCGGTATGTGGCTGATATCCGCTGCGGCAATGAGATCATCGAGATTCAAACCCGCGGCTTTTACAAGCTCAAGGATAAGCTGGCCTATTTTCTGTCCCAGGGCTACCGGGTCACTGTCGCCTATCCCATAGAGGCGGTAAAGTGGCTGGTGTGGGTCCACCCGGGAAGCGGCGAAGCCACCCGCCGGCGCTCCCCCAAAAAGGGCAAAGCGGCAGACCTTCTGCCAGAGATGTATGGGATCCGGGAACTGCTTTCCCACCCCAACCTCTCTTTTCTGGCGGTGCTGGCGGAGACGGAGGAGCTCCGTCTGCTCAGCGAAAAGGGGAGAAATTCCAAAAAAGGGGCAAAGCGCCTGGAACGAACGCCCCTTTCCTTTCTGGAAGAGATACACTACAGCAGCCCGGAGGACTTTCTAAGCCTGATCCCGGCCAGCCTGCCGGAGCGCTTTACCATCAAGGATTACATATTTCACGGCGGCTTTTCCAAGAGGGATTCCCGGTCTGCCCACGATGCGGTAGGGGCGCTGGAAGCCCTGGGCCTGGTAGAGCGGGATGGGAAACAGGGCCGGGCCTTTCAATACCGCTGGAACCCTCCGGCTACAGCAGCTGGTAGCTGAACATCTCGCAGAGCAAACGGCTGCCCTCCTCAATCCCCGCTGGGAGCAAAGCCAGGGCAACAGGGTTTTCGATGCCCTCGTCCGATATCAAAACGGCATAATCGCCGTCGATCCGCATAACTGTATAATAAGTCGGTTCCAATTGGAACCCCTCCTCTCCTGCCGTCCCCTTTCTCCGCGCTGGGAAGAACTGTGGACATTTATATCGTTTATATAACAGCATGACAGCTGTCAGATCGAAGATTTGAACTTCTGTGAAGGGATTGATTGAACATGGAACAGGTCGGACTCGTCCTGGAAGGAGGCGGAATGCGCGGCGCATATACCGCCGGCGTCCTCGACTGCTTTTTAGACCAAAAGCTCTACTTTGAATCTATCTTTGGCGTTTCCGCCGGAGGGTGCAACGCCATTTCCTATATCTCCCGCCAACGGGGACGCAACCTCCACATCTATCAAACATACGCCCCGGACAGCCGGTATGTGGATCCCAAGGGGCTGGTGACCCGGGGGTCGGTTTTCGGAATGGATTTTATCTTCCACGAAATTCCGGAAAAGCTGGTCTATCTGGACTACGACCGGATGGCCTCCACGAAAACAAAGCTCTATATCGTCAGCACCGACTGCGACACCGGCCGCCCCGACGTCCGCCTAACGCTGGACCCAAGGGACTCCATTGACTATCTCATAGGCTCCAGCTCCATCCCCCTCTTTTCCCCTATGGTGGAGGTGGACGGGAAAAAGCTGGTGGACGGCAGCGCCTCCGAATCCATCCCCCTTTCCTCTGCCATCTCCCGGGGGATCACCAGGCCGGTGATTGTCTTGACCCGCAACAAGGGCTACCAAAAAAAGAAGAGCTGGGCTAACCGGCTTTTCGCCCTCCGCTATAAGAAATATCCAAATCTGGTAAAATCCCTCCAGCAGAGATATATCACTTATAATGCCAGCCTGGAGCGGTGCGAGGAGATGGAAGCCCAGGGAAAAGCGGTGATTCTCCGTCCCTCCATGCCCCTGGACATCGACCGGTTTGAGAAAGATCCCGGAAAACTGGCTGCCCTTTACCAAAACGGCTACGACGACGCCCAGAAGGCAGTACAGAAAATCCTGGACCTGTGCTCCGACAGGGAGGGAAACCCCCTGCCGGGCCTTCACCGCTTTGAAGCAGAGGGAGACGGAAGGCCCTTCTGCTAACCCTCAGAAGGGCTAAACGCCCCAATCTGCGGGTCAATCCCGAATCTCAATGCCCGTCAGCTTTCTCCCCTTCCACTCCAGGAGCACAGATGCCCCTCCAAACATCTCCCCATCATCGTACCAGAGCTGGAGACTTTCCACCCGGTTTTCATCCAGTTTTACCTGGATCGCCTCCAGAAGCATCTGCTGTCGGAACTCTTCCGGGGCCATGGGTTCTTCCCCCTCAAACAGGTTTTCGTTCTTTTCCCGAAGCAGCTCGGACCCCTCGCCAAACTGTGCCTCCACCAGCTCAAAATGGTCCCAAAGCCACTGCAGCTCGCCGTTTACGGCCAGCAGCTGCTCTGGCGTCAGCTCTTCCCTGTCCAGGATAACATCTGCCCAGACCGGCCCATCCTTCCACGGGACCAGCGCCCTGACAGCATATTCCCCCAAACCCATCGCTCTTTCCATCGCACCCGGCAAAATGGGGGAAAATATTGGTTCTCCCTTTGACATATCCGCACCTCCAATGTTACAATAATCTGAACGATAAAATCTGAAATCTGTCTGTACATGGGCCGCAGCCCGTTGAGGCGGGCCCTCTGTTCCAGGATTATTATACCATACTTTTCCCATTCCGAAAGCAATTTCCCAATATTTTCCCTGTTTGCGGCGCACGCCTGCGCTTGTTTCGTTTATTCATGAAAACAGATCAACATTTTCAAGGGGGAACCTTTCTTGAATCAAAACCAAAACCACCGTTCCCGGCAGATCGCCTTCTGCCTGCTCTCGCTGCTGATTCCCTGCCTTCTCGTCTGTACTCCCCTCCCCGCTGTGTGGGCCGATGATCCGCAGTCCTCCTCCAGCTCCAGCGGCGAGCAGCAGGAAGAGGACAAGGAAAAAATACAGCCGCCCTCCATCGTCGCCGCCAGCGGGGTGGTCATGGAGGCAGAAACAGGACAAGTCCTGTACCAGAAAAATATGGACAGGCAGATGCAGCCTGCCAGCATCACCAAAATCGTCACTGCCATTGTGGCCCTGGAAAGCGGCGTTCCTCTGGACGAAAAGATCACCGTCTCTCAAAACGCGGTAAATTCCGTACCCAGGAGCTCTACCCACATTGCCCTGGACGTGGGGGAAACCCTCCCGATGAAGGATGCGCTCTACGCCCTGATGCTCCAGTCCGCCAACGATGCTGCTGTGTGCATTGCGGAACATGTTGCCGGCACAACAGAACAGTTTGTGGAGAAGATGAACGAGCTGGCCAAAAGTGTTGGGGCGGTAAACACCCATTTTACCAACCCCCATGGGCTGATCGACAAAAACCACTATACCTCCGCCTATGACATGGCCCTGCTGACCCAATACGCCCTGAAAAACGAGACCTTTGTGGAGATCTTCTCCACCATAACCTATGAGGCGGAGCCCACCAACAAACAGCCGGAACAGCGGATCTGGTCCAACCAGAACGATATGATCAAAAACACCGCCTATAAATACGATGGCGCCTTTGGCGGGAAGCTGGGATATACCGAGGAGGCCATGTATACCATCGTCACCGCCGCCAAGCGCAACGGCCGTACCCTAATCTGCGTCTGCATGAAAAGCGATCCCTTTGTCCAGCAGTTCCAGGACGCGGCGGCAATCCTGGATTTTGCCTTCGACAGCTACAAAAAGGTGGAGATGACCGCCGAAGACCTCCCTTTCCGCACCATCACCTTTGCAGTCAAGGCGGATGAAAAGGTAAAGACCCCCGCCACCGCCCAAATATTGACCACTGCCCAGTCAGTGTACTATCTCCCCCGGGGGCTGACCAAGGACGACTACGATATCCAATTTAATTTTACGGAGAAGGAGAATATCCTGGAAAATTTTGCGCCTATGGCCACAGTGACACTGAAAAACCCTGTCGAAGGAATCCCTCAGACAATCCAGGTCCCTCTGGGCTCCAACATCAGTGGGGCTATCCCGGATGGGGAGGCAGAAGGAGAGGACCAGGAAAAGGGCGAATTTTGGGAATCCACCAAAAAGGTAATGGGGGCTATCTGGAATGTCCTGAAATGGGTGCTTCTGGTACTGGCGATTCTGTTTGTCGCGCTGATACTGCTGCGGATGTGGTTTGTATACCAGGCCCGTCAGAAGAAAAAGGCCCGCATGGAGCGGGAGCGGCGGCGGAAGGCCATGATGCGCCAAAGGGACCAGCAGGTGCAGGCGTATCTGCGAAAGGAACAGATGCGCCGGCAGATGCGGGGTTCCTCCGGCGGAAGCCGCTCTGTCCACAGCCGACCTGTGGACAGAGACCGCCGTTAGACGGCCGTCGGACTTACTATATTCATCTTCATCCAGTTTATAAAAGGGGGGCATTGATTGTGAGGGTATCCGGAAAGACGATCCTGATCACCGGCGGAGCCGGTGGACTTGGTTCCGCTATGGCAAGGCTGCTGTCCCGAGAGGGGGCTGCGGTTTTCATCCTGGATTTGGAGGAGACCAAGGGAACATCACTGGCAGAGGAGATCACCCAATCCGGCGGCAGGGCGTGGTTCTGTAAAACGGATCTGACCCAGGAGGCGGACTGGCAGTCGGCCTTCCAGCTGGCGGAGGAGGCTACAGGAAGGATCGACGTGCTGATCAACAACGCTGGCATCAACATCCGCAAGCCCATAGAGGAAATGTCCTTTGACGAGTGGAACACCATGATGCGCGTCAACACCGGGACGGTATTCCTTGGCTGCAAAACAGCCATCCCGGTGATGCGGCGGCTGGGAGGCGGGACGATCATCAACACCTCTTCGGTGTGCGGGCTGATTGGGCACCGGTATACCCCGGAGGCCTATACCGCCACCAAGGGGGCGGTGACCATGCTGACCAAGGCTGTTGCAGCGCGGTATGCAAAGGATGGGATACGGTGCAACTGCATCAACCCCAGTACTGTGGATACCCCCTTTGTCCAGGAACTTTTCAAGGATCCGGAGCGGAAGAAAGAACGCCTTGGAGAGGTTCCCCTGGGGCGGCTGGCAACCGTGGAGGATGTGGCCAGTGCGGTGCTGTACCTGGCGTCTGAAGAAGCGGCCTTTATCAACGGCGTAGCCCTCCCCATCGACGGCGGTGTGACCTGCTGCTGAGCGTTTCATCATATATTAAGGAGGCGTTAAAAGAATGGAAAACCCAGAAATGATCAAAAATAAGTTCCGCCATCTGACCCAGCAGCACCGGAGACATGAGGTTGTCAAAAAACTCCAGCGGCTGGCGGCGCAGATTCGGAAAGATGTGGTTCTGATGATCGGCTGCGAAGGCCATGTGGGGCATTTGGGCGGTTCCTGTTCCAGCGCAGATATTGTGGCGGCCCTGTACGGGTACAAAATGAAACTGGACCCCAACAACCCTGGATGGGAGGGCCGGGACAAATTCCTGTACAGCAAGGGACACGCGGGGATCGCCCAATACGCCGCCCTGGCGGAGCTGGGATTCTTCCCCAAAGAGGATCTTCTCCATGTTAAGGAACTGGGGGCGCGCCTTCAGGGGCATCCTGACCGCATCCGCACCCCGGGGATCGAGGCCAACACCGGTTCTCTGGGACAGGGGCTTTCCATCGCCAACGGCATGGCCCTGGCTATGCGTCTGGACGGCAGGCCCAATAAGGTATACTGTATTATGGGGGACGGAGAACAGGCCGAAGGGCAGATCTGGGAAGCGGCCATGGCAGCCTCCGCCCATAAGATCGACAATATTGTGGGGATCATTGATCAGAACTGCCTCCAGGCTACCGGGAGCATCACAGAACGCTTTGATACCAATCCCCTGCCGGAAAAATGGACGGCCTTTGGCTGGCACGTCATTGAGATTGACGGCCACAATATGGAAGAGATTTTGCAGGCCCTGGACGAGGCGGATGGAATTCAGGGAAAACCAACAGCCATTATCGCCCATACCATCAAGGGAAAGGGAATTTCCTTTGCGGAAAATATGGCTGGATTTCACAACACTGCCCTGACCCGAGAGCAATACGAAACCGCCCTGAAGGAATTGGATGAGCAGCTGACAGCACTGGACCGATAACAATCAGAACCATAGAGGAGAGGTGAATCATTCTATGAGTAATACACAGAGCCAGCGTTTAGCATACGGCGAGGAGCTGGTCGCCCTAGGGCGTGAAAACAGAGATATCGTTGTTCTGGAGGCCGATTTGGGGAAATCTACCATGTCCTACCTGTTCCAGCAGGAATTCCCAGAGCGGTACTTTGAGATGGGCATCGCGGAGCAGAATATGGTCTCCACAGCCGCGGGCCTGGCAGTTTCCGGAAAAATTGCCTTCTGCAACTCCTTTGCCGTCTTTGCGGCGGGCCGCCCCTATGACCAGATACGCCAGACCATTTCCGTGGGAAAACTGAATGTAAAAATATGCGGCTCCTCGGCGGGGCTTTCGGACTTTGGGGACGGCTCCTCCCACCAGGCGGTAGAAGACGTCGCCATAATGAGCGCCATCCCCAACATGACCGTCCTCACCCCCTGTGACGCCCGGGAAACGCGGCAGTGTGTCCGCGCCGCCGCAGAAATCCAGGGGCCGGTCTACATCCGTGTGCTGCGCAACGATCTGCCGGACCTTCTGCCAGAGGGAACGGAATTCCGCCTGGGGGCACCGAGGGTGTTGAAGGACGGCTCCGACGCGGCCATCTTCGCCCACGGCGCCATGACAGCCAGGGCAATGGAGGCTGCAGACGCCCTGGAGCGGGACGGGATATCGGCGAGGGTGGTAAACCTCTGTACCATGAAGCCCTTTCCCTATGAAGCAATCGCCCAGCTGGCGGAGGGGATGAGGGCTGTTGTCACGGCGGAAGAGCACAACTACATCGGCGGGCTGGCCAGCCAGACAGCGCTGGCGCTGCGGAAGGCCGGTATTCCGATGGATTATGTGGCCATAAACGACGCCTTTGGCCAGTCGGCCCACAGCCCGGAGGAGCTGCTGGAATATTACGGGCTGACAAAGGAGCACATTGCGGAAAAGGTAAAGGGGCTTTTATAACGGGTGGGTCCACAGGCAGAAAAATTCCTGTCTGTGGACCTTTTATATCAAAATCATGTTTCCGTCTTGCCATCCGGCGGTATTTTATCTATAATGGAATTAGTAATGGAGAAACTAGGGGGAATGGGATGATGGCGGATGAACTATCGAGGATGCCAAACGGAGAAAAGCCCGCAATAGATATAAAGGTAACAGTTCGGGATTCGGTGTTCCGCAACCTGTTCAGCGACCGAAAATACGCCCTAAAGCTGTATCAGGCGATCCATCCGGAGGATACTGATATAACCGAGGACGATATCAGCAATGTGACAATAGATAATGTGCTTACAGACCAGCTGTACAATGATCTGGGGATGGTGGTGCGAGGGGTGCTTCTGGTGCTATTGGAAGCGCAATCCACCTGGAGTGTGAATATTATCATACGGATTCTGCTGTATCTGGCATCCACCTGGAACAGAACCATTGAGGAAAGCGGACAGAATCGGTATGGAAGCAAAAAGCTGAGCCTTCCCAAGCCGGAGTTTTATGTCATTTACACTGGGGGGCAAAAGCCGGATGAATGGCTTCGGCTTTCCAGCGAATTTTTAGGTGGAGACGAAAATTTTCTGGAAGTAAAGGTTAAGGTCCTATATGGGGAAGGTAAAAATGACATTATCAGCCAATATGTAAACTTTACCACAATATATACGGAACAGGTTAAAAAATACGGTCGGACACAGCAAGCAATACTGGAAACCATACGGATTTGTAAGGACAAAAATATTTTAAGGGCATATCTTCACAGCCGTGAAAAGGAGGTCATTGATATTATGATGGCGTTATTTAATCAGGAAAAGGCTTTGGAACAGTATGTTGTTGAGAGAGAAAAAATAACTCGAGAAGAGGGACGCGAAGAAGGTGAAATGAAAAAAGCCAGAGAGACGGCCTTGAGAATGAAAACCCAAGGCTTCCCCGACACTGTTATCTCGGAGCTGGTGGGGGTTGGGCTTGCCACTGTCCAGCAGTGGCTTTCAGGCACAAAAAATCCGGTCCTTCAGTAGAAGGCTTTTTCAATATGGAGGTTTTAAAAATGAGGCTTTTCTTTCAAAAAGCAGTCGCCCTTTTGATGGTATTCGCACTTATTCTAATGGGCGGATGCAGCCAGCAGTCGGAACAGGACCAGCAGCCGGAAAAAACACTGTATGAGCATGGGCTGGAAGTAATCTCCCTTATGAAGGAAATGGCTAGCACCGAGGAGTACATCGACTTTCTCTCTGCCAGCGAAGATCTCAAGTCAATTCTGCTCAAGGCCGGTAAAGGCGATTTTTCCAAGCCCAAGGCAGTCTACCGAATCAGGATTTCAGAAGCTTCCTTTTTGAGCCTGGCGGAGGTAAACCTGGATGGCCTGCCTCAGTCCCTCCAGGAAAATTTAACGTCCAGGGTGACCTCCGCTGTATTCACCCAGATAAACGCCATGGGCGGCGCGGAGATTCTGGCGGCTTCCAGCGTATGTACGGCTGGCAAGACCTTTGTGAGCAGCGAACTGGCAGAAAATGAGATCTACCTATACACCTATGACAATGCCGTTCCAGCCGCCGTTGCCTTTTCCAAGGGGGAGGACAGCACAGTATCCGCAACAGGCACATTCGTCCTATACGACGGGTTCCAGGCAGATTCTCTGCCTGCGTTCAAGGATCTGTTGGCAGGCTTTGGCGCTGAAATTGAGGAGATCTCCCCATAAGGGAAAATGCTTTGAAACAATATTTTACGAAGAAAAAAGGTGAATCACTATGAATATCGAGCTTATCAAACAAAACGGAGTGGACATTGCGGTAATCACCAGCGAGGAAAAGGTGATCACAGACGCCCAGTCCGCCCTGGATTTGGCTATGACCGTCCGCCATGAAACAGGGGCAGAGAGGATCGCAGTGGATAAAAAAGCTATTGCGGAGGATTTCTTCATTCTCAGCACAGGGATGGCGGGAGAAATCCTTCAGAAATATATCAACTATCATATCAAGGCTGCTTTTTATGGGGATTATTCCCGCTATACCAGCAAGCCGCTGCGGGACTTTATCTATGAATCCAACCAGGGAAAGGACTTCTTCTTTGTTTCCACCAAAGAAGAAGCAGTCCAGAAGTTGGCAGACGCATTATAACAGAAAAGGAAGTGTTCCCCATGTCAGTTGAACGGGTAAAGGAATATTTTGCAGAATTCAATCTTGCAGACAAGGTCATGGAATTCGATGTCTCCAGTGCAACCGTGGAGCTGGCCGCCCAGGCCCTTCACACCCAGCCAGGGCGGATCGCCAAAACCCTCTCCTTCCTGATGAAGGACGGAAGCTGTATCCTCGTTGTCATGGCGGGGGATAAAAAGGTGGACAACGCCAAGTTTAAGGCTGCCTTTAGTACAAAAGCCAAAATGCCCTCCCCAGAGGAGGTTCTGGAGAAAACGGGGCACAGCGTGGGAGGAGTCTGTCCCTTTGCCATTCCGGATAACGTGAAGGTCTACCTGGACCAATCTCTGAGGGAGCACGAAACTGTCTTTCCCGCCTGCGGCAGCTCCAACAGCGCCATTGAGCTGGACTGCGATTCCCTCTTCCGGTGTGCCAACGCCGCCGGGTGGGTGGACATCGGCAAATAAAATCAATGAGAACTGTCTGCACCTGGCCCCATAAGGGCCAGGTTTTTCCGTCTTTTCTAAAAAAGCCCTTTACCTTTCCGCCAGAGTATGTTATTATTTAGACAAACGAACACGGGCGAGTTCCCGTCCAAAAATAAAAGGAGGTCTTTTACATGGGACATTTAAAGGGTAAGGTTGCCATTATCACCGGCGCGGGCCGCGCCACCCTCAGCGACGGCCGCTGCGGATCGATCGGCTACGGCATCGCCACCGCCTACGCCAAAGAAGGGGCTAACATCGTTATTACAGGGCGCAACGTTCAAAAGCTCACCGACGCCAAGGAGGAGCTGGAGCGCCTCTACGGCATTAAAGTCCTCCCCGTCCAGGCCGATGTAAGCGCCGGGGCTGACAACGAAGCGGTTGTCCAGAATGTCATTGATCAGACAATCAAAGAGTTTGGCCATATTGACGTGCTGATAAACAACGCCCAGGCTTCCGCCTCCGGTGTGCCTCTTGCGGAGCATACCACCGACCAGTTCAACCTGGCCATGTTCTCCGGCCTGTATGCCGCTTTCTATTACATGAAGGCCTGCTATCCTTATCTGAAGGAGACCAAGGGCTCTGTCATCAACTTTGCGTCCGGGGCTGGGTTGTTCGGCAACTACGGCCAGTGCTCCTATGCGGCTGCTAAGGAGGGCATCCGCGGCCTGACCCGCGTCGCCGCCACCGAATGGGGCCCCGATGGGATCAACGTCAACATCATCTGCCCCATCGCCTGGACCGCGCAGCTGGAAAACTTCCAAAAGGCGTATCCGGACGCATTCAAGGCCAACGTCAAAATGCCTCCTATGGGCCATTACGGCGATTCCGAGCTGGAAATCGGCCGTGTGTGCGTACAGCTGGCCTCCCCTGACTTTAAGTATCTCACCGGCGAAACCCTCACCCTGGAGGGCGGTATGGGCCTGCGTCCCTAATTGAACGGCGCTGCTTAAAGATAACCGTATCCCAAAAACCCGGTCCTCTCCAAAGGAGAAAGGACCGGGTTTTTTTATGGACTTCATCTGGGTCAATTCATTAAATTTCGCATCATTCCAGGTGAAACTTTGCCGAAAATGTGGTATACTGACCATATAACGGGAAAACAGGCTTTCTGTCAGATGATCCCCAGCGTCCTCAGCCACCCAAGGGCGATCACCCCATGTCCAAAGGGGGTTGGATGGACACCGTCGGCGCTGATGTCCGCATCGGATACGCCTGCTTTCCTTTCAGCGTCGAACAGATCGGAAGTGGCAAGGAAGAAATCCCCTTCTGTACGCAGGCTGTTGACCACCGCCTGCTTGGGATCAAAGTCCCCATGCCACATCTCCTTGCTGGGATCGCTGGAAAGGAGCCAGGGCTCCATCAGCAGGACCTTGCAGCCAGGCAGGTCTCTTCTGACCTGGGAAAGAAGCTGGCGATAATTCTGTTCAAACTGTTCCGTGGTGGTGAGCCGGTCTGAATCGTACCTGCGCCAGGTATCGTTGATCCCGATCAAAATGGACAGGTAATCAGGCTTTAAGGCCTTTACATCCGTGTCATACCGCTGCAAAAGCTGGGCGGTGGTATCCCCGGAGATGCCCCGGTTCAGGAAGGTCACCTCCTGCTCCGGAAAAAGGGAGTTGTAGATGGCGGCAGCCTTGGCGGGATAACCTTCCCCAAGGCCATAGAAATCTTCCCGGTCCCGGTGAACATCGGTAATGCTGTCCCCGTAAAATAGTACTGTAGAACCTTTGGCAAAAAACGGCTTCATACTTCATCTCTCCTTTGCGGCCCAGGGAGGCTTTCTCCCTGTCCGGTTTTACCATAAGTATAGCAGAAAAGGATAAATTTGAACACCTTTACTGAAAGAGAAAAAAGGAGGATTAAACGCCATGAAAATTTCAACGAGAGGCAGATACGCCTTGCGCCTGATGATAGATCTTGCCAGCCAGCCCCCTGACCGGAACACCACCCTGCGGGATGTGTCCCAGCGCCAGGGGATCTCCATAAAGTATTTAGAGCAGATCGTCTCACCCCTCTGCCGGTCGGGGATGTTAAAGAGCATCCGGGGAGCCCAGGGCGGATACCGTCTGGCCCGCAGCCCCAAAGAATACACTGCCGGGGACGTCCTCCGGGCCATTGAGGGGAATCTTGCCCCTGTGGCCTGCCTGGAGGACGACGCCAATCAATGTACCCGATGCAGCGTCTGCCCTACCCTGGCCTTTTGGGAGGGGCTGAATGAGACGATCCAGCGGTACGTAGACAGCTTTACTTTGGAGCAGCTGGCCGGCACATCCTGCCCTATGGGCTCCAAGGCTCACGAGGAAGACCATCCTGCAGAGAAAGAGAGGGAATGAACATGGAACAGAAAAAGCGCTGGCGCGCCGCTGCGGCAGATGGAATCTTCTTTCTGGTGGGAAGCGTCCTGTATGCGGCGTCGGTCAATGTCTTTACCGCTCCAAACAACATTGCGCCCGGCGGATTTACCGGTATCGCCACCATGTTAAACTACCTGTTTGAGCTCCCCATCGGTTCCACCATATTGGTGATGAACCTGCCCTTTTTCCTGCTGGGGGCACTGCAGCTTGGAAAAAAATTTTTGGCAAAGGTAATTGTGGCAACTGTCCTTTCCTCTGTGATCATCGACTTAACCGCCCCCTTTATGCCCGCCTACCAGGGGGATATGATGCTCTGCTGCATCTTTGGGGGCATCCTCAGCGGAGTGGGGCTGGCGCTGATTTTCCTGCGGGGCGGCGCAACAGGGGGGACGGACCTGATCGCCAAGCTGGTGAGCAAGTACCTCCGGTTTATCTCCCTGGCCCATCTGCTGCTCATCGCCGACATGCTGGTGGTGCTGGCCACCATCCCGGTCTACCGCTCCATTGAAAGCCCCCTTTATGCCATTGTCTTTATCTTTGTCAACACCAAGGTAATTGACATGGTAATGTACGGCAGCGACAGTGGTACCGGGAAAATGATGTTTATCATCTCCGGCAAAAATCAGAAGATCAAGGAACACATCCTCCAGGACATTGACCGGGGCGTCACCGAGCTAAAATCCAAGGGCGGATACAGCGGGATAGAGGGAGAGGTCCTACTCTGTGCGGTGCGCCGAGGGGAGCTGCACAAAACGCTGGATATTGTCAAAAAGGTGGACGACCGGGCCTTCGTCATTGTGGGAGACGCCCATGAGATCACCGGAGAGGGCTTTAAAGAGGGAGAACGGGAATAATTGCGCTGAAAAGAAAAAACATGGGCCGGAACAAGTTTCCAGTCCATGTTTTTTGTCACATGGTTCAGTTGGTCGGACCCAACCATGAGCGGCAAAGGTTTCCCCCCTTTCGATTGAGCGTTTGATGGGCTATGGAGGGTATATCCGCAAAGGAATAAGGCGGCAGTGCATACAGTCTTCCCGGCAGTTTCCAGGTCTGCTGCCCTATTTCCTTCAAATATCCCCTTTCAAAACAGCAATTTGCTGTTTTACACATAATCGCTGAACTGGGTACAGCATGAAAAAGCTTTTATTCGGCTATCACCTTGTAGATCTCCTCTAGAATTGCGTCGTCTACCTTGTAATAGGTGGAGATGGAAATGCTGGGGATCAAGCTGTTTTCTACCAAATCACCGGTATCTATCTGCTGGTAAATATATGGGGAATCCCGATATGTGGTGAATTCCAGGATCTGTGCATAGTCTGCACCGTTGCTGAAAAAGGGCAGGAAGGACAGCAACTGTGCGGTTGTCTCCTGGTATACCAATATGGTATACTCTGGTATCAGCTCTTCATCCGGTTCCCCTGTCTCCTCCCAGCTATCGATTTCCAGGAGGGAAAAGGCCTCTTCCTGGGTTTGCTGGTCCAGGGTTTTCAGGACCTCGCCGGTCCCGGCGGTTAAAAACTCTATCCGAAGCAGCTTACCTGCCGGCTTTTCTATGATGCTGCAGCCCCCCAGGAAGAGGCCTGCAGCCAACACGGCAGTCCCGGCGCACTTTTTTAAAATTGACATTGACATCACAATAACCTCCTGCCAGATTTTCCAATGGAAGGGATCACTCCAGATTCAGGTGCCTGGACAAGATCCAATGGGTTGTTAAATAGTAAAACGCCAGCTCCAGCCCCTGCCAAACCATCAGCATCCACATCCCAAAGTGCATAAAGAACTCCTCATGCCCGTGGGATAATCTATGAGGGACCTGGAAATGGAGCTTATTCATCACAGAAACGACCATCAGCCAGAAAAAACTGATCCCAAGCCATTGGGCCCCATAGACAACAAAGGAAAGGATAACGCGGTTTTTGTTGGCCAGCTGGCCGAAGGCCATGGCGGAATAGGCGTGGGCAATGTGCTTCCACAGATAGACGAACATCAGCAGGACAAATTCCAGCGCAAAGAGAGGCCAGGTAGGGAACATCTCAAACAGGCGGGAAAAGACGATGACATCCTGGTCAAAGGTAAACATAGACCAAATATCCCCCAAATTCATGGTGAGGATAAAAAGGGAGAGGAGGGTAACCACACCGCTGGCAATCACCGTCACAGTGGCAACGATTCCCTTGGAAAGGATCAGCTGCCACGTTCTGACCGGCAGGGTAAACATCAGGTAGCCCTCCTCTGAGAGAAGCCCCTTGTAAAACCGTTGGACCACCATCAGCAGGGAGATGACCATCATCGCCACAAAAAGCCCAAAGTAAACCATATTGACAAAGAAAAAGGGGAGGCCGTTAAACATATCCTGGAGAAAATCCACATTCATAAAGAGCCTGCAGGCAGCGGACACCACCACAAAGACAAGATACAGGGGGAGCATCAGATAAAAGACAGATTTAAACTCATATTTTAACAACTTTCTCAACACGCGAATACCTCCCGAAATAGCTGATCGACAGATTTCCCTTCCTGTTCACGGATATTGTCCACTGTGTCATGAAGGGTCAGCTCGCCATTTTTTAGGAAAACCACCTCGTCCAAAACCCGCTCGATATCCGCGATCAGATGGGTGGAGATCAAAACTGTGGAGTCCTCGGAGTAATTGGTCAGAATGGTGTTCAAAATGTAGTCGCGGGCAGCTGGATCCACCCCTCCGATGGGTTCATCCAGCAAATAGAGTTTTGCCTTCCGAGCCATAGTGACAATGAGCTGCACCTTTTCCTTGGTTCCCTTAGAGAGGGTCTTCAGACGTTCAGTGGAGGACAATCCCAATGACTGGAGCATCTCCATGGCCTTGGGAAAGTCAAAATCGCTGTAAAAATCATCGAAAAAGCGGATCAGGTCAATGACCTTCATCCAGTCGTTGAGAAACATTTTGTCGGGGAGATAGGACACAATGTTGTGGGTGTATACTCCCGGCTGGCGGCCATCCACCATCACGCTGCCGCCGGTGGGCTGGAGCAGCCCGTTGACCAGCTTTAACAAGGTGGTCTTTCCGGAACCGTTGGGCCCCAGCAGGCCGACGATCTTTCCGCTGCCCAAAGTAAGGTCCACGCCAGTCAGTGCCTGTTTTGTGCCAAAGAGCTTGGTGAGGCTGCTGCAAACCAATAATTTCTCGTTCATAGCGCTCCCTCCCCTTTTGCCAGGGAAGCCTCTCCCGACGCCGGAAGGAGCTGCTCCTCTGTCTGCCCCTCCAGGGCCGGGTGGAGCTTGGCGTACTGGGTCAGCAGCTTTGCCGCCTGGAACCCGGTAAAGCCCAGCAGCTCCATGCCCTCTAAAAATTCCTCAATCTTCTGCGCGGCCAGCTGTCCGCGAATATTCTCGATCATCGCTACATCCTCCGTTACAATCCGTCCCGCGGTGCGGTTTGTTGTGACAAGGCCCTCCCGTTCCAATTCCGCGAAGGCGCGCTGCATTGTATTGGGGTTGACCCCCGCCTCCACTGCCAGTTCCCGAACAGACGGCAGCTTGGATGCCGGCGGGTACTGCCCCGACACGATCCTCTGCACGATCTGCTCTGTCAACTGCAGGTAGATGGGGCGGTCATTTGTTATTTTCCATTCCGTTCCCATTTCTCTCTGCTTTCCTCCTTTGTTGGCAGGTTTATTGTATTATTGTACTGTTGTACTAAGAACTTAATACAATAATACATCCTTATCCCTCAGTTGTCAATAGATTTCTGCAAATTTTTCAGGGCGGAGGAAAAACTGCTTGAAAGGAAGGAATGGTGGGGCCGCCAAAAGCAGCCCCACCAATTGTATAACAAATACTCATTCCATTATCTTAATACGTTCCACCAAAGACTGCTTCTGTAAAAACCGGACTGCTGTCAATCTGAACACCCCATAAACCGCTAAAAGCGCAGCGGAAAAAACCATCATAACCAATGCCGGAAAGTGATAAGTCAATTGTCCAAAAAGCCCCAATTGATTAAATATCTGTACTGCCGCTATTCCGCACACAGTACCAAGGGTAAGCGTAATGAAAAGCGTCGCCCCTACATAACAAAGGCACTCGCTGGAAACCATACGCGACAACTGCCGGCTTGTCATACCCACTGATTGCAGTATCCCGAATTCCTGCTGCCGCGTCAGCAGATTGGTAATCAAAGTATTGATAAGGTTAATCAGCGCAAACAGCGCAATAAAAGCCGCTAACCCATACAACAGCATAAGTGTAAGGCGCAGGTTGGTTTTTGTCTTTGCAATGATATCATCCAAAGAAACAATTGTAATTCGTGGATCATCCAAAAGGCCATACAACGCCTGGCGCTGTTCATCAGAGGCTTGGGTGACATGGATGTTGATGTAGCCAGTAAAATCCTCAATGTCAGGATAGAGGATATGAAGCTCTGTTTCCGGCACAATCAGAGCTTTCATTGTACCGGAACCATCCTGGTAGGAATCTACAATCCCCATTACTGTGTAATCTTTGGAGTACCCCTCCAAACTTTGCAGGGTGACAGTATCCCCTATGGAAAACTCTACATGGTAAAGCTTTTTCAAAAGGTTTTCGCTGTCCTGCACAACAATAATCCCATTGTTTTCCAGAAGCTCGTCATAGTTTACTGTCCCTTCCAGCACCGCGCCAGCTTCCTGAAAGGCTGCTGTCTGTTCTGCTGTAAAGCCGCCCACCAAAAGCCGCCAGTCAGATTCAGCCTTTGGGAACTGTGCCACAGTGCAGTAAACTGAGGAATAAAAGGTAAGGTAGTCCACGTCGGGCAGGGCAAGAACCTTCTCCCTGGTATCCTCCCCCAAAAGCTTTTCCCTCTGGGCCTGCGTGAAACCATCGGATTGATCTAAATCCTCCACAGACAGCGTATAGTCGCCGCCGTCTCCAAAATAGCGGCGTGCCATTTCCTCAATATTGACAGAGCTGGCATAGGCGGCAATGCACATTGTCATAACGCCGGTCATACCCAGGGAAAAAAGGGTCAGGGCGGCTTTCCTGCGGTTTCGGGTAAAGTTCATACATGACAGCCGGAATATGGACAAGGGACGGTGCAGGGAACGTGAAGCTTTGGGGGCATCTTGGAAGCTGCTGCTCCGCATCGCTTCAATGGCGGAAACCTTCCCAGCCATCTGCAGCGGCTTTTGGGTGGAAAATATGACAACCGCTGCTGCCAGCAAAACCACAATGACAGTATTTTGCAGGTTTTTCGACCAATTCCAATACCCGGGGTAAAGGAGGTTGGAAAGGATAACCGCAGCCAGCAGCCCGGAAAAAATCCCCGTCCACATCAAAACCCGGCGTTCCTGCTTGACCACCTGCCGCAGCTGGCGGGGCGTGGTTCCAATCACTTTCAGCCTTCCATACTCCCGAAGCTTCCCCATTACGGAAATATAAAAAATATTATAAATTACTGCTGCACAGGCTACAGCTATCAATACAGCGACTGCATAAACCGGCATATCACTGCCCATATAGAAATCGCTTAAATCAAAATAGGTGGAACTGAAAAAGGTTTCCTCCTCCGGGATGCCCATCTCCTGAAAAAACGCCTGGATATCTGCCCGAAGCTGTTCCGGCTGTCCGGCATAGTCTCCGGCAAGGCGAAATCGGATGTCAAAGGGCTTTTCCCCCTTTTCTGCTGCCAGCGATTCGGAAATGTATAATTCAAATTGGCGGCTGTCATTTTCTGTTTCCAGGATGCCGGAGACAATATAGGGCTGCTCGCCGCTGCCCAGGTCTAAATGAAGGGTCTGGTTAGGTTCTTCTGGCAGGGTGAAGTATTTCAAAAAGCCCCGCTCTACACAGATTTCATTTTTCTCCTGCGGGTATTTTCCGGTGATGCCGGCAATATCCATTAAGTTTCTCATGCCCTCGTCGTAGAACTTTACAGATAGATTCGTGTCCTGATAACGGATATTTTCTGTACTGCCCTCAAAGCCCCATTTTTCAAATTTTCCGGCGGAAACCAGACGGTCAATATCCTTATAAGAGAGATGTGTACAACCTGCTTGGTACTGCCCCCGGATATTGGCGGCTGTCTGTTCATTGATGGCTGTGCGGATAAAGGCGGTTAATGCCATTAGGCAGACGGAAAGGCTAATGGTAATAATGGCGATGAGGTTCCGCCGCCGTTCAGCGGCAAGACTGCGCTT
>CATJCP010000168.1 GCA_949737515.1 uncultured Oscillospiraceae bacterium | reverse complement strand
TTTGAAGTAGACAATGGCAAAGACCTGGATTCGCTGATTGAGGAGCTTCAAAAAGACGGCCTGACGACTTATGAGCTGCGCAGTGCGGACTGGTATACAGAAAAAGTCAAAATTAATCCATTTATTTCCATTTCCAATATAAAAGTCCCGCCTATACAAGACCATTTAATTCCCGGAAATACCAGCGACAATCATTCGAGCCATTATGCAATGGGAGCAGATGAAGACTACATATACCTTTATATTCCAGCAGACGACTGCCTGGATCCTCACCTGCCTGAAGATAAAGATAATGGCCCCTTTGATAAACCACGAATACTGACAAAGTTTACCTGGGAAGATTTAGGATTGTCAAGGGATGACCAGTGGATGTCTGGCGGCAGTACCTGTGTCAATCCCGGAGCTGGATGGACAGATACAAATGGCAGCAATAAAGGAAGCCATGTAACCAATGGGGAACAGTACCGGGTATACCGGTACCATGATTTTACTTATACCGACATCGTAATTGAATTTACCATTGATTCCGAAGTCAGCAAGCAAGAGCTGATTGACTCAATTAATTCCATGACTACTGACAAGACGAAGCAAGAAGAAGCATGGGGCATTTCAACATCCACAAACAATAAAATGGAAATCACCTGTACCAAAAACGGCACGCCTGCCATTACAGTAAAAGATCATTCCTCGAATCTGGATGCCTACGGCACGCAGTATTATATGGGACTGTGTCAGGAAGACCTGAATCCGCCAAGGCCATATACACTTGCAGCATCCACTCCCCTGCATGACGGCAGCAGCTTTTCTTACACAATGACAGACGCTTACGGAAAAGACTATACCTTTACATGCCCGGTAAACGAAGCCTCTATTAAGTCTGATGTAACAAACCATTTAAAGGATTTAATCAGCAGCTACACATACAAAATACAGCAGAATCTGAATATGGGCGGGACTGGTAATGTACTTCCGCCATCGACGTCCAGTACAAGAACCCTGACATTTACTTCCGGCGAATACTGGATGACTTTTGAATACAAGGAGGATTTAAACGGATTTTTAAATTCATCCATGTTTGACAAAAAATGGATTAGTGAACCAACGCCAAATAACCCTAACGCCGGAAGATGGGAAGTAAACTTCAATCAGGGTAATATGGGTTCTCTGCAGTCCAAAGCAGACAGTCTGGCAGCCGATATTATGAATTCCCTCAAAGATATTGAAATAGATATCAAGACAAACGGAAAAATTGAAGTTACAAATGGTATCACTGCACCAAAACTGACAGAAAACATCCGCTACAACACCCAGGTCATCTCCGGCGGCCGTGAAATCAAAATCCAGTCCAGCGACAACGCATGGGACCACATCAAAATTGAACTGCCG
>CATJCP010000167.1 GCA_949737515.1 uncultured Oscillospiraceae bacterium | reverse complement strand
CTGGCTTCTCCCCCCGGACTTAAAGCAAGCCCTGCGCACACTGCGGCTACGATCAAAAAGGCGATCACTGAGATCCACAGCTTGGTTTTCTTATATCCAAGGATTCCCCGAATCCTTCCTTTCACACCGTTCTCCCCCAAAGCCAGGAGCTGCCCGCTGGAAAAACACCGTTTTGACGACAGCTTTAACAAAACAGAGGAGTATTCCTTTTTGACCTCTGTAAGAAGAGCCGTGGAAGGAGCCTTTCCCGCCATACGCTGGATAACCCGTTCATCACAGCTTTTTTCCATGTCCATTTCAAAGAGATAAAACGCCAGCCAGGCCAGGGGGTTCATCCAATGCACACACACCAAAAGCCAGAAAAGCGGCTTGGCAATGTGGTCGCCCCGGCGAAGGTGGGAAAGCTCGTGGGTGAAAATGTACTCCTGTTCCCTTTCAGAAAGCCCCTTTGGAAGGTAAACGCAGGGGCGGATTACGCCAAACAAAAAGGTGGAATGCGCACCAGCGGGAAGATATGCAGCGGGCAGAAAACCTGCGGCGGGCTCCAGGGATTTTAAGCGGTTTGCAAGTCTCCCGGTCTGGATGGCTCCAAATAAAAGTAAAAAGCACAGTCCTGCCGCCCATACTGCTGCAAAAAATAGAGTCCAATCCCATCCGGCTGAAGCGTTGGCAACGGCAGTCAAACCAGCGGGAGGTGCTCCAACACCTGTAGGCGTCTGCCCGTTCAGCGGCGCCTGCACGATCAGCTGTACTGAAGGATCTATGGCAGAGGGCATCAAACTGTATAAGCTATGGATTGAAAACGGACAGCACATCCGGAACGCCGCAGCCGCCCAAAGGGGATAGAGAATCCTTTTCGGAACGCGGTGCAAAACCAGCCGCACAGCAGCAATCACCAGAATGGTCCAGCCTGCGGAAACCGACATGGACAGGATTTGAACAAAGACACTTTTCAGCCATTCAGTCATCCCTCATTCCCCCTTATACCGGTCGATCATTTCCTGCAGCTCTGCAACTTCTTGGTTGTTTAAACCCTTCCCACGGGTAAACGCCGCAAAAAACCGGGGCAGCGAGCCGTCAAACTGCTCGGATACAAAGTCCCTGGACTGCTGGGCGGCAAACTCGTCCTTTGTCAGCAAGGCGCGGACCGTCCCTTTGTCGTTCAGGAACAGGCCTTTGTTTTCCAATTTTTTCAGCATGGTGTAGGTCGTTGTTTTTTTCCACCCCAGCTCCTCGCCGCAGATACCCACAAGCCTGGGGGAAGGCATCGGCTGATGCTCCCAGATAATGTCCGCCAAACGGCCCTCCGCCTTTGTCAGATTGGTGATTGCCATAGAAGATCTCCTCTTTTCAGATTTCACATAGTCTATAACTTATAGACTTGCTGATATATATTCTATAACTTATAGACCAATCTGTCAACCCTTTTTTACAAAAAATCCAGGTACGAACAGAGGCGTTCATACCTGGATTTTTGTCTGATATAGAATTTTATGAAAAATGGGATCTTACCGCCTCAAATCTCCCCTGCAACGGGCTTTGGCGGGAAGATCTTTCCATAAATACCGGACTTTTTCATCACCATCATGAAAACCGGCAGCAGCACAATGGACCCGATAATCGCCACCACCGCGTTTACTGTAGAGGAGGCCAACTTGGTCACTAGGCTGGCCATTACAGCCTCCAGGGCGTTTTTCTGCAGGTAATAGCTGCTGATAAAGGACTTGCCCAGATAGAGGATAATGTAAGCCACCTCGCCCAAGACACAGCCGGTGATATTTTTGGGGATGCTCTTCCCTTCCGCACCGCCGCTGCGGGCAACAACGCCGGCGATAAAGGTCATAATGAATTTAAAGAGAAAGGTAAAGGGAGCACCGGCCACAAAGGCGGGATTGG
>CATJCP010000166.1 GCA_949737515.1 uncultured Oscillospiraceae bacterium | reverse complement strand
TCGCTGGTGGCAAAAACCTCCTGGACAAAAGGCAGATCTGCGGCTTTGGCAACCCCCATGCCCGCAGAACCGGATATGGCGGTTTGGACAGGTGAATCCCCGACGATTTCCTGAGCTTGGCGCAGAACTTCGGCGGTTTTCGTGCGAACTTGGGAAAAGTGCCGTTCATAATGTTTGAATAAAATGGTGTTATCCGGCCCCGGGCCAAGGACAACTACCTTTACTGTTGTGGAACCTATATCAATCCCTATGCGATATCCCATTTGATACCTCCGCTTATCCAAATAGATGCCTACATACACATATATAAATAGGTAATGGCTGTTATTTTAGAACCTGTATTATTATATCATTTGTCTGGGATTTGGTCTATCCATATTTTTTACATAAATGTGTCTTTTTCGCGACGAAGATAGAAAAAGTTTCCTGAAAAGGGTCGAGCTGGAACCTATACAACCGAAAAAGCAAAAAATACAGGCAAAAGCGGACTGAATATTTTCCAGCCCGCTTTTGCCTGACCATTTTTAAGTTCCTCCCCATTTCTGTCTCAAATAATTTTTTTCCTTTTCTCCGGCATTTCGGTAGTCCTCCCACATATCCTCAGACCACATTTCCCTTGCATCTGCCAGAGATTCCTCCAAGACCTGGGGTTCCCAAAGGTCGCTTCTCATATACGCCGCAATGGCCAGCGCCATCACGCAGTCATCATGGGAGCCCTTTTGGGCCTCTGCCCTCCCCTTCTCATTCCGCACAAAGGAGAGCATTTCCTCAAGGGTGGGAACATCCTCAATCAGCGAAATATCCTCCCGGACCAGCGCCGAAAGGCTGGCCAGGGCAACCGGACGGGAGGCGGCAGTGGTGCGGAATCCATAGGCGGGAACCAACTTGCGGGAGTAATGGTCCTCCCGCCTGCGCACCAGCTGCCTGGGATAGCCTAGCCTCTGGAGCTCTTTCACCGTGTAGGTGGAAAAATTGGTCTCGACCCCCACCAGTGCATCCCTGTAAAACCGCCCCAGACAGTAAATCTGCCTTGCAAACAGTTCCTCATCCATTTGGTGGCGGAGGATTGCAGCCTGTCTGCCCGATTCAACCTCCAAAACCTGCCCGACAAAGAAATCAGAACCGTCCCCGGCAGTATCTGCGCCTAAAACATATGCCCTCCCTTCCACCGGCGGATGAAAGATGCGGATATATCCCCCTTTTTCATCGGTCCACCGGAAGGAGACGATCTGGTTCCTCTCCATCTGACAGCAAAAAAAGCCTTCCATTGTGGGAGGAGTTTGTCTCTGTCTGGCAATCTGCCCAGCCACCTCCGACGAATGAAATACTGTCTTTCCGTACACGCCCCAGCATCCCAGGCAATAGACCTGATAATAGTATGGATCGCTGAACCGGTAGCCTTCCAGGACGGATTTATAACCGTCGTCAATAAAGCGGTTGTGGAGATAGGTGGTATGAAATGCCGCAGCATTTTCAGGCGGCGTGTCAAAGAACCTCTCCTTCAGCCAATGGTTGGCGCTGACAGGGTTAAAGGTCAATACCATCTGCTTGGTCTTTCCTCTCCCCCGCAGCCGGACGTCCAGCTGGTTAAACTGCTCCCGCGTGACCTCAGAGGCCTCCTCAATCCAGATATCGGTCAAAATCCCCCTGGAAAAGGTAATGGATTTCAGCCGGTCCACATCCGCCAGCCCACGGAAGAGAATTTCACTGCCGTTAAGCAGGCAGAGAATCCGCATTTCATTCTTATAAATCCTGAAGTAGGGGGAAAGCCCCCACTGCATGATGATCTGTTGGAAAAGGGGGAAGGTGCTGGTCCGGTTGGCCCGCTCAACCCGCCGGACCACCAATAGGTTTCGGCGCTCCTGGCCCAATAGCTTTATCAGAAACCTCTGGCAGACAAAAAAGGACTTTCCCGAGCCCGCCCCGCCGTAAAAAACAAGGTATCGCTCCTCGCGAGACAGAGCGGGCCGGTAAATGGGATTTATCACCCGATTGGACAGGGAAATCCTGATTTCCAGCGGTTTGGCGGATCCCCTTTTCCATTTTACGCCTTGGGACATGGAGGAAGGCTCAGTTTTCAAGGTCATCATCGGTTATCTCCACCCTTACAACAATAGGCCTGTCGGGCTGTTCCTCCCCAGTTTCGGTCAGCCGGGCCAAAAGCTCCAAGGCTTTCAGCTTGTCCCGGGAGGACTCACCCTCCCCCAGGGCCATTCGCTCCAGCTCGCTGATCACCTCTCGCCGCAGAGAGGCGGCTGTTTTTCGTCTCTGACGTCTGGCAGGGGATCTGGGTTCAGTTGACATTGACATGACGCTCCTCCTTTGCAGAATAGGCCTTTAAAAATCTCTGACACTTTTTCCTCACATAGCTCTCATCGCTTTCACCGATGGCCGTTGCCACCCCCTGCCAGCTTTTCCCCTCGACAAAACGGGCCAACAAAATCAATCGCATCTGGCTGTCCTCCACCTGGTATATAAAGCGGTATATTTCCTCTACCTGCCCCAGGCGCTGCTCCAATGTCCATCGAATCATCCCTTCCGCCCGCTCCAAAAGTTCGTTGCTCCCAGACAAGGCCTCCTGTTCACGCCGGTTCAGGCTGCATCCAAAAAAGTTCCTGATCCCCCTTCCCTTCTGGTTTTGACGGGACAAATCATTCAATTCCCGCATTTTCTGGTTTTGGTAATCCCTTTCCTTAATCATCCATGGCAGCTGCTGAAGCTGCTTTTCCGTCATTGACAGTCACTCCTTTCAACTAAAAGAAACATATGTTCTCTATTTGAGAACTATTATATCATCTGTGGGATTTATTGTCAACCTATTTGAGAATTTGCTTGAAATTTTCTTAAAACGAGAATATAATAAATGTTAGTAACCGAAAGGGAGGCAGTGGGATGTTACGAATACGCGAGCTTCGCAAGCAGAAGGGCAAACTGCAGAAGGAGATGGCCCAGGATCTGGGGATACCGCCGAATACCTTTAACCAATACGAAAACAGCAAAAGGGAACCAGATCTGGCGACTTTGGCGCGAATTGCCGAATACCTTGGGGTAAGCGTCGATTATCTGATGGGGGCCAGCTCCACACCCAGGCCGGGGGCGACATTGGATGATCTGATTGAGGCCATTGGCGGTCAAGATCCGTCGGAAATTCCCATGATTCCGGTCATCGGTACCGTACGGGCAGGCTACGGCGGCATTGCCTACGAGGATTTTTTAGGATATGAACCAGCGGATATACACGCCCCTCAGGATTGTTTTTACCTTCGCGTCAAGGGGGACAGCATGGAACCGCGGATTCACGAAGGGGATCTGGCCCTGGTGCGCAAGCAGACCTTTGCCGAAAACGGAGACCTTGCCGTGGTCATCATCAACGGCAATGAGGGAACCCTAAAAAAGATCGTCAAAAGCGGCAATTCCGTGATCCTGCAGCCCTTTAACTCAGACTACGCCCCTCAAATTTACACCGGCGAGGCCATCGACGAGATTCATATTGTCGGGAAAGTCATTGCCACTATCACCAAAACATCTTGGTAACAGAAACAGAACAACAGGCGGCTGTCCGAAAATCGGACAGCCGCCTGTTTTGATATCAAAATTCAGGTCTCCTCCAAATTTTCACAGATATGGACAGACAGCCGCATCGACCCCACAAACATAAGGATCAAAACCCCGACCACCCCGAGCACAAGGCCGTACATTCCCATAAAAGCGGGAATATATTCTATGACCGCTATAATGCCCATCAAGGGAATGATCAATGCGCCCATCATAAAAAGCCGCCCCTTTTCCGGCCCGAACTTTAAGATGGCGGGGATGGTGATGGAGTTGTTGATAAAGATCATCACTGTCATACCGACGGCTGTTCCAAGGTTATCGACCCACGGAAAGTTTTCCGGGTCTATGAGATATGTCACAGTTCCAATCGCCAGCGTAAGGACCAACCCGACAGCCCACACGAACAGCACCATTACGTATTTTTCCACTGCGGCGGTCTTCCTGGAAACCGGCGTTGTAAAAGCATATCCTGTCCAATGGCAGCCTTGGTCCTGGCTCATGATCGTAAAGGGCAGAAGGGAGAATAGACTCACATTGACCCCTGTAATAAACCCGGAATTTTTTGCGAAAAACGCTATGACTGTATAGACAGCCAGCATAACCACATAGAATCTCCCATAACGGCGGAGCAGATAAAAATCCTTTAAAAGCAAACCCTTCATAATCGCTACAACGCTCCTTCTTCAAACAGTATACAACAGCATGATGTCCTCCAGGGAGGGGACTTCCACAACAGAGTCTGTCCCCATTCCTGTGGCTTTCCCTCCTTGGGCGAGCAGCTGCCGGGCCTCGGTGATTCCGCATCGAAGCAATGCCTCACAGCCAAACCGGCCCTTGCGGGAGCCAGCGGATTTTTCCTTTAACGGCCCCCATTCCAGCAGCTTCTCCCCGCACTGCACCAGGGAGAAGGATTCCCGCAGTTCTTCCTTTTCTAGGCTAAAGCACAGCCTTCCCTTTTTCAAAAAGGAAATATAATCCGCAATCTTCTCCAGGTCGCTGGTAATATGGCTGCTGAACACTATGGAGTGTTCCTCATCTGAAATAAAATCCTGAAAGATATCCAAAAGGTCGTCCCGGGCCACTGGGTCTAAGCCGGAGGTGGGTTCGTCCAACAGCAGCAGTTTGGGCCGATGGCTCAGGGCAGCGGCGATGGAGAGTTTCATCTTCATCCCTTTGGAATAATCCTTAATCGCCTTTTTCTCCGGCAGGAAAAAGCGGGAACACAGGTGCTTGTAATACGCTCCATCCCAGGTGGAGTACAGGTTTTTATGGATATTCCCCACCTCAGCCGCATTAAAGCAGGCATGAAAGCGGCACTCGTCAAATACAACGCCTATCTGCTCCCGAATCCCTGCGTTTTCAGCCCCCTTGGGGTCGCCAAACAGGCATATCTCTCCGGAATTCCCTTTCAGCAGCCCTAAAATCAGCCGCATCAGGGTGGTTTTTCCGGCTCCATTCTCCCCTATCACCCCCATGATCACCCCTCCCGGCAGGTTCAGGGACACATCCTGAAGGGCAAAATCTGAAAAACGCTTGGTCAGATTGGTGACAGTCAATATATCCGTCATTCTGTTCTCTCCTTAATCACTCATATGCCGCCGAAAAGCAGCCCGTTTTTATGCCAGGCCATAGGCCCTCTCAATTTCATCCCGTTCGCTCTGCCGCTCCACCCAATTTTCCACATATCCACAGTCCCGGCAGACATAGCGGATAACCGGTATCTTTTTCATCAAGGTAAAGGACGATGTGTAAATGTTGTTCCCGCTGGCGTGGCGGTTTGGCCGGTCGGGAACGCGTATCACATTCCCGGAGCCGCATTTGGAACAATGCCCCGTCTTTTTCACAGTGCTGTTTCCTCCTTACGTTTGCTGGTAGAGCAGATCCAGCAATTCAAAGACTTCCTCCTTG
>CATJCP010000165.1 GCA_949737515.1 uncultured Oscillospiraceae bacterium | reverse complement strand
TATTTCCAGCCCAAAGGGGAGAAGCAGCCGCAAAACCACAATAAGCCAAATATAATACTGCCATTGCCGGCTGGTTTTCTCCTTCCAGAAATGTTTGGCAGTGAACAGCGCCAGAATCAGCAGGGAGCCGGAAAGGGACATGGACAGGAATATTTTTAAAACCGTGTTCATTGTTTTTCTTCCCCTTTTTCGAGGAGCTTTTTTAATTCCTCGTATTCCTCGCCGGTCAGAAGATCGCCCGAAATCAGGGTGGAAACAAGGCCCTTTGCGCTGCCCTCATAAATCTTATTCAGAAAGTTTTTAGTCTGGGCTGTCTGGTATTCCGTTTCCGAGACAAGGGCAGTATACTCGTTGCGGCGGCCTATCTTTTTTGCGCTTAAAAAGCCCTTGTTCATCAGGCGGGACAAGAGGACTATCAGCGTGTTTTTTTGGCATGGCCTTCCTTTGGCTGCCAGCCCGTCCATGATATAGGGGAACAGCGTCACTTTTGACGGGTTGCCCCATACAATTTTCATGATTTCAAGTTCAGCATCGGATATTTGTTGTACCATATTGCTGCCTCCTTAATGTATGACATGATGTTGATAATTAAAATATAACATGATGTTGTATGTTTGTCAAGGAAAAATTATCAAGACAGCAGCAGGATAGAAAAGCGGCGCCTTCCAATGGATGGAGGTGCCGCTTTTCTATCCTATATAATTCACACTTTGCTTAATAAGGCTCCGAGCAGTTTTCCGGTTTTTTCCTCAAGGTAAATGGATGGCAGTACGCAGTTCTTCAATTTCCGAATAGGTTAATCCAGTATCCTCCATGATTTCATCGATCGGCCGGTTGCGTTTGAGTAGTTTCAGAGCAACATCTGTTATGCCTTGTTTTACCCCTTGTTTAATTCCTTGTTTTACCCCTCTCTGCTCTGCTGAGAGCAGAGCCTGGGCTTCGTCGTGTCTGGCTTTATCCCGGAGCTTCTCTATCTCCCGGTATTCCGAGGAGTTCGCAACTGAATAATAAGCATTTATTGCTTCGTTCATAACTGATACGCAGTTTTTCCTCCTTCTCTTTATGATAAGTGGCCGATAGAACGCAGTTCTTCAATTTCCGAATAAGTTAATCCAGTATCCTCCATAATTTCATCAATCGGCCTGTTGCGTTTGAGTAGTTTCAAAGCAACATCTGTTACGCCTTGTTTTACCCCTTGTTTTACCCCTTGTTTAATCCCTTGTTGCACCCCTCTCTGCTCTGCTGAGAGCAGAGCCTGGGCTTCGTCATGTCTGGCTTTATCCCGGAGCTTCTCTATCTCCCGGTATTCCGAGGAGTTCGCAACTGAATAATAAGCAT
>CATJCP010000164.1 GCA_949737515.1 uncultured Oscillospiraceae bacterium | reverse complement strand
TGGCAGTGCTGGTTTTGATCAACCTTTACGACGCCCGGCAGACCAAGAAAAAGCAGGCGCGGGTCAGCCAGTCCTTTTAACCGTCTTTTGCGTCTTTTGCTTTGGTTCGGAGCCAGGGTGCGGCTTTATGGCCCATCCCGGGTTTGCGATACATAAAAAATTTAGGAGTGATTGTGTTGAACAGAAAACTCAAGGCCGTTATGACGGCCGCCATTGCCGCCGGGATTGCGGCGGCCCCTTTACCGTCCGTTTCCGCGCTGGAGGTGTCCGATCCCGGATACTACGACGCGCTGAAGGGACAAAATGTTTCCCTCAACGTGTACAACTGGGGCGAGTACATTTCCGACGGATCCGAGGGCTCCGCTGACGTCAACGCGGAGTTTGAAAAGCTCACCGGCATCAAAGTAAACTATTCCACCTTTGCCACCAACGAAGAACTGTACGCCAAGCTCCAAAGCGGGGCGGTAAGCTACGACATTATCATTCCTTCCGACTACATGATAGCGCGGATGATCCGGGAAGGCCTGGTGCAGAAGCTGGACCTTTCCCAGATACCTGCCCTTTCCAACATTGACCCAACCTACATGAACGCGGCCTTTGACCCCACAGGGGAATATTCCGTCCCCTATACCTGGGGGACTGTGGGGATCATCTACAACACCACCAGGGTCAGCGAGCCGGTGGACAGCTGGGATATTCTCTGGAACGAGAACTACAAAGGGGATATTCTCATGTTCTCCAACCCCCGGGACGCGCTGATGATCGCGGAGAAGAAACTGGGCTATTCCATGAACACCACCGACGAGAGCGAGATCCGCGCCGCCTTTGAGGAGCTGAAAAAGCAGAAGCCTCTGGTGCAGAGCTATGTTATGGATGAGATCTTCGACAAGATGGGCAGCGGAGAGGCGGCGGTGGCGCCGTATTACGCCGGGGATGCCATTACCATGATTGACGATAACCCCGACCTGGCCTTTGTTTCCCCCAAGGAGGGAACCAATACCTTTATTGATTCCATCTGCATCCCCGCCGACGCGTCCAATGTTCAGGCGGCCCATATGTATATCAACTTCCTCTGTGAGCCGGAGGTGGCAGCCGCCAATATTGAGGCCATCGGCTATTCCACCCCCAACACCGCCGCCTTTGCGCTGCTGGATGAAGAGGCGCAGAACAGTCCGATCTCCTATCCCAGCCAGGAGATCATGGACAAGGCGGAAACCTTCCTGGTGCTTCCGGACGAGGTGAACACCCTGGTGGACCAGCTTTGGACCAGCCTGCTCTCCACCTCTGCGGCAGCGGATGAGAGGAGCCAGAACGGCAACAGCGTGGTTCCCATTGTGGTTGTCCTAGCAGCGGCAGTTGGCGTAGCAGCTTGGGTTATGCTCAGCAAAAAAAAGAAGCCGTCCCCGCCGCCCTCTGATACAGATGACGAGGAGGAGTACGAAGAGGACGATGAGGATGAAGACGAGGATAAAGAGGGCGAAAAGTAAGGGAATTATCCCGATGCCCATCACAGGGCCATGCCTAAAAAATGTTGTTTGGCTCTGATGATTGACCCCATATATCCCCCTAAAACCCGATCACTTTACACCGGTGATCGGGTTTTTTATGTTTTTTATTTTTTTTAAAAACTCTTGACAAAGCTGTATCTATTGTATATACTGTATATATCGTAAATATACAGTAGTTTCAGAAGGAGGTGGATCCGGAAAATTGGATATCTTTATCAGCAACACCAGCGGCCGGCCGATTTATGAACAGATTGTGGATCAGGTCAAGTCGAAGATCCTGGCTGGCCAGCTGAAAGGTGAAGAACCCCTTCCCAGCATCCGGCTGCTTGCCAAGGAGCTGCGGATCAGCGTTATTACCACCAAGAGGGCCTATGAGGAGCTGGAACGGGCGGGATTTATTGTAACTGTGGCGGGGAAGGGGAGCTATGTTGCCCCGCGCAATCCCCAGCTCATGCGGGAAGAGCATCTCCGGCGGGTGGAAAACCACCTCTCCAGCGCAGTGGAGGAAGCACGCATCGGAGGGCTGGCCAAGGAGGAAGTCTTTGAATTGC
>CATJCP010000163.1 GCA_949737515.1 uncultured Oscillospiraceae bacterium | reverse complement strand
GCAAATCGATTGTAGAAACCGGAAATGATACTTTGGACAGTTTTTATTATGCGTCCCTATATATTCTAGCTTCTGCCACCAGGGCGGGAAAAGTACCCCCCGGATTGTTCGGGCCGTGGATTACGACAGACCGTTCAAAATGGACGGGATCGTATACGCTGAATTATAACTACCAGTCCCCGTTTTTCTGCCTGTACAGCTCCAACCGCCAGGAGCTTATTACCTCTTACCTGGAACCTCTGCTGGACATTATTCCTGTGGGAAGGCTGTACGCCAGGGAGAAATTCCACCGGCCCGGCATCTGCCTGCCGGTGGAAATCGGCCCTTGGGGAACGGTGTGCTCCTCTATCTTCCATCATCAGAAAACCAATGCCGCCTACTGCTGCTGCAATATCTTTATGCACTATTTTTCCACCCGCGCCGAGGAATGGGGGCAAAAAGCATACCCATTTGTCCGGGAAGTTGCAGATTTCTGGGAAGCAGACCTGCTTTGGGAACCGGAACAGAACCGTTACAGTGTGGTCGGCGATTCCCTCCATGAAGAATACTGGAGGGATACGGGAGAAAAAAATAACACCCATGGCTTAGGGCTGGTACGGATGGTGATGAAGGGGATTCTCCAGATGAGCCTTGAATTGGGTCTGGATGAGGAAAAACGGGAAAAATGGCAACATATTCTGGACCATCTTGCCGCCTTCCCGGTATTTGAACGAAACGGCCAGAAGGTATTCCGCTTTAACGAGGACAGCTATGCCTGGCGGGATCGTGCGAACGGTTCCTCCATCAAGTTTATCTATCCGTTTAACTGCGTCGGGCTGGAATCAGAGGCGGAGCTGCTGGAAATTGCCAGAAATACAGTGGTACAAAAGGATATTTTTGACAACGGAAACGCTTTCTGCGAATACACCGTTATGTGCGCCAGAGTGGGCCGGGACCCCCAGCTTCTTTATGACAAGCTGATCGAACAATGCGTTCTGCGCGCCATGCCCAATAAATATATCTGGCACGGCGGCGGCGGAATTGAAGACGCAAACGGCGTACCCAACGGCATCAATGAGATGATGCTGCAAAGCCATGAGGATATTCTGCGCATTTTCCCCGCCTGGCCTAAAGGGAGGGACGCCCGTTTTACCAACCTGAGGGCTTACGGTGCGTTTTTGGTTTCCTCCTCCATTACCAATGACGCGGTGGACTTTGTGCAGGTGGAAAGCGAAAAGGGGCGGGAACTGACAATAGATCTGCCTTGGGAAAAGACTTTGATCCAGGTTGGGGAGGGCGCTCCCTATGAGGTAAGCGTTTCCCGTTTGACGGTCCCCACCAAGGCGGGAGAAATCATACAGTTCCACAGAAAATGAATGTTTTCTAAACGGATCTCTGACTAAAATTGTACAAAAACCGGACCTGAAAAGCCTGCGTATACGGGTTTTTAGGCCCGGTTTTTGTCTTCCATTGATCAGGGATTCCCTTTACGGCGAAAACTTTTCTCCAAAAGCATTGACAACGATATCCCAATCTGCTATACTCAATTAGAAAACAAAGCAGAACGGCTTTTCGGTTCTCACCTGCCTCCCTTTGCTGCGGACGGCACGGTCAATACGGGAGATTTCCCCGCAGATGACGGGGGATAAGACTTGTATTGGGTGTGGGCTGGAGTGCCTGCACCCTTATTTTGTTGGAGTGTTGGGTACAGCAATGCTGCCGGGCAGAGTTTTCACAGCGGAAACCGATGCATAACGCTATTACGCAATGGAGGTGCTTTCCCATTAGCAATAAGGAACTACAGATTAACGAGGAAATCAGGGACAGGGAAATTCGGGTCGTCGGCGACGACGGAACGCAGCTGGGCATCATGAGTTCCAAGGACGCCATGAAGCTGGCGCTGGAACGGAATCTCGATTTGGTAAAAATCGCTCCCCAGGCAGTTCCCCCGGTATGCCGGATCATGGACTACGGCAAGTTCCGTTTTGAAAAAGCCAAGCGCGAAAAAGAGGCAAGGAAAAATCAAAAGGTCATTGATACCAAAGAGGTACGCCTGTCGCTGAATATTGACGTACATGACTTTGATACAAAAGTCAACAACGCCATTAAGTTTTTAAAGGGCGGCGATAAGGTAAAGGTGTCCGTAAGGTTCAGAGGCCGCGAGATGGCGCACCCGGAATTGGGCCAGACGTTGATTTCCCGTTTTGTAGACGCCTGCTCGGAATACGGGACAATGGACAAAGCGCCGAAAATGGAAGGACGCAGTATGACTGTTATCCTTTCGGCTAAAGCCGTAAAGTAAACAAGGAGGAAATCCCACAATGCCAAAGATTAAAACCCACAGCGGCGCGAAAAAGCGCTTTAATCTCACCAAAAATGGAAAAGTGAAACGCGCCCATGCGTACAAAAGCCATATTTTGAACAAAAAGTCCACCAAGCGCAAGAGGCTTCTCCGCAAGGGCACCTTTGCCGACAAGACCAATGCGCCGATCATCAAGGTGCTGATCCCCTACAAGTAAAACGCACCGGGCTGCCGAAGGGATCGGACAGCCGGATTGCAGACAGATTAGATTCATCGGACGAATCCCGAACAATGGAGGTATAAGATAGATGGCTCGTATAAAAGGGGCAATGATGACCCGCAAAAGAAGGAAAAAGGTCCTGAAGCTGGCAAAGGGCTACTATGGCGCAAAGAGCAAGCTGTTCCGCGTTGCCAAGGAAGCGGTTATGAAGTCTGGGCAGTATGCCTATATTGGACGCAAGCAGAAGAAGAGAAATTTCAGAAGCCTTTGGATCACCCGTATTTCCGCCGCATGCAAGATGAACGGCATGAATTATTCTACTTTTATGAACGGCTTGAAAAAGGCTGGCGTAACCCTTAATAGAAAGATGTTGTCTGAGATTGCCATCCATGACGCCGCCGCTTTCACCGCCTTGACCGAGAAGGCTAAGGCTGCCCTGTAACATTGGGCGGTTTATGTGATGGTCCTTTTTGGGGCTGCTGCCTAATGATTTCCAATCATTTCGCGGCGGCCCCTATTTGCATCACATGAGAAGTGTTTATAATAGGGAGGACTGAATGTTGGAGGAGATCCGTTCAAGGGATAACCCCTTGGTAAAGGAAATGGTCAGGCTGGGAGAATCGGCCCGTGCCCGGAGGGAGTCGGGCAGGTTCCTTTTGGAGGGGGCCAGGCTGGCTGGAGACGCGGTGCGCAACGGCGTCCGGCCCATAGCCGCCTTTGCCACGGCCGACGCACTGGAGAAATATCCTCAGGCGGCCCAGGTTCTCCAGGCCGCCCAACGGTCTGCGCTGATTTCCCGGCAGGTTGCCGGGAAGATCAGCGGCACAGAGTCCTCTCAGGGGATTTTTTGCATCTGTCCCATGCCGGAGATGGATTTTTCTGTCAGCCGGGATGGGGTTTATCTGCTTCTCTGTTCTCTCCAGGATCCCGGCAATCTGGGCACCATCATCCGCACCGCCGAGGCCTTTGGGGTCAGCGGGTTGGTGATGACCCGGGACTGCCCTGACCGGTTCAGCCCAAAGGTTTTGCGGGCAGGGATGGGCAGCGTGCTTCGAACTCCTGTCAAACTTGTTGGAAGCGGCGCCGAGGGGGCGGAGCTGCTGAAGGAAAAGGGGATACGGACCTTTGCGGCTGCCCTGACCTCCTCCGCCGAGGATATCACCAGTATTCCCCTGGGGCCGGGGAGCTGTATCGCCATCGGCAACGAGGGCAGCGGCCTGACCCAGGAAACGATAGATGCCTGCGGCCGGTCGGTGATCATTCCCATGGCAGGCCGGGCCCAGTCCCTCAACGCCGCTGCCGCCGCCGCGGTTTGCATTTGGGAGATGACCCGCAGGCGGTAGAGAAGCCCGGAGGATTTCAGCCCTTTGCAGAGGAGGTTTTTGCGATTATGGCAGAACTGCGTTCCATTAAATACTGGCTTGCCCTCCAGCAGGCGTTTGGTGTGGGCAGCAATCAGGTCAACAGCGCTATGGAGCTGGCCGATACCGCCATCGACTTCTTCCGGGGTGGAGAAAAGCTGTGGAGCCAGGTGGAGGGGATCACCTTCCAGGAAATCCAGCGCCTTCACCGTCCCGATATTGCTGGGATTGAGGAGATGCTGTCCGCCTGTGAAAATCTGGGCTGCCGCATCGTCACGCCGGAGGATAGGGAATATCCCAACCATCTGCGCAATATCTATGCTATGCCGGCAGCGCTCTTTATTTTGGGGGATCTTCAGGCTCTCAATGACGCGCCCTATTCCATTGCCATGGTGGGGACGCGGAATTGCTCCTCCTCTGGGCTGCGGACCGCTTGGACCATTGCCCGGGGCCTGGCGGAGGCCGGGGCAGTGGTTGTCAGCGGACTGGCGCTGGGAATTGATTCCTCCTGCCATATGGGGGCAATTGCTGGGAAA
Source organism: uncultured Oscillospiraceae bacterium (assembly GCA_949737515.1). GTDB lineage: Bacteria > Bacillota > Clostridia > Oscillospirales > Ruminococcaceae > UBA1405. Next base: position 16,401 of record CATJCP010000163.1, on the reverse strand, counting down.
GGGCGTACCGTTGCCGTAATGCCCTGCGGGCTGGAAACCATATCTCCGCCGGAGAACGAATTCCTTTGGCATCACATTCTGCAAAACGGCGGGGCGGTTGTCAGTGAGTGGCCCCCTTACACATCTGTGGACCGAAAGACCTCTTTTCGAACCCGCAACCGCTTGATTTCCGGCATGGCCCAGGGAGTGGTATTGGTGGAGGGCAGGGAGCGGAGCGGCACCTCTATCACCTTTCACCACGGCCTGGAGCAGGGAAGGGATATCTTTGTCGTGCCGTGGGATATCTCCACCTCCGCCGGAAAATGGGCGGTGGAGCTGCTGCGGCAGGGGGCGGTTCCGGTGGCCTGCGCCCAGCACATCCTTGAGGATTATGAAAAGCCCGCGATGCGTTTCCCCCAGCCAAGGCCGGCTAAAAGGACGGCTGCGGCAAAGGAGCCTTTGGAGGCTTTCCCTGCTTCTCAAACGCCTCAGGAGGAATTGGGGGAGCTGGAGCAAAGGCTGCTCCCACATTTAAACGCCGGCGGCGCGTACCCAGAGCAGCTTGCCCAGGCGTCGGGGCTGGAGATCGGGGAACTGATGCAGGCTCTGACTGGACTGGAGGTGGGCGGCTGGGCTTACGCTATGCCCGGCGGAAGATATGCCGGAAAGGGGAAGCTGATATAGCCTCCCATCAGGATTGGGCGTTGGGAGACCTTGGGGCGCTTTAGGGGCAGAGTATAAAATTTCAGTGAATAATAGGGAATTTTGGCCTTTTAGGGGGTATTATTTCCCACTTGACGGAAAAAATACTTGCATATTTATTAAAAAAGGCGTTAGAATAGAAAGAACCGATGGGAAAATTTTCGTACCCGCCTGAAACGGGTCAGAGGTTTTATCCCATACCGTGAATATAAGGAATTACAGGTGATACAAATGTCAAAGCTCGTGATTGTGGAATCGCCCGCCAAGGCGAAGACAATCAAAAAATATCTCGGCAGCGGTTACGAGGTGATCGCGTCCATGGGCCATGTCCGGGACCTGCCCAAAAGTAAGCTTGGGGTGGATGTGGAAAACAACTTTCTGCCCCAGTATATCCCCATGCGGGGCAAGGAAAAGATCGTGCGGGAGCTGAAGACCGCCGCCAAGAAGGCGGACGAGGTCTTTCTGGCAACCGACCCCGATCGGGAGGGAGAGGCCATCTCCTGGCACCTGGCCTACCTTTTGAACCTGGATGTGGAAAAGGCCAGCCGCATTACCTTTAACGAGATCACCAAGACGGGCGTCGCCTATGGCATGGCCCATCCCCGCCAGATCAATCTGGACCTGGTAAACGCCCAGCAGGCCCGCCGGATCCTGGACCGGATTGTGGGATATAAGCTGAGCCCCCTCCTTTGGAAAAAGATTAAAAGGGGGCTTTCCGCCGGCCGGGTACAATCGGTGGCTTTGAGCCTGGTGGTAAACCGGGAACAGGAAATCCGCGCCTTTACGCCGGAGGAGTATTGGACCATTGACGCAAAAGTCACCGGGAAAAGCTCTCGGAAAAACTTTGTCGCCCACTTCTATGGCAAGGATGGCGTGAAGATGGACCTGCACAACGAGCAGGAGGTCAACCAGGTGCTGGAAGCCCTCCAGGGGAAGGACTTTGTAGTCGCCAACGTAAAAAAAGGGGTGCGGAAGAAATCCCCCGCTCCCCCCTTTACCACCTCCACCCTCCAGCAGGAGGCGTCCAGAAAACTGGGCTTCCAGGCGCGGCGGACCATGAAGGCCGCCCAGGAGCTTTATGAAGGGGTGGAAATTGAGGGAATGGGCGCAGTGGGATTGATCACCTATATGAGGACCGACTCCCTGAGAATCTCAGCGGAGGCCCAGCAGCAGGCCGCCGTGTACATTGAGGGAAAGTATGGAAAGAACTACCTTCCCTCCTCCCCAAAGGTCTATAAAGCCAAGAGCGGCGCCCAGGATGCCCATGAGGCCATCCGCCCCACCATGCCGGACCTTTCCCCTGACAAGGTGAAAAACAGCCTGACTGCTGACCAATTTAAGCTCTACAAGCTGGTGTGGGAGCGGTTTATCGCCAGCCAGATGGCCCCCGCCCTCCTGGACACGGTCAGCGCGGATATTGACGCCGGGGAGTACAACTTTAAGGCCTCCGGGTATTCGGTCAAGTTTGAAGGCTATACGGTCCTCTACGAGGAGGGCAAGGATGAGGCGGAAGAGGAGAGCGGAATGCTCCCACCCATTCAGAAGGGAGATCCCCTGAAGGTCCGTTCCATCGACCCCGCCCAGCACTACACCCAGCCTCCTGCCCGGTACACCGAGGCCTCCCTCATCAAGGCTTTAGAGGAAAACGGCATCGGGCGGCCCAGCACCTATGCCCCCACCATTTCCCTGATCCTTCAGAGAGAGTATGTGGAGCGGGAGCAGAAGGCCCTGAAGCCCACCTACCTGGGGGAGGTGGTCAACCAACTGATCTCCGACAACTTTAAAAACATTGTGGACGTCAGCTTTACCGCCAAAATGGAGAAGGACCTGGACAAAGTGGAGGAGGGGAACCAGAACTGGGTGAAGACCCTGGACTCCTTCTATAAGGACTTTGCCAAGACCCTGGAAAAGGCCCAGAAGGAGCTGGACGACGGCACCAAGATCAAGCTGCCGGAGGAGGAGACCGACGAGGTATGCGAGCTGTGCGGGCGCAAGATGGTGGTAAAGTCCGGACGGTTTGGAAAGTTCCTGGCCTGTCCCGGGTTCCCGGAGTGCAAAAACACCAAGAAGATCGTCAAAAAGACCGACGGCTGCTGTCCGGTGTGCGGCGGCAAAATGCTGGTGAAACGCTCGAAGAATGGGAAATCCTTCTACGGGTGCGAAAAGTACCCGGAGTGCAGCTTTATGACCTGGGACGAACCGGTGGCGGAACCCTGCCCCAAGTGCGGCGCAACCATGTTCCACAAAAAGGGACGCAGCGCCAAGCTGTACTGTGCCAAAGAGGGGTGCGGCTATGAAAGGAGCTTGAAGGGCTCATGACCGGAGACAAAAACGAAAAAACCGCATGGGTGCTGGGCGCCGGCCTGGCAGGCTGCGAGGCGGCCTGGCAGCTGGCCTGCCGGGGAATACAGGTCCGGCTGTGGGAGATGAAGCCCCAAAGGTACAGCCCCGCCCACACCTATCCCGGCTTTGCCGAGCTGGTCTGCTCCAATTCCTTGAAGGCCTCCCGCCTTGGTTCTGCCGCCGGGTTGTTGAAGCACGAAATGGCCCGGATGGGCTCCCTGGTGGTGCGGTGTGCTGTGGAGACCAGTGTGGCGGCAGGGGGCGCCCTGGCGGTAGACCGGTACCGCTTTTCCGACGCGGTGACAGAGCAAATCCGGAACCATCCCAACATTGAGGTGGTTTCGGAGGAGGCTGCCGCCCTGCCGGAAAAGGGATACGGGATCGTGGCCACCGGCCCCCTCACCTCCGACGCGTTGGCGGAGGACATTGCCCGCAGGCTGGGAAAGGGGTATCTCAGCTTTTATGACGCCGCTGCCCCCATTGTCTCCTTTGACTCCATTGACCAGGATCGGGTATTTTTTGCAGCCCGGTATGGCCGTGGGGAGGACGACTACATCAACTGCCCCTTTGCCAGGGAGGAATATGAGGCCTTTTACGAAGCCTTGGTAAAGGCGGAGTCCGCGCCCCTTCATGACTTTGACCACAGGGAGCAGCCCCCCTCTGTGTACGAGGGGTGTATGCCCATTGAGGTAATGGCCCGGCGGGGGGCGGATACCATCCGCTATGGTCCCTTAAAGCCGGTGGGGTTGACCGACCCCCGCACAGGCCGCCGTCCCTGGGCAGTGGTGCAGCTGCGGCGGGAAAACCGGGAGGGAACCCTTTACAACCTGGTGGGATTCCAGACCAACCTGAAGTTCGGGGAGCAAAAGAGGGTGTTTTCCATGATCCCAGGGCTGGAGAGGGCGGAGTTTGTCCGCTATGGGGTGATGCACCGGAACACCTTTTTGGACAGCCCCCGGCTGCTGGACCGCTCCTTTCAGCTGAGGGAAGATCCCCGCATTTTCTTCGCTGGGCAGGTCACAGGGGTGGAGGGCTATATTGAGTCCGCCGCCTCCGGAATTTTGGCCGGGATGAACCTGGCCAGGCTTATGGAGGGAAAGGAACCGGTCCGCCTTCCCCGGGATACCATGCTGGGGGCCCTGGCAGGGTATATCAGTGATCCCTCTGTAAAGGACTTCCAGCCCATGGGGAGCAATATGGGCGTCCTGCCGCCTTTGGAGGAACGGGTACGGGACAAGTCCAAACGCTATCTCCTCATGGCCCAGAGGGCCATGGAATCCCTTGAGGCTTGCCTGGGGCAGGCGGGAGAGGTACCTGTATGCGGTCTGGAGAATCTCCTGGAGAAATTGGACGATACACCGTTGGGAAAGGAAGGGCAGAGGGAATGAAGATCATTGTGGACGCGTTTGGAGGGGACAACGCCCCAGCAGAGGTTCTGAAGGGCTGCCGTCTGGCGGTTACAGAGCTGGATGGGGTGGAGATCCTCCTGACTGGGGACAGAACCGCCATCGAAAAGGCGGCGGCGGAACAGAACATCCCTCTGGACCATATGGAGATATGCCATGCGGGGCAGGTGATGGATATCCACACCGAGCCCACTGCCCTGTTAAAGGAATTTTCCGACAGCTCCATGGCCGTGGGCTGCCGCCTGCTGGCCGAGGGGAAAGGGGAAGCCTTTGTCTCGGCGGGGAGCACAGGCGCATTGGTGGTGGGCGCTACCTTTCTGGTAAAGCGGATCAAGGGTATTAAGCGGGTGACCATCGGCAGCGTCATTCCCTGCAAGGGGGGCTGCTACCTGTTGGCTGACGCGGGGGCCAATTCCGACTGCCGTCCGGAGATGCTCCAGCAGTTCGCGATTATGGGGAGTATTTATATGCAGAAGTTTTTCGGCATTCCGTCTCCCAGGGTTGGGCTGGTGAACATCGGGGCGGAGGAGACCAAGGGGACTCAGCTGCAGCTGGACGCCTACCCCCTTCTGCAGGACGCGCCTGTCAACTTTATCGGGAACATTGAGCCACGGGAGATCCCACTAGGGGGCTGTGATGTGGCGGTTGCGGATGGGTTTACGGGAAATGTCATCTTAAAGCTGACCGAGGGCATGGGCAAGTTTATCAGCGGCGAGATCAAGTCAATGTTTACGGCGGGGCCGGTTTCCATGCTCTCTGCCCTGGGCGTGAAAAAGCAGATAGGCGCTTTTAGAAAACAGATGGACTATAAGGAATACGGCGGCGCGCCGCTTTTGGGGGCCGCAGGCCTGGTGATCAAGGCCCACGGAAGCTCCGACGCCAAGGCCTTTAAAAACGCCATACGTCAGGCGGCCCAGTGCACCCAGCAAAATGTGGTGGAGGAGATGGCTAAGGCGGTTGCCTCCATGCGGGGGAAGTGAGGGATGCGGGCTGTTTTGGGGCAATGTTGCCGAGGATTGTTGGATTGTTATAAATGTAAGTTTAAGTAAGAAGGAGGCAGGAAAAGCCATGCCGTCAAACAACGGGGATTTGTCCCAGCTGGAACAGAAGATCGGACATTCCTTTCAAAACAGAAAATTCCTCTCCACTGCTCTGACCCATTCCTCCTACGCCAACGAGGTAAAGAGAGGTGTGGTCTGCAACGAAAGACAGGAATTTTTAGGGGATGCAGTGCTTTCTATTGTTGTCTCCGATTATATTTTCCGCCACTACTCCCATCTGCCGGAAGGGGAACTGACCAAGATCCGTGCCTCCCTGGTTTGTGAAAAGTCCCTTTGTCAGTTTGCCCGTTCCATTGGCCTGGGGGATTATCTAGTGCTGGGAAAGGGAGAGGAGCAGATGGGCGGAAGGCTGCGTCCCTCCATTCTCGCCGACGCTTTTGAGGCGCTGATCGCCGCCATCTACCTGGATTCCGGAATGGAAGCCGCCGCCGAATTTGTCCTGCCCTTTGTCAAGCCGGAACTGGACAACCACGGGAGCAGGGTCTACAAGGACTATAAGACCACCCTCCAGGAGATCATCCAGAAGAATCCGGAGGAGCAGGTCAGCTATGTCCTGGTGGATGAAAGCGGACCTGACCACGACAAGCGGTTTAAGGTGGAAGTACACCTCAACAGCAATGTCATCGGCACAGGCGCTGGCCGCAGCAAAAAGGAGGCTGAGCAGATGGCGGCCCGGGAGGCTCTGGAGCTGATGGGGGAATGAGCAGAGGGGACAGACATGCCAACGTGGCCTTTTTTGTCCCCCATTTGGGATGCCCCAACCAATGCAGCTTCTGCAACCAAAGGACCATCTCCGGCCAGCAGCATCCTCCTTCCCCGGAGGAGGTGCGGTGGATCTGCCGGGAGGCTCTGGACCGCCTGGGAGAAAGGGCAGCCCAGGCGGAGATCGCCTTTTTTGGCGGAAGCTTTACGGCGATTGAACGGGGATACATGGTTTCTCTCCTGGAGGCCGCCGCTCCCCTTGTGGGAGAAGGCCGGTTTTCCGGTATCCGGCTCTCTACCCGGCCTGACGCGGTGGGGGAGGAGGTTTTGGAGCTGTTGGGGAATTACGGGGTTACAGTCATTGAGCTGGGCGCCCAGTCCATGGACGACAGGGTTCTGAGGAGAAATCTTCGGGGGCATACCGCCTCCCAGGTGGAGGATGCCTCTGAAAGGATACACCGGCATGGGTTTTCCCTGGGGCTCCAGATGATGACCGGTCTGGACGGCCAGAGCAGTGAAAGCTGTCTGGACACTGCTGCCCGCCTGGCGGAGCTGGAGCCGGAATGTGTGAGAATATACCCAACGGTGGTCCTGAAGGGGACCCTTTTGGCGGAACGGTACTTAAACGGAGCCTACGCGCCTCCCCCCTTGGAGGAAACCGTATCCCTAGGGGCCCGGCTGCTGGATTTCTTTGAGGAAAAGGAAATCCCGGTGATCCGCTTCGGCCTCCATGCCAGCCGGGAGGTAGAGGGGCAGATGCTGGCCGGGGGATACCATCCTGCCCTCCGGGAGCTGTGCGAGGCAAGGCGTTTTCTGTTCCGTGAGCAGGCTGTTTTGGAAAAACACTTTCCCAAGGGATGGGCAGAGCCGGTAAGGCTGGCGGTAAATCCCAGAGATATTTCCAAGGCCCTGGGACAGAAAAGGAAAAATCTTCAGCTGCTGGAGCAGGAGGGCTGGCGCGTTTTTATGGTTCAGGATGAAAATGTGGGGGTTGGGAGGATACAGCTGAAGCATTCCTGAATCCGCCTTTATCCCACAGCCTGAGCCTTCTTTGGTGGAAAGCCGGCATAAAAAGTGTTCTGAAAAGGTAGGAGTGATGGAATTGCAGCTCAAATCCCTGGAAATCCAAGGCTTTAAATCCTTCCCGGACAAGACCCATCTGGACTTTGGCCGGGGACTGACGGTCGTTGTCGGGCCCAACGGCAGCGGCAAAAGCAACATCAGCGACGCGGTGCGATGGGTTTTAGGGGAGCAGTCCACCAAGAGCCTCCGGGGCAGCAAAATGGAGGACGTCATCTTCTCAGGGACCAAAAACCGCCGTCCTCAGGGATTTGCACAGGTTTCCCTTACCATTGACAACACCGACCGCCAGCTGGACGCAGACGCGGACGACGTGACCATTATGCGCCGCCTCTACCGCTCCGGTGAAAGCGAGTACCGGCTCAACGGCGCGGCGGTGCGGCTGCGGGATATTTATGAGCTTTTAATGGACACCGGCCTTGGCCGGGACGGCTATTCCATCATCGGCCAGGGGCGTATTGCGGAGATTGTCTCCGCCCGGGACAAGGAACGCCGGGAGATCTTTGAGGAGGCTGCGGGAATCTCTAAGTTCCGCTACCGGAAGGGAGAGGCAGAAAAGCGGCTTTCCATGGCGGAGGACAACCTTTCCCGCCTGTCGGATATCCTGTCGGAGCTGGAGGGCCGGGTGGAGCCTCTGCGGATCCAGGCGGAAAAGGCCAAGGCCTTCCTGAACCTTTCGGAACAGAAGAAATCACTGGAGCTTTCCATTTGGATCTCGGACTTAAACGAGAGCCGCCAGAAGCTGGAGGAGCAGGACAACCGCATCCAGGTTACCCGCCGCCAATATGGAGCGCTGGAGGCGCGGGCGGAGGAACTGGAACAGGAGATTTCCAGCCTGTACCAGCAGATGCAGATGTGTTCCGCCCGGGTGGACAGGTGCCGCCAGGATATCCGGGAGCGGGAGGAAAAAATGGCAGAGAGCAAATCCCGCTGCGCGGTGCAGCGCAACGATATCGATCATGCCCGCCAGGATATCCGCAGGCTGGAGGAGGACATCTCCCATGTGGAGGCCTCCGGCGGCCTGCTGAGAAAGCGGCTGGAGGAGCTGGAGGAGCTTCTCAGGGCGGACAGCGCCCAAATGGAGGAAAATCAATCGGCCCAGAGGGAATTTGCCCAAAGGCTGGAGAAGCTGCGGCAGCAGGATCAGGAGGCGCTGGATCAGGCGGCCCAGCTGGCCCAGGAGCGGCAGAGAGTCCTGGGGGAACAGAGCCAGGTGCAGGCGGACGCTATCACGGCAGCCTCTCTGATAGAGGAATCCCGGAAACGGGTGGGGCAGCTGGAGCAGCAAAGCCATGACTGCGGCGAGAGCCGCCGCCGGATGGAGAATGAGAAACTCCAGTTTGAGGCCCTGGCTAAGGCGGCAAAACAGCAAGAGGAGAGCCAGCAAAACGTGCTGGCGGCCATTGAGATGAAGCGCGGTTCCCGCCAGCAGGCCATGGAGCAGCGGGAAGAGCGGGAAAAAAACCTCCAGAGGGAGATAGACGGGCTGTACCAAAAGGCTTCCCTTTTGGAGGCCATGGAACAGAATCACGACGGGTTTCAAAACAGCGTCAAGTTTCTGCTGCGTCAGGCGCGCAGCGGCGTTTTAAAGGGGATCAGGGGCGCGGTGACCGACCTGATCCATGTTCGGAGGGACTGTGCGCTGGCCATTGAGACTGCCCTGGGGGCTTCCATTCAGAATGTGGTGGTGGAGGATGAGGCGGTGGCCAAGCGGGCCATCGGCGCCTTGAAGCGGGAAAACGCGGGCCGGGCCACCCTTTTGCCCTTGACCACCGTAAAAGGAAAGCGGCTGGATCTCTCCCGGTTGGAGAAGGAACCCGCCTTTGTGGGATTGGGCAGCGACCTGGTGCGGTTTGACCTCCAGTACCGGGGGGTGGTGGATTCCCTTTTGGGGAGGGTGGCAGTGGTCCAGGACCTGGACAGCGCTGCGGAGATTGCCCGGAAAAACGGGTTTTCCTTCCGGATTGTCACCTTGGACGGCCAGGTGATCAACACAGGGGGTTCCTTTACCGGCGGTTCCGTGGTGCGCAGCGCAGGGATCCTCAGCCGGAGGGTGGAGATGGACTCCCTTCGGCAGCAGGCGGAGGAAAAGGCCGCCCAGCTCCAGAGCTTCCGTCAGGAAGGGGAGTCGGTGCGGCAGGAGCTCCGGCAGCTGGAGCAGAGCCGGGTAGAGGCTGAGGGAAGGCTGCGGATCGCCAGGGAGGATATGATCCGCGGACAGTCGGAGCAGCTGCGGATCCAACAGGGACTTGCCCAGCTGGACCGGCAGGAACAGGCGCTTCAGCAGGAGCTGAAAGAGGCCAGAATGCGGATTGAGGAGCTGGACACCCGGAACGTCAGCGCGGACCAGATTCTGCTCCGGTACCGCAGCCAGCTGGCAGAGACAGCGGAAAAGGAGGCGGCCAACGAGGAACTGCGTCAGTCCCTCCGCAGCCAGATCGACAGCTGCTCCGCCCAGGAAAACCAGCAGCGGGTGGAGGAGACCCAGATTGCCGGGCAGATACAGCTCCACCAGCAGGAGAAAGAGCGGCTGAACCAGCAGAAAAGCGACCAGAGCGGCGTCCTGGAGCGGTCCAGGGAACAGATACAGGGGCTGAAGGAGGCCATTACTGCCGCAGAGGCGGAGATATGCCGCCTGGAACAACAGGACAGGGAATTCAGCCAGCGGAACCAGGAGGACGAAAAGGCTATAGCCGAAAATGTCTCCCGCCGCCTTGCCCTGGAGGGGGAGACCACCCGCCTGCGGGCAGCCAGCAGGGAACAGAGCGAGCAGAAGGAATCCATGTCCAGGGAGCTGGTCCGGCTGGAGGAACAGCAGAACGCCATTCAGGAGGGGTACGACCGCATTGTGGCGGCCATGTGGGACGAGTACCAGCTCACCCGCTCCCAGGCGGCGGAGCTGGCCCGGCCGGTGGAAAACAGGGTTTCCGCACAGGGAGAGCTGACAGAGCTGAAAAACAAGATCCGGGATTTGGGGAATGTGAACCTGTCCGCCCTGGAAGAATATAAAGAGGTAAACGAGCGGTATCTTTTCCTCAAACACCAGATGGAGGATGTGCAAAGCTCCAAAGTAAACCTGGAAAAGATGATCCTGGAGCTGACCGGGCAGATGGAGCAGTCCTTCTCGGAGAGCTTTTCCCGGATCAGCGCCAACTTTTCTAAAATCTTTGTAGAGCTGTTCGGCGGGGGTAGCGCCAGTCTGAAACTGACCGAGCCGGAGCATCTGCTGGACAGCGGTATTGAAATATTTGTGGAGCCACCCGGGAAAATCATCAAAAATTTGGGGCTGCTTTCCGGCGGGGAACAGGCCTTTGTGGCCATTGCTATCTACTTTGCAATTTTAAAATACCGTCCGGCTGCCTTTTGCCTGCTGGATGAGATTGAGGCCGCGCTGGACGACGTCAATGTCAGCCGGTACGCCCAATATTTAAAGCGGTTGGGGGGCCCCCAGGGGACGCAGTTCATCTCCATCACCCACCGCCGGGGAACAATGGAGGAGGCCGACGTCCTATACGGCGTCACCATGCAGGAAGAAGGGGTCTCCAAACTGCTGAAGCTGGAAGTGGGGACAGCGGCCAAGGATATGGCGTTGGCCAACTGACAAAATATAAATTGAATTGATTCAGGAGGATAGCATGGGATTTTTTCAAAAAATCAGCGAAGGCCTTAGAAAAACCAAGGAATCCATGATGCAGAAGGTGGAGCGGATCTTTAATTCCTTCCGGCCCATTGACGAGGAGCTTTTTGAAGAGCTGGAGGAAACGCTGATCATGTCCGATGTGGGGGTATCCACCGCAGAAGAAATCTGCGAAAGGCTCCGCAAGGGCGTAAAGGAGCGGGGAATCTCCGATGGCAGTGAAGTCAGGGAGCTTCTGAAAGAGATTGTCGCCAATATGATGGACGGGGACGCATCCCTCCACATCTCCACCAAGCCCTCTGTCATATTGGTCATTGGAGTCAACGGCGTGGGAAAGACCACCACCATCGGCAAGCTGGCCGCAAGCCTGAAAGAAGAAGGGAAAAAGGTCCTTCTGGGGGCTGCCGACACCTTCCGGGCCGCCGCCATAGACCAACTCCAGGTCTGGGCGGACCGGGCCGGGGTGGAGATGATCCGGCAGAACGAGGGCTCTGATCCGGCGGCAGTGGTATTTGACACCATTGCCGCGGGAAAGGCCAGGGGAGCGGATGTGGTGATCTGCGATACCGCCGGGCGGCTCCACAACAAAAAGAACCTGATGGACGAGCTCTCCAAGATTTCCAGGGTCATCCACCGGGAGGCCCCGGACGCGGACCTGGAGGTCCTGCTGGTGCTGGACGCCACCACTGGGCAGAACGCGGTGGTCCAGGCCCAGACCTTTAAGGAGGCGGCAGGGCTGACAGGCATTATTTTGACCAAGCTGGATGGGACCGCGAAGGGCGGTGTGGTGATCGGAATCAAGCAGGAGCTCCAGATCCCCATCAAGTATATCTGTGTCGGGGAGCAGCTGGACGATCTCCAGCCCTTTGAACCAAGGGAGTTTGTGGAGGCGCTGTTTGCACCGGTACAAGGGGAGGACTGACTGGAATGGAGGAGCGGATGGAGCATCGGTATGCAGAGGAAGCCCTGTCCCATTATCATATCCGATCCGGGCAGGCAGTTCTGCTTCGGCACAACGAAAATATGACCTTTCGCGTCGGGACGGATTATCTGTTGCAAATTCATATGCCTGTAGAGGGATTCAGAACAGGGCATATCTATGAAGGAACGGACCGCATAGCAGTATACGGAACAGAGCTTCAATTCCTTCTGCACTTAAAAAAGCAGGGTATGACCATCCGGGAACCAATAGAAAACCGCGCCGGCGAGCTGATTACAAGGCTGGAAGGCGGCGCCACGGCGTCAGTGTCCAGGTGGATTGATGGGGAATCGCTGGACAAGCTGGAGCTTCATTCACAGCGCTGCCGTCAAATCGGGGCGCTGGCAGCCTCTTTGCACCGGTGTGCAGAGGGATTTGAAGGGTTTCCGGTTATAGCCTATGACCGGCGGCAGTGTGCCCGTATCAAGGAAAGGGTTCAAAGCCTTGAAGGCTGCGGCCTGGATTTCACATATTTTAAGGCAATGGAAAGGGCCTGCGACGCGGTGGGAGCAGCGCTGGAGGAGGTTCGAGGTGAATTTCTGACCATTCACGCGGACCTGTCGCCCTCCAATATTCTGGAGACAAAGGACGGTCTTGTTGCCATTGATTTCTCACTTTTCGGGGTGGGGCATCCCATGCTTGACCTTGCGAATTTATTCGGAAATATAAACGGTCTGGCCTCTCGGCAGGGCATTGCCGAAGGGTACCGGGAGGCAGGCGGAACCATTCATTATAGGGCGCTGGACGCTTGCTTCGCACTGTCGATTCTGTCGAGCGTGGCGATCCACTTCGAGCGCTGGCGCGGCCAGGATTGGTTTGAGGGCAGGTTGAAGAGGTGGTGCCGCGAAAGCTTTGAGCCGTTTTGCGCAGGGGAGAGGTTGTTTGCAGATGATTTTTATGTGATTCATGCGGGAAACCGTCGTTAGGCGGCGGGCTGTATCGAATTCGAGTTGTGAATCAAAGGAGAAATAAAATATGCTCAAAATAGTCGCAGCAACCAAAAATAAGGGAAAGCTAGAGGAATTCCGCCGCCTGCTGGAGGGGCTTGCTGTGGAGCTTGTCTCGTGGGCGGAGGTCTGCCCGGAGCTGGAGGTGGAGGAGACCGGGACCAGCTTTGAGGAAAACGCCCTGCTGAAGGCAGCCGCTATCTGTGAAAGAACTGGACTGGCCGCCTTTGCGGATGATTCCGGCCTGTGCGTCGACGCCCTGGACGGGGAACCCGGCGTGTATACCGCCCGCTACGGCGCGGAGCTGCTGGGGGCGGGCGCAAGTGACGGCAGCCGGATGGACCTGGTCCTAAAGCGGCTGGAGGGCGTACCCAGGGAGAAGCGGACAGCGCGGTTTGTCAGCGCCATCTGCTGCGTGTTCCCCGACGGGCGGAAGCTTACCTGCCGGGGGGAATGCGAGGGGTATATCGGATTCTCCAAGGCGGGAACAGAGGGCTTCGGCTATGACCCCATCTTCTATGTGGGGGAAAGGAGCTTTGCCCAGATGTCCGGCGGGGAAAAAGATTCCATCAGCCACCGGGGAAAGGCCATGAGGCGGTTCCGGGAGGAACTGGCCGGTTTTCTGAAACAATAACTTTTTGATGACAGGGAAGTGAAAAATTTGTTGACTTCTAAACAGAGGGCCGAACTGCGCGCCATGGGCAATGCGCTGGAGGCCATTGTACAGATTGGGAAGGGCGGGATCAACGACAATTTGATCCGACAGGCGGACGACGCCCTGACCGCCAGGGAGCTGGTGAAGATGCGGGTGCTGGAAACCGCCCCGGATTTTGCCCGGGAAACCGCCCAGCAGCTGGCAGAGGCCACCCATTCGGAGGTGGTGCAGGTGATCGGCACCAAGTTCATCCTCTACCGCAGGAACGAGAAAAACCCGAAAATCCAGTTGAAGAAAACCGGAAAATGATGTTGGGGGAGAAAGGAGAAGAGGGAATGAAACCGCTTTCCCTGGGAATATTGGGCGGGACCTTTAACCCGATCCACACCGGACATATCCGGCTGGCCAGATATGTCCAGGAGACCTTAAAGCTGGACCGGGTGCTGGTCATCCCGGACCGTATCCCGCCCCACAAGGAGGCCCGGGAGCTTCTTCCCGGCAAGGACCGGCTGGAGCTGTGCCGGATCGCCTGCGCCCCCTATCCGGAGCTGGAGGTTTCCGACATGGAGCTGAGGCGGGAAGGAAACAGCTACACGGTCGACACCCTGAAGGCCCTGAAAGAGAAATATCCAAAGGCTTCTCTGACGTTGATTGTGGGTTCGGATATGTTCCTGACCATCGACTCCTGGAAAAACAGCGGGGAGATTTTCAGGCTGGCGCAGATATGCACGGGAGCCAGGGAACCCGCCGACATTCTCCGGCTGGAGAAGAAAAAGGTGGAGCTGGAAAAGCTGGGGGCAGTCTGCCGGATTTTGGACCTGCCGGTTTTTCAGGTCTCCTCCACTCAGATCCGAAAAGCGGTGTCCCTGGGGGCGAACAAAAAGTACCTCTTTGCCCTTATGCCCCAGGAGGAGGCGGAGGCAATCCTGAAAGGCGGCTTCTACCAGACGGGAGAGACGGAACAGGATGAGGAATGTCTCCGGTTCCTCCCGCTTCTGAAGGAGCGCCTTTCCCGGAAGCGGCTATTCCACTGCCGGTGTGTGGCGGACATGGCTCAGGAGCTGGCGGAGCGCTTTTTCCCCGGAACCCTTGACCCCAGAAAGGCAAGGCTTGCGGGGCTGCTTCACGACATCTGCCGGGAGGACCCGGAGGAGAAGCAGCTCGAGTTGATCCGCCGGGAGGGAATGGAACTGGATCCCATCCTCCTGCAGACGCCGGCGTGCTGGCATGGATTTGCCGCCGCCGCATATTTGAAGAGCTCTGGCGGGGTAACGGATGAGGAGATTCTCAACGCCATCCGCTTCCACACTACGGCCCGGAGGGATATGTCCCCCTTGGAGCAGGTGGTATTTGTGGCAGACGGGATTTCCATGGACAGGATATACCCGGGAGTCCAGGAACTGCGGGAAAGCAGCCGGGATTCCATTGAAGAGGGGATGCTGGCCATGGTGAAATATTCGATTTCTAACCTGATGGAGCTGAATCTGCCCATTGGAAGGTACACCTGGGAGGCCTATAATCAGCTTGCCCTGCTGGGACATTCGCTGCCAACCGAAAAGCATTGAATAAAAAGGAGGCCGTTTTATGGCGGAAACATTGGAGCTGGTCCAAAAGGCCAGAAAAATTGTCAGGCTGCTGGACAGCAAAAAGGCCCTTGACATCAGGGCCATCAACATCGCGGAGCAATCGGCTCTGGCGGATTATTTTATCATCTGCACCGCATCCAACATCCCCCATGTCCAGTCCCTCTGCGACGATGTGGAGGAGATGATGTCCAAGGAACTGGGGATTGAGCCGCGGCGCATTGAAGGCTACCAGAGCGCCAACTGGGTGCTGCTGGACTTTAACGATATCATCGTCCACATCTTTTACAAGGAATCCCGGCAGTATTACGCCTTGGACAAGCTGTGGGCGGATGGAATCCCCCTTGACATATCGGACATAGTTGTTCCATAATAGAGAAAGCAAAACAAGCTGTCTGTGGAAAAGGGGCAGCGCCGCGCGTCATGCGCCGAAAGGAATGAGGCAAGCAGATGAAGTATGAAAAATACGACTTTAAAAAGGCAGAGCAGAAGTGGCAGGGGATTTGGGACAGGGAAAATACTTTTTCCGCGTCCAGCGATTATTCCAAGCCCAAGTATTTTGCATTGATTGAATTCCCCTACCCCTCCGGGCAGGGGCTTCACGTGGGGCATCCGCGCCCCTATACGGCGCTGGACATTGTGGCGCGGAAACGCCGCCTCCAGGGATATAATGTTCTGTTCCCCATAGGGTGGGATGCCTTCGGCCTTCCCACCGAAAACTATGCCATCAAGAACCATATCCATCCCGAGATTGTCACCAAAAAGAACATCGCCCGCTTTAAGCAGCAGATGAAGTCCTTGGGCCTTTCCTTTGACTGGAGCCGGGAGATCGACACCACTGACCCCGATTACTATAAATGGACCCAGTGGATCTTCCTCCAGCTCTTTAAAAAGGGTCTGGCCTATAAGAAGATGACGACAGTCAACTGGTGTACCTCCTGTAAATGCGTCCTGGCCAACGAGGAAGTGGTAGGGGGCGTCTGCGAGCGGTGCGGAAGTGAGGTTGTCCACAAGGAAAAGAGCCAGTGGATGCTGAAAATCACCGAGTATGCCCAGCGTCTGCTGGACGATTTGGACCAGGTGGATTACATCGAAAAGGTGAAGGTTTCCCAGAAAAACTGGATTGGCCGCTCCACCGGCGCGGAGGTCAACTTCCCCACCACCGCAGGGGACAAGCTGCTGATCTACACCACCCGCCCAGACACCCTCTTTGGCGCAACTTATATGGTCATTTCCCCGGAGCACCCCTACCTGAAGAAGTGGGCGGACAAGATAGAGAATATGGACGAAATCAGGGCCTATCAGGAGGCTGCCGCCAAAAAGTCCG
>CATJCP010000162.1 GCA_949737515.1 uncultured Oscillospiraceae bacterium | reverse complement strand
TTCCCGGGGATCATCTCGGAGGAGCAGATCGACTATATGGTGGACAAGTTCCAGTCCTTCCGCGCCATGACGGACCAAATCGCAAACCACGGGTATCACTACCATGTCCTGGAGGTGGACGGACAGCCCATGGGATATACCGGGTGGAACATAGAGGATGGAAAGATGTTCCTCAGCAAGGTGTACTTAAAGAAGGAGGCCCGGGGAAAGGGGTATTCCAGCATCATCTTCCGTTTCCTGGAGGAGCAGGCCAGAGAGCGGGGAGCTCACGCCATCTGGCTGACGGTCAACAAGTACAACGACCATTCCATCGCTGTCTACCAGCACAAGGGCTTCCAGACCGTCCGCACCCAGGAGGCGGATATTGGCAGCGGCTTTATCATGGACGATTATATTATGGAAAAAGTTATTTAAAGGCGCATCTGGTGGAACGCTGTTTCCTCCCCGCCCCTTTCTTGTATAAACGCGGTTCCGGAGGGGAATCCTTCCATTAAAGAACCATTCTCAGGGAGGGACCGCTATGCGCCAGATAACCCTAACCGGCAGCTATCATGAGGACAACCAATCTCTTTCACAGCAGCTCCGGGTTGCCGAGAGCTTCGACGTTGTAAACCGGGAGCTGGAATCTGCCGGGGGAAAGCTTTCCTTTTATTTTGTGGACGGCTTTGTAAAGGACGAAGTGATGGAAAAGATCATGGAATTCCTTCTGAAAGCCGCGCCGCAGGATTTTTCCGGCGGAATCCAGAAGGCCATGGCACGGGTAATCCCCTATGTGGAGGCTGCGGCTGAACCGAAAATTCCCGCTGTGGTGACAGCGGTCCTCTCCGGTCAGGTTGCCATGATAGGGGAGGGAATTCAGGGCGCAATCCTCATTGATGCCAGAACCTATCCTGCCCGGGGACCGGAGGAGCCGGAGGATGACCGGGTTCTCCGGGGCGCCAGGGATGGCTTTACTGAAACGCTGATCTTCAATACAGCTCTGATCCGCCGCCGCATCCGTGACCCGCTGCTGACAGTGCGGCATTTTTCCGTGGGGAAGCGGTCCAAGACAGATGTGGCCCTTTGCTACATCGATGGTTCGGCGGACACTAACCTGGTTCGGTCCATGGAGGATCGCCTGAACAGCCTACGGGTGGATGCGCTTACCATGGGGCAGGAGAGCCTTGCGGAGGGGTTGCTCCGGGGGAAATGGTACAATCCCTTTCCCAAGGTGCGGTATACGGAACGCCCTGACGCGGCGGCAGCCTGCCTTCTGGAGGGGAGAATCCTTTTGCTGGTGGATAATTCTCCGGCCGCCGCCATCCTCCCTACCTGTTTGCTGGACTTTGCCCAGGAAACTGACGACTACTGCTTTCCGCCCTTGACGGGGACCTACCTGCGGCTGACCAGGATTTCCATCTTCCTTCTCACCCTGTTCTTTACACCCCTTTGGTATCTGCTGATCAGTCATCCCCAGTATATTCCGGAATGGCTCGCCTTTATCCAGGTCCAGGAACCCAATTCGGTCCCGATTCTTCTGCAGCTGTTTATCATAGAGTTTGCCGTGGATGGGCTGAAGCTGGCATCCTTAAACACCCCCAATATGTTAAGCGGCTCCTTTTCAGTGGTAGCGGCCCTGATCCTGGGGGATTTTGCGGTAAAGACCGGATGGTTTGTGCCGGAGGTTATCCTCTATATGGCATTTGTATCCATTGCCAACTTTACTCAGCCCAGCTTTGAGCTGGGGTATGCCGTCAAGTTTTTGAGGATGGCGCTGCTCCTGCTGACTGGGCTCATGGGTGTGTGGGGCTTTGTGGGAGGAATCATTCTGATTGCAGTACTGGCGGCCACCAACAGAACCATTTCGGGGAAAAGTTACCTCTATCCGTTGGTTCCGTTTCACGGTCCTTCTCTGCGGGCACTGCTGTTTCGCAAGCCCATTGGGAGGCGATAAGCAAAAGGTGGAGATAGAAGCGGTTTTCCGCTTCTATCTCCACCTTTTATATGAAAAGGATGTTTACTGTAAAGGCTCTCCCCCAGGAGGGCATTCGTTTTTTTCTACATTCCGTTCCGCCAGCCACGCTTTAAAATGAACATAATCCTTCAGGCGCTCTTCACGGGATTTTTCGTACAAAAGATCCAAAACCCTTAAAAAAGGTTCCAGCTCTTCCTCAGAGTATCCCTCTAATAGCCATTCATAAAACATGGACTCTGCGCCCATCTTATCCGCCCGGACCTCCAGAGCCTTCTCGGTGCTGTATATATTATTGGCCCGGCGGTCCCGTTCATCCCGTTTGCGAATCACCAGCCCCTTTTTTTCCAGGTTGGAGACCATTCGCGCCACTGCCGCCTTGTCGATATGGAGCTGTTCCTGCAGAAAGGATTGGGTGGTTCCCTCGTTTTTGCGGATTAACAGGAGACATTCGTATTCCGTCGACCCTACCCCCAGCTTAGCCAGGGAGCCATTGACGTATCGCTGCGCTGTTCGGGCGATCCTGCTGATTTTCCGGTTTGTCTGGTCCATTTCTGTTCAGCTCCCTTCTGGCAAAATCATAAAAATTGACTTTTGCGCGGCAAATGTGGTTTTTTGGTTTAAAGGGGGCTAGCGGGCATCCCTGTGCCCTTGCTCCCTGCGGGGGGCGCGGGAATGGCCGCGGCCGCCGTACTCCCGGTCTCTGCGGCTGTCCCTGGCCTTTGAGGGAAGGCCTTGGCTCATCTGTGCGCTGGCCTTCTGCCCGCATATTTTAAAGCTGCGGAGCTGTTCCAGTATCTGCCTCGTCTTCTCCGACGGCACCCCTACCAGGGAGCGGTCATCGAATAGCTCGATCCGGCCTATCTCGTTGCCGGAAATACCAGTATACTGGGTAATGGCCCCCACAATGTTTCCCGGCATTACATGTTGATTTTTTCCGACGTTGAGGAGAATGTAACTCATTTTTTCATCCCGCCTGGCCCGATCCGCCCTGCTGCGCCGCGCCTGGGAGGGCAGAGGCTTGGCGGAAGTCCGCCCATAAGGCCTTTCGAAGGAATATGCTTCCTGAGGGATATCGGGCAGATTTTCCAGAGGCTGCACCTGCCGCTCCAGCAGCATGGCCACAATGTCCCTGGCGGAAACGCCCTGTTCCTTCCCAGCGGCGATCAGACTGTCCGCCAGGTCTCCACAGGGAAAGCCGTCTCCTCCCTCCCGTGTTTTCTCAGCCAACAGTGCTGACGCTTCGTCCAGCAGCCTTTCCCGCGCCGCTTTCCGTATCTCCTCTGGGGAAGGAAGAGGCGCTTGTCTGACATCGGATTTGGCGATCTTGGCCACATCGTTCATCTGCCATTGCTGCCGCCGACCGCAGCACAGGGTGATAGCCGTTCCGGATTTCCCCGCCCGTCCTGTCCGTCCAATGCGGTGGATATAGTATTCCGGGTCCTGGGGAATGTCATAGTTAATGACAAAATCAATATTTTCCACGTCTATTCCGCGGGCGGCAACATCGGTGGCCACCAGAAGATTGGTCCGGGCGGACTTAAAGCCGGAAAGGACCTGGGTGCGCTGAGGCTGCTTCATATCCCCGTGGAGGGCCTCCGCTCCAAAGCCATGGCTGTTGAGGTATTCTGTCAGTTCATCCACCGTCTTTTTGGTATTGCAGAAGATAATCGCCAACTTGGGGTCATGATACCGCAGAATCAGGTTCAGGGCGTCCATTTTCCGCAGGGCGGGGACATTATAGGATGTCTGCCGAATGGCCTTGACGGAGGGCTGCTTTTTGTCGATCTCCACCATCGCCGGATCGTGCTGGAAATCCCGTGTCAGCCGGAGGATCTCCGGGGGCATGGTGGCGGAAAACAATACGGTCTGCCGCTGGGCGGGGGTTTCCTTTAAAATCGTCTCAATATCTTCCTTAAAGCCCATGCTCAGCATTTCGTCCGCCTCGTCCAGCACCACCAGCTGCACGCTGTCCAGTTTTAGGGTGCCCCGGCGCATATGGTCCATAATGCGCCCCGGCGTGCCCACGACAACATTGGCGCCCGTCTGAAGGGCATAAATTTGCCGCTGCATGGATACGCCGCCGTATACCTCTTCCGGACGCACTCCCGGGCGATACCGGGAAAGTTTCCGGAGCTCGGCGCAGGCCTGCATAGCCAGCTCCCGGGTGGGACACAGCACCAGGACCTGGACCTTTCGGCTGCCCGCATCCACCGACTCCACCGCCGGGATGCCAAAGGCGAGAGTTTTTCCCGTGCCGGTTTGGGAGCGGCCTATCATGTCCCGCCCCTCCCGGATAATGGGGATGCTCTGTGCCTGTATCTCGGTGGCTTCGGTAAAGCCCAAGTCTTCTACAGCCCGCATAAGGGGTTCGGTCAGGTCCAATTGGATAAATGGGGTAAAATTCATATAGGGAAATAACCTCTTTTTCTCAAGTCTTTGCCGCAGGAAAGGCGCGGGCCTTTTGGCCTGCGGGCAAGTATATTTTAGTATACTCCCTTTTAGCTGGAAAAGGCAACCTCCCAGGGACTCTTTTCATAAATGTTTATAATTTTCTCATAAAATATATGTTATATATCCGACGGGAAGACATTTTCAAGAAGGATTGGAGACGGTGCGCCCTCTAACCCTTCCTTTTTCCTAAAAAACGACAAAAAACAGCGAAAAATAAGTTGCGAAAATCGAAAAAAAGGGGTAAACTAGACATATAATATAGCTAAAAGCAAATACCCGGCAAATTTTCTTCTCCATTGGATCAGCTATTAAGAGGAGAGTGTACATCATGAAAATAGCAGTGGCAGGGACGGGCTATGTCGGGATGTCGATATCTGCTCTGTTGGCGCAGCATCATCAGGTTACCGCAGTGGACATTGTCCCGGAAAAGGTTGAAATGATCAATGCCGGCCAAACGACAGTACAGGACGACTATATTGCAGAATACCTTGCCTCCAAACCGCTCCGCCTCACCGCGACCCTGGACGCCGCAGCGGCCTATCTTGACGCGGACTTTGTTGTAATCGCCACCCCCACAAACTACGACCCGCAGAAAAACTTTTTCGATTGCTCCGCAGTGGAAGCGGTTATCGAGCTGGTTCTTGCAAGCAGTCCCACCGCTGTCATGGTGATCAGGTCCACGGTTCCGGTGGGATACACGGAGCGGGTGAGGGAGAAGTATCACACGGATCGCATCCTGTTCAGTCCGGAATTTCTCAGGGAATCCAGGGCACTGTACGACAACCTGTATCCTTCCCGGATCATTGTCGGCTGTGATAAGCTGTCCCGTTCCAGCGCGGAAACCTTTGCGAAGTTGCTCCAGGAGGGGGCGGAAAAGCCTGGCATTGATACGTTATTTATGGGGTTCGCCGAGGCGGAGGCCGTCAAGCTCTTTGCCAATACATACCTCGCCCTCCGCGTGTCCTACTTCAACGAACTGGACACCTATGCCGAAGTAAAAGGTTTGAGCACCCAGGATATTATCAACGGCGTATGCCTGGACCCGAGGATAGGTACCCATTACAACAATCCGTCCTTCGGATATGGAGGGTATTGCCTGCCTAAGGATACAAAGCAGCTTTTGGCAAACTATCAGGATATTCCGGAGGATTTGATTCAGGCCATCGTGAATTCAAACCAAACCCGCAAGGACTTTATTGCGGACCGGGTGCTGGAAAGGGCGGGGTATGCCCCTGGCGCTGAATGGGATGCAAAGGGGGAACATTCCATAACCATTGGGGTGTACCGTCTCACCATGAAAAGCAACTCGGACAATTTCCGGCAGAGCAGCATCCAAGGCGTAATGAAGCGGATTCAGGCAAAGGGCGCGGCGGTCGTCATCTATGAACCGGCCCTTGAAAACGGCTCCTCTTTCTTTGGCAGCCAGGTGATAAACGATCTGGAGGAGTTTAAGGGAAAAAGCGACGCCATTATTGCCAATCGTTACGATAACTGCCTGGACGACGTCATTGAAAAGGTATACACCAGAGACCTGTTTCGGAGAGATTGATGCAGCCAAAAACACAATTAAGGGTGCGGTTCCGCAGAGGGCCGCACCCTTAATTATTTTAACGTAAGTTGGGGAAGGCTGTTCAAAAGCCGTTATCCCTTTACAATTACCACTGCCTCGGCACTTTGCAGGCCTTCTGCACTGGCGGCCACCTTGATACGTCCGGCATTCCCCTCCAAACGGATTACCACAGCGGCGCAGCCGCGGTACAGATGTACCGTGTCGTCCTGATAAGAGCTGTTCTCGCTGAGATCGCCGTTGTCCACTGCGAGAATGCGGGCAGCGCCCTCCACCTGGAAGCGGACCTTCGCGCTTTCACGGAAGCAGGGATTCCCCTCCATATCCTGGGCCCGCACACGGAGCAACAGCTCATATCCTTCCTGTGCGGGGGCTTCCCGCTCAGGCGTTTCAAAGGCCAGCTTTGCCGCAGGCCCAGGGGTAACGGTGACATGGCGGCAAACTTCTTTGCCGTCTCGCAGGCCGATTGCCTCCACCTTACCGGGCTGCCAGGGCAGAAAGCCTGTGATCAGCCGGTTGGGACAGTCCGCCGGTTTGGGGAGATAGTACAGCGTTCCGTTGAGAAGGAGTCGCACTTCATCGCAGTTGCTGGCAATGATAAAGGGCACCACAGCCCTGCGCAGCTGGGGAAAGTGCCAATGATCCGCGTAGAAGGGGATATCCCACATCTCCTTAGCCCCTTCGTCCTGAAGGGAGTAGTCCATCACGGAGAAGTGGACCAGCGGTTCCTCATTCCAATAGCTCTTCATCATATAATAGCTGGGGCGGCGGTCGCCGGTGGTACGCATCAGCGAGCCGCACCATCCCTTGTAGGGATAGCCCATAGATTCCCCCAGGTAGTCGATGCCGGTCCATATCATGCTGCCGATCACATAGTCCTTTTCAAAGGGGACCAGGGAGGGGATATGGACGGTATGGTTTTTCAGCTGGTCAGGATGTCCCATAAAATATTGATACACCTCTGTGCCCAGGATCAGCTTATCCGGGAACCGGGCGTGGATGCGGTCATACCACTGCTCCTGGTAATTACAGCAGAGGATATCTACCAGCGCGGCAATGCCGGACATTGCGTCGAGCCGTTCCTCTATATCATAAATTTCGGTGTCGGACACCTCGTCCACAAACTGCTGGATATCCTCTACCTTCCGGGCGTCAACGCCGCTTTCCCGCTTGAAATGCGGGTTCATCGCCACACTGACCGGCCGGGTGGAATCCAATGTCAGCAGATGTTCCCGCAGCATCTTCAGGATGCGAAGCATGGACGGCTGGGCCTGGTTCTCCACCTCGTTGCCCACCCCCCAGATGACAACGCTGGGGCGGTTGCGGTCCCGCTTGACCATCGCCGCCACATCCTGCTGCCAGCAGCTGTCAAAATACCGGGCATAGGAACCGCTCTGCCACTTGTCAAAGCACTCCTCATAGACGTAAAAGCCCATCTCGTCGCAAAGATCCATAAACTCCCTGGAAAAAATGTGATGTGCCGGACGGATCGCGTTGCACCCAGCTTCCTTCAGGTCCATCAGCCGTTCGCGCCACAGTTCCTGCTTCGAGGCATTGCCGCGGCAGCCTACATCCTGGTGCAGGCATACTCCTTTGAGGATCACCGGCTCGCCGTTGACCAGCATCCCCTTCTGTACATCGAACAGAATTTCCCGGATGCCGATGGAAAGAACGAGCTGATCCGCCTCCCGCTCCCCGTCCAGCAGCGAAACGGTCAGTATGTATAGTTCCGGATGCTCCGCGCTCCACAGCCTTGGGGATGGAACAGAAAACTGCAGGCATCCATTGTCACTTCGAGCCTCAATGCGCTGGCCGCCGCCGGACAGCGTGCCCCGCACAGGCGCATCCAGTCCGCAGCATACCTGCACCTGGGCGCCTTCGGCGGTCAAAGACGTATGTACAACCAGTTCCCCCTCGTCCAGATGCTTTTCCTCTGTCTCGATCCATCTGACGGTGCGGTATATCCCAGCGGCGCTCAGCCAGCGGTCAGCCGGCTGGGCGGTGTTGTCCGCTTTAATATATAGTTGGTTTTCGCCTTGGTGAACCAGACTGGTGACATCCAGTTGGAACGGGCTGTAGCCATATTGATGGCCCCCTGCCTCCTGTCCGTTTACCCAGACGGTGCTGTTCTCGAATACGCCGTCAAAGTCCAGCAGATAGCGGTATCCGTCTTTTTTCTCCGGAAGCGCCAGCACTTTGCGGTACCATCCGCACCGGAACCTGTCGCGAAATCCCTGGGAACCGCGGATACCCTGGTCAAAGGGGGACTCCACGGACCAGTCATGGGGCAGCAGCACCGGCCGGTAATCCAGCTGCGAGGCCTGTTCAAGCGTTTTATCTGCAGTCCTTTCCAGCGCAAATTCCCACCCATCCATCAACCTTGTTACTGTCCTGGGCATAAAATACCTCCTCCCGGTCAATCGGGTTTATTTAGATTAACTATACGGTAGCACTTGGCGGCTTAAAGGTCAAGTCTTGAGAAGCTGTTTTTATCAAAACACAGCTGGGATAGGGAGGTCATTCCCTGATGGAACCGATCATGATACCGCCGACAAAGTATTTCTGCAGCAGCGGGTAAATACACAGAATCGGCAGGGTGGAAAC